>NZ_JBSFWJ010000001.1:0-367425 GCF_053592695.1 Saccharopolyspora sp. NPDC002578 | reverse complement strand
GCAACCTCAGCCGGTCTCTCGCTGCGGGATCTTTTTCCCGAGTGGCTCCGCCACGAGGGAAAAAGCTGTCCTCGCGAGAGACCGACTGAGAACCCGCGGGTGGTCGCCTTGCTTGCGTGGGCTATTCGCTGCGCGAATACAGGCACGGCCTTCGGCCGCAAGGCAGGCGTGCTCCGCAGCCCAAGGCACGGCTTCGCCGCTAGGCAGGCTCCTTGGCGAGGTGGGGGTTACTGGGGTCGGGGGTGGAGGTGGGCTGCGACCTCGGCGATGTCGGCGGGGGTGACTCGGCAGCAGCCGCCGACGAGGTGGGCGCCGTCGGCGATCCAGCCGGTGACGTGGGCGGCGTCGAAACCGGAGCGGCCGGTCCACAGCTGGTGCTCGGCGTCCCAGCCCTCACCGCTGTTCGGATACACCACCACCGGTTTCCCGCTGACCTCCCGCGCTATCGGCACGGCGCGCGTCGCGTCGGCGGGGGAGCAGCAGTTGATCCCGACGGCCAGCACGTCGTCCCGGCCGGCGGCCACGGCGAACGCCTCCGCCAGCGGTTGCCCGGCCCGGGTGCGCCCACCGGAGATCGTGTACGACAACCAGGCGGGAACGCCGAGCCCGTCGAGCGCGTCGAGCAGCGCGGCGGCCTCGTCCACGTCGGGAACGGTCTCCAGCGCGAACAGGTCCGGCTCGGCCGCCGCGAACGCCTCCATCCGGGGCCGGTGGAACGCGACGAGCTCGCGGTGGCCGAGCCCGTAGCGCCCGCGGTACTCCGAACCGTCCGCGAGCATCGCGCCGTACGGCCCGACGGAGGCGGCGACGAGCCGCCCGGTGCGATGCGCCCCGGTCTTGGAGACCTGGTCCCGCACCGGAGCCAGGTGCGCCGCCTCCCCTGCGAGTTCGACGCTGCGGCGCATCAGTTCGGCCGCCTGCTCGCGGCCGACCCCGTGCGCGGCGAACCCTTCGAAGCTCGCCTGGTACCCGGCGGACTTCGCCACGTCCGCCCCCGCCGCGAAGAACGCCTCGTGCGCGCCGACGATCTTCTCCGGTGCCTCCAGCAGGTACCGGGCCGACCACAGC
The DNA here is from genome assembly GCF_053592695.1 of Saccharopolyspora sp. NPDC002578. Lineage (NCBI taxonomy): Bacteria > Bacillati > Actinomycetota > Actinomycetes > Pseudonocardiales > Pseudonocardiaceae > Saccharopolyspora > Saccharopolyspora sp. NPDC002578. The sequence goes on along the minus strand of NZ_JBSFWJ010000001.1, from coordinate 366,357 downwards.
CCGCCGGAGAGATCCCCGCCGCGCGCCTCCAACTCCGTGGCCAGCCCGCCGTCCAGGATGCGCGGACCGTCCCGGAAGAGGTCCTGCGCCGCGATGCTCATACCCCGAACGGTAATCCCTCCCGGACACTCGCTCACGCCGTCGACCGACCCGGACCGCCGCGCGATCACCAGCTCGGTTGCAGTCCCTCCGCGATGTCGGAGAGGTCGATCCGCAGCAGTTCGTGCAGGTAGAAGATCCGATCGCTGAGCTCGCCGAGCTGCTCGGTGGTCAGTTCGAGCACCGAATCCCCCTGCCGGATCGCCACGCTCTGCGGCGTCGCCACCCCCAGCACCACTTCACCCGTCGCCGGGTTCGCTCCCGCGGGAATGCGCCAGCCTTCTTGCCGCATGATTCCTCCAGTTCGTGATCAACCGATTGCGTGAAGCGGAGGCTAGAAGGCTTCCTCTCGGAACAGCAAGCGGTTACAAAGGCGACTGAGAATTGATGTGGAACGCGTGTAACGGATTCTGTGACAATTGTTCTCGCATGTTCGGAGGTCGGTGGGTGCGGCAGCGCAGCAAGGTGCGTCAGATGGGGCTCGGAGCGGATCTCCGCAAAGCCCGCGAGCAATGCCGGATGTCCACCCGATCGGTGGCCGAGCGGATCGGTGTCTCGCACACCTCGGTCGCGCGCACCGAACTGGGCACGCGAGTCCCGGAGCCGGAGGAGGTCATCGCGCTGTGCGCCGTCTACGGAATCACCGGCAGGCGGCGGGACCAGATGGTCGAGCAGGTCGACGGCACGGACGCGAGCACGGCGTGGCTGGCCACCGGGCCCGCCACCGCACAGCAGATCACCAGCCTCGTCGCCTTGGAAACGAAAGCCTCGGAGATCACGAGTGTTGCGATGAGCCTTGTGCCCGGGTTATTCCAGACCCAGGAATACGCGCGTGCCGTCATCGGATCCGGAGCCGAACAGGAATGGTTGCTCGCCGCTCGGCTCGCACGTCAGGCGTTGTTGACGCGGCCCGATGCGCCGGAAGTCACGGTGCTCATGGACGAACTCGTGCTGAGCAGGCTCATCGGTGGCCCGGATGTCATGCGCGGCCAACTCGGGCATTTGCTTCGGGTGAGCACCAGGCCGAACGTGAGCATCCGAATCATCCCCAGGAGCGCCGGGGCTCATCCGGGCCTCGACGGGCCGTTCATGATGTTGGCCTTTCCGGACCGAGCTCCGCACGTCTACATCGAGGCCCGCCGTGTCGGACTCTTCTTGACTCGTCCGCAGGACGTGGAGCCCTTTACCGATGGCCTGGCCGAACTCGAAGATGTCGTGTTGACCGGTGATCAGTCCGCTGAGCTGATCGAGTCGATCAAGAAGGAGCTGTCCGATGAGTGTGCACCGGTGGAAGAAGAGCACCTACAGCGGATCGAACGGTGATTGCGTGGAGGTGGCCGTCTTGACGGGAGAGGTGGCCGTCCGGGACTCGAAAGCACCGCGCGACGGTCGGCTGCGGGTCTCGCGCGAACGGTGGGGGAGCTTCCTGGGCGCCGTGACCTCCGGCCGCTACGAAGGCTGATCTCGCCCCACGCCGGTCCCGCCTCGGCTGTGAGGACAAGGCCGGAGCGGGACCGGGTTCCGAAGCCTGGGAACTCCGATGCTGGCGGGATCACGCCAGGGTGGCCTGGTCGTGACCTGCGGGTGGAGATCATGTGCGCATGACCGGAGTCGCCTCGTCCACCGCCCGGATCGCCGCCGCGTTCGCCGCGGCCCTGGCGGTCACCCTCGTTCCCGCCGGGACCGCGCACGCCGCGACGGCCTACTGCGAAAGCCTCACCGAGGCCGCCAACCCGGACTGGATGGGCGGGCTGCCCGACGACACCAGCCTCGCCGCGCTGTCCATCCCCGGCACCCACGACACGTTGTCGCTGCACGGTGGGGACATCACGCAGACCCAGGAGGACCACGGCGACAGCGCGGAAACGCTCACCGCGCAGCTCGACGCCGGAGTGCGCGCCATCGACATCCGGGTCCGCAAGGTGGACAACCAGTTCACCATCCACCACGGCACCTTCTACCAGAACGCCAACTTCGCCGATGTGCTGGCGAAAGCGGACGCCTTCCTCGCCGCGCACCCCGGCGAGACGATCCTGATGCGGTTGAAGGCCGAATGCACCGGGGACATCGGGTCCTGCACCGACGAGAACAGCGATCAGGACACCGCGACCATCCTCGACCGCTACGCCGACGAGGACCCCCACGGCGGGCGGCTGCAAAACCCCGCCTCCGACGGCATGCCGACGCTCGGCGACGCCCGCGGCAAGATCGTGCTCGGGTCGCTGCAGGAAGCGCAGGGCGGCCTGGTCGACGGCTACGGCCTCTCCCAGTTCACCAACGACAACTGGGGCGACTACGTGCAGGACGAATACCAGGTGCCCACGATCGGCGACATCGACGACAAGTGGAACCACGTGCGCGACCACTGGGACGAGACGAACTCCGCCGACTCCGGTGAGATGTTCTGGAACTTCACCAGCGGTTCGAGCCTGGGCGCCAACCCGAAGACCGTGTCCTGCGGCACCGGCGGCACCCGCGGCGTCAACGACTACGCGCTGGAACACCTGGCGGGCAACGACGTTCCCCGCACCGGTGTCGTGCTGATGGACTTCCCCGGCGGCGACCTCATCGACGAGGTGATCTCCCGGAATTCCTGACCCGCCGCGGCGGTCTCTCGGGCAGGCATCTCGTGGGCGAACGGGGCAGCGCGCGAACGTGGCGATCGGGCGGGTTCGCCGACGCGTTGGGCGCAGGCCGTTACGACAGCTGACCACTGGAAACCGCTCCGGGAACAAGAAAGATGGACAGGGTCCCCGACGCCACGAGAGAGGGGCCGCCATGTCCGAGGAGTGGCACAGAAGCACCCGCAGCGGGTCCGTGGGCAACTGCGTCGAGGTCGCCCGGCGCGCGGGGGTGACGCTGATCCGCGATTCCAAGCAGCCGCACGGCGCCCGGCTGTGCGTCTCGCGGGAGCGGTGGCGCGGGTTCCTCGTCCTGGTCGGTTCCGACCAGTGGCGTCGCAAGCGCGACGCCTCGGCGCGCTGACCACGGGGGCGGCCCGAGGGGCCGTCGACACGCTCGGTGGGGCGGTGCTGACAGGACGTCAACGCGCGCGAAATCCGTGGTGGAAGCCATGATCGCGTTTTCCGGAACGATGCTGGGTGCCGACGAGGCACCGGGTTAACGTGGGTGCGGACCGGCGAAACGGAGGCGTGATGGACACGGAGAACACGCTCGCGGCACTGCGGGCGCGGGTACCGGAACAGCTGTTGGTGACCGACCCGGACTCCGTCGGCCGCTACGCCCACGACGAAGCCGAATGGGCCCCGCACGGCACCCCGGCCGCCGTCGTGCGCCCGGTGCGCACCGAGGACGTCGTCGCGGTCGTGCGCACCTGCGCCGAGCTGGGGGTTCCGGTGGTGCCGCGCGGCGCGGGCACCGGCCTGTCCGGCGGGGCCAACGCCCTCGACGGGTGCGTGATGATCTCGTTCGAGCACATGAACTCGGTGCTGGAGATCAACCCGCGGGAACAGCTCGCCGTCACCCAGCCGGGAGTGATCAACGACGACTTCCGCGCCGCCTGCCGCGAACACGGGGCCTGGTACCCGCCGGACCCGGCGAGCTCCCCGTGGTCGACCATCGGCGGCAACGTCGCCACCAACGCCGGTGGCGTGTGCTGCGTGAAGTACGGCGTGACCAGGGACTACGTCCTCGGGCTGGAAGCGGTCGTCGGCGACGGGGAGGTCGTGCGGCTCGGGCGGCGCACCGCGAAGGGCGTCACCGGCTACGACCTGTGCGGCTTGTTCGTCGGTTCCGAAGGCACCCTCGGCGTGATCACCGAGATCACGGTCAAATTGCTGCCCGGCGTTCGCGCCCCGGAGCGGACCGTGGTCGGTTACTTCGACTCGCTGGTCGCGGCGGGCGAAGCCGTCGCCGCCGTCGCCGCGTCCGGGGTGGTGCCCTCCGCGCTGGAACTGCTCGACCGGCACTGCCTGCGCGCGGTGGACGAGTGGAAGAACATGGGGCTCAGCGACGAAGCCGAGGTGCTGCTGCTCGGGCGCTCCGACACTCCCGGCGAAGCCGGTGAGCAGGAGGTGGCGACCCTCGTCGAATGCTTCGAGAAGGCCGGTGCGACGTTCAGCGCGGCCTCCACCGATCAGCACGAGGCCGATGCGCTGTTCGCCGCGCGCCGACTGGCCTACCCGGCCCTGGAGCGGCTCGGCCCGCTGCTGACCGAGGACGTGTGCGTGCCGCGAGCGCTGGTGCCGGACATGCTCGCGAAGGTCGAGGCCGCCGCGGTCCGCCACGACACGTTGATCGCGAACATCGCGCACGCGGGCGACGGCAACCTGCACCCGCTGATCATCACCCCGGCCGGGGACGACGCCGCCCGGGAACGGGCGCAGCGCGCGTTCGACGACATCGTCGCCGACGCCATCGCGCTGGGCGGCACGGTCAGCGGCGAACACGGCATCGGCCTGCTCAAGCGGGCGGGCCTGCACGACGAACTCGGGCCCACCGTCGTGGGCATGCACCACGCGGTGAAGAACGGGCTCGACCCCGCCGGGATCTTCAACCCGGGGAAGGTCTTCGGCGAGCCCACCCGCTGAGCGCGCTGCGACAGGATCAAGTCGCAGGTCAGCGCCTCATGAACAACATGATCCGAGTGGAATCGGCGCTTAGCATGGCGAGTGCCGGCGGCGCAGGGGAGTGCGTCGTCGGCCCTTCCTCCTCCGTGGCCAACGCGGTTGACGGTCAGAATCCGGCCGGTGGGCGGACCGCCTCGTAGACGTAGTGGTCCCGGTCGTCGAGCGGGTTGTCCGGGGTCATCTCGCCCTCGGCGACGCGGCGCAGGCCCGCTTTCTCCAGTGCACGCCAGGACGCCCGGTTGGCGGCGGACACGGGCACCACGATCGACGGCGCCTCCGGGTAGTCGTGCCAGGTCGCCTCGACGATCGACCGGATCACGCGGGTGCCCAGCCCGGCACCGATCAGCCGCGGATCGCCGATGAAGTAGTCGAGGCACACCGCCTCCGCCGGAACCTCGATGATCGGTGCGAGCTCGGCCGCGTGCTCCGGGTAGTCGCCGTACCTGCTGCGTTGCAGCAAGCCCACCGGCCGCCCGTCGAGGAACACGAGCAGGTCGTCCGACGGCTCCTCGCCGCGCGCCGCCGCCCCGAAATCGCGCGCGACCGCCGCGGCGGAGTTCTCGTGGTGCCACCACCGGGCCACGTGCGGTTGCGCGAGCCAGCTCCCCAGCAGCGGGAAGTCCTGCTCGGTCAGCGTGCGCCAGCTGATCATCCGATGGCCCGCTCGTGCGGCGGTCGTTGCGGCGGGGCGTCGTGGTCCATGCGGTCACCTCGTGCTTCGGCGGAGGAGGTCACGGGCGGCACCCTCGATGGAATCCTCGCTCAGCAGCACGTGCTGGGCCGCGCCCCCGAGCGGGATGAAGCTGTCCGCACTGGTGACCCGCGCGATCGAGCCCGTGAAACCGGCGTCCACCAGTGCCGTCACCACCGGTTCGGACACGCCCCCGGAGCGCCTCGTCTCGTCGGCCACCAGCACCCGCCCGGTCGCCATCGCCGCGGTGAGCAGGTCCTCGGTGGGCAGCGGACTCAGCCAGCGCAGGTCCAGCACGCGGACACCGACACCTTCGCGCTCCAACCGCCGCGCGACCCGCAGGCAGCGCGGCACGCCGTTGCCGAAGGTCACCAAGGTCAACTCGTCGCCGCTGCCGTGCGTGCGGGCGCTGCCGATCGGCACGTGCCCGTCGCCGGGCGCCGGGTAGCGGGCGAGCCACGCGTTGTCGCCCGGCTCGTGGAGATCCCGCTCGTGGTAGAGCGCGATGGGTTCCAGGAACGCGCACACCCGGCCGTCCACCCGCGCCGCGGCGATGCAGGTGCGCAGCATCGCGGCGGCGTCGTCCGGGCAGGACGGGGAGGCGACCACCAGGCCGGGGATGTCGCGCAGCGCCGCCACCGAGTTGTCGTTGTGGAAGTGCCCGCCGAAGCCCTTCTGGTAGCCGTAACCCGCGATGCGCACCACCATCGGATTGCGGAACCGGCCGTTGGAGAAGAACCCGAGAGTGGCGGCCTCGCCGCGCAACTGGTCGGCCGCGTTGTGCAGGTAGGCCAGGTACTGGATCTCCGGAACCGGCACCATCCCGGCGAGGCCCGCGCCGAGCGCGGTGCCGAGGATGCTCTGCTCGTCGAGCAGCGTGTCGAACACGCGGAGGCCGCCGAACGCGCGGCGCAAGCCCCGCGTCACCCCGTAGACCCCGCCCTTGCCCGCCACGTCCTCGCCGAAGACCAGCGTGCCCGGATCGGTGGCCAGCGCGTCGGCCAGGCCGCGGTTGATCGACTCGGCCAGGGTGAGCGGTCCGGCCGATTCCGGTGCGTTCTCACCGAAGTGCCGTGCGCGCTGCGCGGTCCGGTGGGCCGCCCGGTCTCGCACCGCGCCGGGATCGGCGGGGGCGATGGCGGCCATCACCTCGGCCCGGTCGGCGAGCTTGGGGCGGGACAGCACTTCTTCGGCGATCCGAGCGACCTCGGCGCGCCACGACTCGTATCGGTCGAGGACCTCGGCGGGGGAGCGGGCGCCGCGGTGGATCAGTGCGGCGGCGGTGGCCAGCAGCGGGTCCCGGTCGTAGTCGGCGAGGATCTCCGACCGCGTCCGGTACCCGGATTCCACATCGGACCCCGCGTGCCCCATCAGGCGGACGGTGCGCAGGTGCAGCAGCGCGGGCCTGCGGTGCTCGCGCACCCACTCCGCCAGCTCCGCCGCCGTTTCCAAGCACTGAGCGGGATCGGCACCGTCCACTGCGGAATAGCGGATCCCCGGGTGGCGGGAGTGCGCCGAGGCCACCCACTCCGGTGGGGTGCGCACGCTGATGCCGAGCCCGTTGTCCTCGCAGACCAGCAGCAGCGGCATCGGCAACCCCTGGTGCGCGCAGTGCGCGGCGGCGTTGATCGCGCCGAGCGCGGTGGAGTGGTTCGCCGAGGCGTCGCCGAAGCTGCTCACCACGACCGCGTCGGCGGGCCACTCGGACGTGACGTCCAGCCGTTCGGCGCGGCCCACCGAGAAGGCCAGCCCCATCGCCCGAGGCAGGTGGGAGGCGATGGTGGAGGTCTGCGGGATGATCCCGAGCTCGCCGTGCCCGAACACCTTGTGCCTTCCCGCGGAGATCGGTTCCTCGGCCGAGGCGACCACGCCGAGCAGTACGTCGCGCACCGGGTCCCGGCCCGGTACCTGGTGCGCCCGGCGCAGGTAGAACCCGCCGGAGCGGTAGTGCAGCAGCGCCGGATCGGTGGGGCGCAGGGCCGCGGCCACCGCCGCGTTCGACTCGTGGCCGGAGGAGCCGATGCTGTAGTAGCCGAGCTTGCGGCGACCCAACTCGCGCGCGGCGAAGTCCAGGTGCCTGCTGCCCGCTTGCGCGTCGAACAGCGCCAGCAACTGCGGCGCCGAGCTCGCACCCGGTGCGCCCGCGACGTCGGGACGCGGCGGTCCCGCTCCGGCGGGGGGACCGGTGAGCGCCTGCACCGCCGACAGGAAGTGCTCGTCGATCTGCTCGACGTGATCGCTGCCCTGGCTCATCACCGCTCCGCTCCGCTGTCCCGAGTCCCCGACGCTCCGGTGCCGACGCCGTGCCACCGCAGATCAGGCGGACCACCGGGTGGCGACGGGGGCACCTCCGCCGGCAGCTCCCGCGGATCCGGTTCGGGGTGGTGCGCCGCGGTGTCCGGTCCCCAGAGCACGGCGAGCTCGGAGCCCGCCCGGTGCAGGCAGTCCAGTGCGATGGGCAGCAGCGGGTTGGTGTTCTCCTTGCGGTACAGGGCGCGCACCCGGCGCTGCGGCTGCCGCCCGGCGATGCGGGTCACCCGGACCGACCCCGTCCCGAGTGCCAAGCCGGGCAGCATCGCGACCCCCATGCCGCGGGCCACCAGGTCCCGGATGACCGAGTAGTCGTTGCTGCGGAAGGTGATGCGCGGGACGAAGCCGCTGGCCGCCGCGAGCCGGACCAGCGAGCGCGCCCCGGCGGTGTCGCGGCGGGTGCAGATCCACGGTTCGTCGGCGAGTTCGTGCAGCGAGATCTCCGCGGCCCCGGCCAGCCGGTGCGAGCCCGGGAGCACGAGGCGCAGCGGCTCGGACACCACTTCGTCCACGCGCAGGTCCGTCGGCCACTGCCGCGGGTCCAGGTCGTACTCGAACACGACCGCCGCGTCGAGCACCCCGTCGAGCACGCTGTCGACGACCTCGTCCGGTTCGCCCTCGTCCAGCTGCAGCTCGGCGTGCGGGCGCTGCTCGATCACCGAGGCCAGCACGCCGGGCAGGATGCGGGCGTTGGCGGTGGCGAACCCGGCCAGCCGCAGGCTGCCCTCCTCCCCGCTGACCATCGCGCGCACCTCGCGCTCCAGGGATTGCAGCGCGCCCAGCGCGTCCCGGCTGCGCTCGGCAAGCCGGGACGCGAGCGCGGTGCACCGGGCGCTGCGCGCCGAGCGCTCGAACAGCGGTGCTCCGACGGCGCGTTCGAGCAACGCCATCTGCTGCGACACCGCGGACGCGGTGTAGCCGAGGGCTCTGCCCGCCTCCGCGAACGAGCCGGTGCGCACGCATTCCTGCAAGGTGCGCAGGTGGATCGGGTTGAGCATGTGATCAGCCGCCCGCGCCGACCGGTTCGGCCTCGACAGTCGCGAGCCGCCCGCGCAGTTCCATCGCGGCGCGCACCCGGCTCTGCGCGATGTCCAGTGCGGCGGAGTGCGGGTCGACCCCGTGCTCCAATGCCGAGCGCAGCACCAGCCGGGTGTTGTCCCGGCACCGCTGCGCGACCTCGTCGAGGATGCGGTCCGGTGCCGGGCGGAACGCGGATCGACGGGCGTCCATCGCGAAGCCGGCGGCGATGGCCCCGCCCGCGTTGGCGATGAAGTCCGGTACGACGGTGACCCCACGCGCCGCCAGCGCGGCCCGCGCGTCCGGTGTGGTCGGGAGGTTCGCGCCCTCCACGACGACTTCGGCCCGGACCTCCGCCGCGACGCGTTCCCCGAGCACGTCCTGCCCGGCCGCGGGGATCAGCACGTCGCAGTCGACCACCAGCTCCTCGCCGCGGTCGAGGCGCTTGGCCGCCGGAGCGCCGTGCACGCACGCGTCGCCGTGCTCGGCGCGCCGCGCCAGCCACGACGGCACGTCGAGTCCGTCCGGATCGTGCACGCCACCGTCCACGGTGGACAGTGCGACGACCTGGGCGCCCAGCTCGTGCAACCGCCGCACGGCCGCGGCACCCACCGCGCCGAACCCCTGGACCGCGACCCGCGTGCCCGCCATCGGCCGGTTCCGCAGTTCCAGCGCGGCGGCGAGCGCGGCGACCACGCCATGACCGGTCACGCCGAGCTCGTCGTAGGGGACTCCGCCCAGCACCTCCGGGACGCCCACGGCGGTGCCCCGATCGCCGAGTTCGTCCTGGATGATCGCCGCGTCCCGCTCGGTCATGCCCATGTCGAGGCCGGCGACGTAGCTGGCCGGGATCTGATCTGCGAGCTTGCGGGCGAAGGCGCGCACGATCCGTTCTTTGTCGGGGGCCGCCGGGTCGGCCACGATGCCCGCCTTGGCACCGCCGTGGAACAGGTCGGCCGCCGCCCACTTCCACGTCATCACCCGGGCCAGCCTGGCGATCTCGGCGACGCTCACCGTCGGGCTCATCCGGATCCCGCCCTTGCCGGTGCCACGGGCCGTGTTGTCGACCACCAGCACGCCCCGCATCCCGCTGCGGGAATCGGAGACGCAGACGATCTTCTCGGGTCCCCATTCGTCGATCGACTGCAACAGGTCGTTCACGACTGCCTCCTGCGTGGTCCGTCCGAAGTGAGCTGGGTGGTGGCCGTGGCGGAACCGCGACGGCATCGGCACTGCGAAATCCCGTCCGGAAGTGGTGCCGGCGCACGAGGAATCGCTGTCCCCGTGCGGCGACCGGCGCGAACCTCCGGTGGTCTTGCTGTTCCGGTGGCTCCCGGTCAGCGGAGCTGCCGCTGACCGGGAACACCGGCGAAACGCGTGGAGCGAACCGTCAGACGAGGTTGCGCTCCGGTCGGTGGGCGGCGCGGGCGAAGCGGTCGACGCTCAAGCCCCCGACGTCCACCTCGGGTGGTCGGCCGAGGACGAGGTCGCGGACCACCTCGCCCACCGCCGGGCTCTGCAGGAAGCCGTGCCCGGAGAAGCCCGTCGCATAGCGGAATCCGTCCACTTCGGACGAAGCGCCGATCAGCGCGTTGTGGTCCGGGCTCAGCTCGTACAACCCCGCCCAGCGGTGCGCCGCACCGATCGCGGACAACGCGGGCGCTCGCCGAGCCACGGTGTCGGCGAGAACGTCGAGCCACCGGTCGTCGGTGCGCGATTCGGTGCTCTCGACCGGATCCGGCATGCCCATCAGCAGGCCGGGCCCTTCGTCGTGGAAGTAGAACCCGGTGCTGAAGTCGATCGTGAACGGCAGTCGATCAGGCAGGCTGGGGACCGGCTCGGTGACCAGGATCTGCCGCCGCAAGCGCCGCACCGGTAACTCCACCCCGGCCATCGCGCCCACCTCGGCCGACCAGGCGCCCGCCGCGCAGATCACGGTGGACGTGGCCACTGCGCCGGCATCGGTGCGCACGCCGGTGATCCTGCCGCCGGACACCTCGATGCCCTCGACCGCGCAGTGCCGGCGGACGTCACCGCCGAACCGCCGGACACCGGCGGCGTAGCCCTGCACGACCGCGTCGGGCGTGCAGTGCCCGTCGGTGGGGGAGAAGGCACCGGCTAGGACGCCGTCGACCGACACCAGCGGGGCGAGTTCGCCCGCTTCCCGCGCGGTGAGCATCCGGCTCGGCACGCCGAGTTCGTTCTGCAACCGCACGGAGTTCTCGAACTCCGCCACGTCCGCCGGGTCCGAGAGCAGGAACAGGTAGCCGTGCCTGCGCAGGTCGATCTCCCCGCCCGGCCGCTCCGCGAACCGCTCGAAGGCGCGGAGGCTGCGGGCGCCCAGCGCGATGTTGACCGGATCGGAGAACTGCGCCCGCACCCCGCCCGCGGCCTTGCCGGTGCTGCCCGACCCGAGCTCGTCGCGTTCCAGCAGGAGCACCTGCGTTCCCGCCTCGGCGAGGTGGAAGGCGATGGACGTGCCCATCGCCCCGCCGCCGATCACGACGACCTCGGCCCGGACCGGCAGGGTCACGAGGTGCCGCCCAGTTCGGGCGGCAGCCGGTATCCCCGGTCCGGTTCGACGGTGGCGACGTCCATCTGCGCCTTCTGCAACTTCCCGGAGAAGTCCCAGTTCAGCGACTGCCATCGGGTGAACTGGTCGAGTACCCAGATGCCCGACTGGCGGCTGCCGTTGCCGGAGCGGCCGTTCCCGCCGAAGGGGAGGTGCGCCTCGGCCCCGGAGGTCGAGTTGTTCACGCTGACCATCCCCGCCCCGGTGCCCTGGCGGAACCGGAAAGCGGTGGCCGGGTCGGAGGTGTAGACGGCCGCGGAGAGCCCGTAGCCGGGCGCGTTGCCCAGTTCGATCGCTTCGTCGAGGTCGTCGAAGGTGCTCACCCCGACGATCGGGCCGAAGGTCTCCTGAGTGAACACGTGGTCGTCCGGGCGCAGTCCGTCCAGCAGCACCGGGTGGTAGAACAAGCCCGCTTCCGGATCGCCCTGGAACCCGGCGCGCGGGGCGGTGGCACCGATGCGGCCGACCGCGGAGGACCCGAGCACCTTGTGGTGATCGGCGATGGTGCTGAGCACCGATTCGAAGCCGTCGGCGAACTTCTGGTCCAGCAGCGGTCCGTACAGCACGTCCCCGGCCGGGTCGCCGATCACCGCGGCCCGCAGCGCCTGGTCCAACCGGCCGACGAACTCGTCGTGCACGTCGCGGTGCACGATCAGGTTGCCCAGCGAGGTGCAGCGCTGCCCGGCGGTGCCCCACCCGGAGAACAGCGCGCCCTCGACGGCGAGGTCGAGGTCCGCGTCCGCGGCCACCACCATCGGGTTCTTCCCGCCGAGTTCGAGGCACGGGCTCTGCGTGTACTTGCCGCACAGCTCACCGACCCGGGAGCCCACCGCGCTGGAACCGGTGAAGCCGACCTTGTCGACGAGGCCGTCCCGCAACGCGGACTCCAAGCCCGCGAAGGTGGCCTCCCCGTCGGCGTAGACCAGGTTCAGCACGCCCTGCGGAACTCCCGCGCGCCAAGCCAGTTCGGCGACCGCCCGCGCGGCCGCCGCCGCGTACTCGGCAGGCTTCCACACCACCGCGTTGCCGCACAGCAGCGCCGGAACCAGGTACCAGGACGGCACCGCCACCGGGAAGTTGCCCGCCGTGATCACCATCGCGACGCCCACCGGAACGCGGAAGGTGAACAGCTGCTTGTCCGGCATCTCCGACGGGACCGTCTGGCCGTAGAGCCTGCGCCCCTCGCCCAGGAAGAAGTCGCAGGTGTCGACGATCTCCTGGACCTCGCCGAGCGCCTCGGCGTAGGGCTTGCCGATCTCGCGGGTCACCAGCCGGGCCAGCGATTCCTTGTTCGCCTCGACCAGTCTGCCGAGCTCGGCCACGACACGACCGCGCACCGGAGCGGGCACCTGCGCCCACTCGCGCTGCGCGGCGCGGGCGGCAGCGGCCGCCGCGTGCACGTCCTCCGGGCCGCTCAACTCGACCCGCGCCACCACGTCGTCCAGCCGGGCGGGGTTGCGGGACGAGTACTCCGCCGATCCTGACCCGGGGGCTCCGGCTCCGGGGGCCGCCTCGCGCGGGGCTGCTCCGATCACCGAACTCACCGTCGTCGACACCGTGGTCCACCTCTTCCTCATCCGTGCGGGCGTGTGCAGTGCGGTCGTGCTGCCGGTCGAGACGTCGCGGAGGTCGCGACGGTCGGTGCCGATGTCGGAGCCGGGCGGCCGTGGCCGCGGCGGCCTCGGGTTTCGGGGGCGTGGCTGGCGTCTTCCCGCGTGTGCGGCCCGGACCGCAGTCCGAACCGCCGGAACCGGCCTGCGTTGTGCCGCCGGTCACGAAACCCACCGTAACCGCGCAGGCGTTCGAACATCGAGCATCAGAAGAGTGATTTCCTGGTTCTCTGAGCGACAGTTCTGCTGTTGCTCAGAACGATCACCACCACCGCCCGCCTACCGTGTGCCGGTGGCGGGGGAGCGGCGAGCTTGGAGGCACGGATGACGGACATGATGTGGACCGACGCGGACGTGACCGCGGCGCTGGACCTCGACACGGCGATCCGCTCGCAGCGCACGGCCTTCGCGGCGCTGGGCGACGGTCGCGCGCGGCTGGCCCAGAAGGTCTCGGTCCCCAGCGGCACCGGTACCGCGCTGGGCTACCTCGGCACGATCTCCCCGGAGCACGGCGCGGTGAGCAAGCTCGTCGCCGCGCACCCCGGCAACGCCGAGCGTGGACTGCCCGTGATCTCGGCGACCGTGCTGGTGCTCGACGCCGCCGACGGCCGCGTCCGGGCCGTCATGGCCGCGACCGCGCTGACCGAGCTGCGCACCGCCGCGGGCAGCGCCGTCGCCGTCGACGTGCTGGCGCCGGAATCGGCCGACGAACTGGCGGTGCTCGGCTCCGGGGTGCAGGCCCGCGCGCACGTGCGCGCGATCACCCGGGTGCGCGCGCTGCGGACGGTGCGGATCCACGGCCGCGACCGGCGGCGCCGGGAGGCACTCGCGAGCGAACTCGCCGCCGAACTGGACCTGGACGTGCGCGCCGCGGACACCGCGCAGCAGGCGGTGCGCGGCGCTTCGCTCGTCGCCGCGTGCACGCTCAGCACCGAGCCGGTGATCACCGCCGACGAGGTCGAACCCGGTGCCACGGTGGTGTCGGTGGGCAGCTTCGAACCGCACCGGCGGGAGGTGGACGACGAGCTCGTGCGGCGCGCCGACCTGGTCGTCGTCGACGACGTGGACACCGCCGCGCACCACGCCGGACCGATCGTGCGCGCGCTGGAACGCGGTGACCGCACCCGCGAGCGGCTGCACTCGCTGGGGGAGGTGCTGACCGGGCGTGCACCGGGCAGGACCGATCCGGGGCAGCTGGTGTTCTACAACAGCGTCGGAATCGGCGTCCAGGACGCCGCCGCGGCGCACGCCGCGCTCGGAACGCTGTGAGGGGGAGCGGCCGGATGGGCTTCGCGGAGCGGTTGGAGGCGTCCCTGGCGGAGGCCCGGCGGGATTTCCCGGGCCGGATCGGGTTCGCCGCGTGGGACTTGGACGAGCGCGTTCCCGTGCTGGTGGAGGCGGAGCGCGAAGTGCATCCGGCGAGCACCATCAAGGTGCTCGTCATGATCGCCGCTTTGCGGGAGGTCCACGCAGGACGGTTCGCCTTGGACACCGAAGTGCCCCTCCCGGAGCAGCGGGCGGGCGGTTTCGGGGTGCTGCGGGAGTTGCGCGGCGTGCACCGGCTCACGCTCGCCGACCTGATCACGCTCATGATCGTCGTCAGCGACAACGCGGCGACGAACGCGGTGATCGACACCGTCGGGTTCCCGGCGATCGCGAGCTGCGCCGAGGATCTCGGCTGCCTCGCCACCCGGGTCGAACGGCGCTTGATGGACGTCGACGCGCCGGGACGCAACACCACCTGCGCGCTGGACCAGGCGCGGATCCTGGACCGGCTCGCGACCGGCCGGGCGCTGCCGGTGGCGCTCACCGTGCACGCGTTGGACGTGCTGTCCCGCCAGCAGATCCGGGACCGGCTGCCCGCCGCGCTGCCGGTGGAGGCGCGGTGCTGGAACAAGACGGGCGAGATCCAGGGATCCCGCCACGACGTGGCGTTGATCGGGGACGACCGGCCGCGCGCGGTGGTCGCGGTGCTGGTGGACGAGCTCACCGACGAACCGTCCCGCCGCGGCGCCGGGCGCAGTCCGGTGTACGACCGGATCGCGGACCTGGGGCTGCGGGTGTTCCGCGCGCTCGGCTGAGGAAATCCTTGCGTGGGAAGGGTTTCCTCCCGATCCGCGCCCGGTGACTACAGCAACACCTTGCGCGCCAAGCTGAACGTGCCGAGGTCGCCGGATCAGCGCCGGTGCACGACGGCTCCGTCCACGATGGTCAGATCGACCCGGGCGCGCCCGATTTCCGCGCTGGGCGCGGAGAACGGGTCGCGATCGAGCACCGCGAGATCGGCCGCCTTGCCCACTTCCAGCGACCCCGTCTCCGCGGCGAACCCGTTCGCCCGAGCGCTGCCCAGGGTGTGCACCGCGAGCGCCGTGCCGAGCTCGAGCGCCTGCTCCGGCAGGAACGGGTCCGTCCCGCCCGGCTCGCAGCGGGTGACCGCGGCGTGCACCGCGCTCAGCGGCGCCACGTCGGAGACCGGCCAGTCGCTGCCCGCGGCCAGCGGCGCCCCCGCGTCGAGCAACGACCGGAAAGGGTACTGCCGCGCGGCGCGTTCGGCGCCCAGACGGGGAATCGTCAGCTCGGTCATGGCCGCGTCGTTGATCGCCCAGGCCTCCTGGACGTTCGCCGTGACCCCGAGCTCCCGGAAGCGCGGGAGGTCCTCGGTCCGGATGACCTGGACGTGCGCGATCTGGTGGCGCAGGCCGGAGCCCGGCGCGGCGGCCACCGCGTCCAGCGCGTCGCGCACCGCGCGGTCCCCCACGGCGTGGAAGTGCACCGCGAACCCCTCGGCGCTGAGCAGGCCGACCACCTCGCGGAGCGCGTCGGCCGACAGGTGCGAGAGACCGCTGCGGCGCTCGCCGAGGTAGGGCCGCACCATCGATGCCGTCCGGTTCTCGCAGACACCGTCGATCATGAGCTTCACGTGGTCCGCGCGGAACCGCGCTCCGCGAGCCCGCGCCCGGCGTTCGACGAGCTCCGGCAGCTGCTCCGGACCTCGACGCCGATCCCACCAGAGCGCGCCCTGCACCCGGCCGGTCAGCAGCCCCTGCTCGTCGAGCGCGCGGTAGGTGTCCAGGACGTCGGAGTGCCCGAGGTAGGCGCCGACGATCGCGTCCTGCCACCCGGTGACGCCGTGGGCGTGCAGCAGCCGCTGCCCCTCCAGCAGCGCCGCCCGGTACTCGGCGGGATCCGGGGCGGGCAGCGCGCGGGCGACGAGGTCGGCGGCGCCCTCGTGCAAGGTCCCGGCGGGACGGCCGCGGGCGTCCCGTTCGATCCACCCGTCCGGTGGATCAGGGGTCGTCGCGTCCACTCCCGCGATCCGCAAAGCTGCGGTGTTCACCCACGCGCTGTGATGATCGCGGTTGATCAGGTACGCCGGACGGGACCCCGTGACCTCGTCGAGCGCGGCGGCGGTCGGCGCGCCGCCGGGGAAGTGCGCCGAGTCCCAGCCACCGCCCAGGACCCACCGGCCGCCGGAATCGTGCCCGGCGATCGACCGGAGGCAGTCCGCGGCGTCCGCCGCCTCCATGAGGTCGCACCGCAACCGGAGCAACCCGCCGAACACCGGGTGCGCGTGCGCGTCCTGGAAACCGGGCAGCAGCAACCGCCCCCGCAGCGCGACGACCTCGGTCCGCTCGGTGATCAGCGCACGCACCGCCGCCGTCCCCAGCGCGGTGATGCGGCCGTCGCGCACCGCCACCGCGTCCGTGCGCGAACCGGCGGCGTCCATGGTGGCCACCGGTCCGTCCACGAACGCCAGGTCGGCCCCCGTCAGCGATGCTCCTCGCCGGTGATCACCGAAACCGCGAGTTCCCGCAGGTGTTCGTCTACCTCGGGCACCTGGAACCCGGCCCGGCGGATGTGCGAGACGAGCTCCGCGTCCGGCGGGACCCCGTGGGTGCGCAGGTAGTAGCCCACCGCGCCGGGCCAGATCCACTGGCCGTCGGTGTGGAAGGTCAGCGGCACCGACGCGGGCGCCGCGGGGTCGAGCTGATCGGTGTCGTAGCTGCGCGCGGCGAGCACGATCGGAGCGTGGTCGAGGTAGTCGACGAGACCGGTGAGCTCGTTCATGGCGACCTCCGGGCGGTCCACCTGGGGCCGTCCGCCCTCGTCGACCGCGTCGAAGACCTCCGCGGTGCGCAGCGCGGGCGCGCGCGTGGCGGTGCCCGTCGCGTCCGGCACCCCGGCGTTGCGCGCGAGCCAACCGGGGATGTTCACGCCCGCGCGGGGGTAGGTGCGCAGCTCCGCGGCGAAGGCCTCGGCGGGCGGCGGGTGCTGCCAGGACGGCTCGTAGTCACCGTTGAAGTCCACGCTGTAGCTGCTGGGGCGCTGCAACCGGTACAGCGCGCTGATCCAGGTGCCCCGGTCCGGTTCGTGCATGCCGTGGCGGAGCCGGCCGAACAGCTCTCCGAGCTCCGCGGGCACGGCCAGCGGGATCGGCGTGCCGTTGGGAGCGAGCAGCTGCGCGGTGATCTCCGAGTGCGCGCCGACCGCGCGGTACTCGACGGTCACCTCGCTCCACGCCGGCGGCATCGAGCGCAGCAGCACCCGGCCGACGTCCTGGATGAGGTTCTGCTGCGCCGTTTGGTCCAGCGCGCCCGGTGGACCTTGCGGGTCCGGTCGGTGGGGCCCCTGCTCGGGGAGTCCCGGTTGGCTCATGCCTGCATCCTCCCAGTCGCGCGCGGGGAGCGGAGCGGATTCCCCGAACTCATACCCGCGCGACGCCCTGCCTTTACCCGCGCGAAGCCTGACCCCGACGCGGTGAACAACTGCCGCGCCCAGAGCTTAAGACCCCGGACGAGTGAGTGTCGGCGGCCAGTTGCCGGTATCCGCCCGATCTTCGATTAGCCTGGTCAGAGGCTTGTCGGCAGATCACGCCGAGGTTTCGCCGTGAACTTCGGATGTCGGAGCGAATGTCGGATACGACGATTGTTGACAATAAATCCAGCTCGGGTTTAGCTTCGATCCATCGCCAGCGAGACACGGAGGTGACCATGCGGGCCAACGAGTACGGCCTTCCCCGTCCCCTCCGCTGGCTGTCGTCTTCATCGCTCTGGCTGCGACATTGAGGCTGACCACCGCCTGCCGGCGGTGGTCACTCCGCAGCGCGTGCGGCCGGCCGAACTCGGGCCCCGTGGGTCTTCGACCCTGAGCGGTGCCTGGAATCCCTCGGCCGGAACACGCCCCTTCTGTAGGTAACTCTGGTGGGCGCCGACCTGTGCGCCCATTTCATGCACTGCACTTGGGAGGAGGTTCGGCCGGTGGCACTTGTCGACTGTGACCCGCTGATGAGGGTGACCTGGACAGACCCGGTGACGGGAAAGCACGGATACCTCGTCGTGCACACTCTGGTGTCCGGCCTGGCGACCGGCGGAACCCGGATGCGCGCCGGATGCACGATGTCGGAAGTGGAGGACTTGGCGCGGGGCATGGCCCGCAAGACCGCTGTGTTCGACCTGCCGGTCGGTGGCGCCAAGGGCGGCATCGACTGCGACCCCAAGGACCCCCAGGCGCACGGCGTGCTGCGCCGGTTCGTCGAGGCCATGCGCCCGTGGATCGACGCGCACTGGGTCACGGCCGAAGACCTGGGCGTGCCGCAGCACCTGATCGACGAGGTCTTCGCCGAGGCCGGGCTGGAGCAGTCGTACCACGCCGCGATCCGGCGGGCGCCGGACGTCGAGCACACGTTGCGCCGGGTTCGCGCCGGGCTCAACGCCCCGGTTCCCGGCGGCTTGCTGCTCGGTGATGTCGTCGGCGGCTACGGCGTGGCGCAGTGCTGCCTCGGCGTGGTGCACGCCCGCGGCTGGGGCCACGACAGCACGACCGTCGCGGTGCAGGGCGTGGGCACCATGGGCGGTGGCGCGGCTTGGTACCTGCACGAGGCCGGGCTGAAGGTCGTCGCCGTGGCGGACGCGGCCGGCTCGCTGTACCACCCGGACGGGCTCGACATCCCGGCGCTGCTGGACGCCAGGGACCGGTTCGGGGAGATCGACCGCGATCAGGTTCCGGCCGACGTGCAGCGGTTGCCCAGGGACGCGGTGCTCGCGGTCGACGTCGACGTGCTGATCCCGGCGGCGGTGTCCTACGCGATCACCCCGGAACGGGTGCCGCAGGTGGACGCCAAGGTGATCATCGAGGCGGCGAACACGCCGATCACCCCGGAGGCCGAGCAGCTGCTGGCGGAGCGGGGCATCCCTGTGATCCCCGACTTCGTGGCCAACTCCGGTGCCGTCGCGTGGGCGTGGTGGCTGCTGCTGGGCCGGGTGGACGCCGACCCCGTGCTCTCGTTCAGCGTGCTCCGCGAGGAGATGCTGGCGAAGATCCCGCCGCTGATCGCGGCCTGGGACGCGGAGGGCACCACTCCGCGGGTCGCCGCGCTGCGGCTCGCGGACTGGCAGACCGAGCAGAACAAGGTGGCCGAGGCGGAAGGGCGGTTGCTGGTCAGCATTCCGTAGCCCGCCGCGGTCGAAGCCGAAACGTGCGTGCCATCCCGTCAAGGGGTGGCACGCACGGGCATTTCAGGGAAATCGTCGAAATGGGGATCGGCGTTACATCGATCTCAGTCGGCCACGACTTCGGGTGACAAGTGTGTGACAACCCGCGTTCGGGGTGCTAGCGTTAGCCGTGGTTGCAGTTTTGGTTCCCACAAGTACTTGAAAGTGCCTGCGATACAAGTGTGGCGCAGGCGCTTTGTTGTGCCGGAGGCCGTTTTGGCTCGGGTGATCATCTCGGCGACTCGGGGGTTGACGCAGTGTCGGCCCTGGCCATCAGAAGTAGGAGTAAAGAGAATGGCTACCGGTACCGTTAAGTGGTTCAACGCTGAAAAGGGCTTCGGGTTCATCACCCCCGATGGGGGCGGTTCCGATGTGTTCGCCCACTACAGTGCGATTGACGCCACCGGGTTCCGCACGCTGGACGAGAACCAGCGGGTGGAGTTCGAGATCGCCCAGGGCCCGAAGGGTCCGCAGGCTTCTCAGATTCGCGGCATCTGAGTTCAGTCGACGCCGAGAGGCCCACGCCTGCCAGGCGTGGGCCTCTCGCATGTTCGTCGTGGATGTCGAAGCCCTCGCGGTAGGCTTCGCTCCCCGCTGATGTCGATCTCTGCGAGGTTCCGGGTGCCCCTTCGTGTGTTCGTCGCCGGTGCCACCGGCGTGGTCGGGAGGACCTTGCTGCCCAGGCTGCGGCAGCGAGGTCATCACGTGACGGCGCTGCTGCGCACCGCGGGGCGCGCGCAGGGCGTGCCCGGTGCCGACGAGGTCGTGGTGGGCGACGTGCTCGACCTGCCGCGGCTGCGCAAGGTGGTGCGCCACGCCGAGCCGGACGTGGTCGTGGCCCAGGTCTCCGGGTTCCGGGGGCCGGACTACGACGACGCGCTCGCCCGCACGGCGCGGCTGTGGGAGGACGGCACCCGCAACCTCGTGGCGGCCGCCGCTGAGGCGGGCGTGCGCCGGGTGGTGGCGCAGAGCATGGTCGCCGCGTACTGCCCGAACGGTCACGACGTGCTGGACGAGGACTCGCCGCTGTGGATCGACGCGCCGGGCCGGTGGGGCGAGGCGGTGCGCGCGGTCGCCGGTATGGAGAGCGCGGTCGTGGACCGGTCCGACCTGGAGGGCGTGGTGCTGCGCTACGGGTCGCTGTACGGCCCGAACACCTGGTACGCGCCCGGCGGGCTGGTGCACGAGCAGGTCCGCGGCAGTGCGCTGCCGCTGGTCACCGACGGCGTGGGGCTGACCTCGTTCACGCACGTGGAGGACGCGGCCAGCGCGGTCGTCGAAGTCCTCACCGCCGGCGAGACGGGCACCTACAACGTGGTGGACAACGAACCGGCGGAATGCGCGGAGTGGTTACCGGCCTACGCCCGGATGATCGGCGGTCCGGCGCCGTTGTCGTTGACCCTGGACCAGGCCAGGGCCCAGCTGGATTGGCTCACCGTGCACCGGCTCACCGAGCAGCGGGGCGCGACGAATTTCCGCCTTCGCGAGACGTTGGGCTGGCGTCCGGGGTGGCCGAGTTGGCGCGAGGGATTCGCGACGATGTTCGGCCTGTGGCCGGGCTGAGGTGAAGCACGACTTCGTGCTGGAAATGACGAGTGCTTATCTGCTCGATCCGGTTGCCCGGTTCGACCGGAACGTACTCGGAACTCGGGTGATCCGGTAGGGCCGAATGCCGCGTGCTGACCACGGTTAAGTGAAATCGGTTCCCGCTTTCACGAATTCCACCGGTGGCGTCCGAGCCGCCCAGTTCGTGGAAAGTTCCGGAAGGAACTTGTCCTAGGGATTCGGATGCGGTAGGCGGTCCGCATTCGGCGGATCGCCCTCGTCGGCGGCATCGTGCGAATGCAGCATCGGCGCGGGTGCCGCGAATCGGTGCGGCGCGCTGCGAGATCCGAGAGGGGAAGCGCTACTCCCGGTCGTAGTCCTCGTCTACGGGAACGTCGGTGCGCTGATCCGCGAGATCCGCCGGGTCGGCCTCGTCGACCGGATCGGTGTCGGACGTGACGTCCTCGGTGACCGGATCCTCGGCATGCCTGGCCTGTTCGGCGGCGTCGGCTTCGGGTGTTTCGGAATCCATGGCGCGATCCTTCCCACGACCGGGCGGCTCTGCGGCCAACCGTATCGGGCGCGGCGCGGTTCAGCTCCCGAGCGGCGGGAAGTCCGGTCGGCGGCGCTCGTGGAAGCTGCGCACGCCCTCGCGGACGTCGGGGCGGTCGAACGCGGCGATCATGCGGTTGTTCGCGTCGGCGCTCGCCGTCTCCAGCCCGCTGTCCAGGCCCGCGTAGATCTGCTCCTTGATCTCGGCCATCGAAGCGGGGGAGCACTCGGTGGCCAGCGAGTGCGCGTACTCCAGCGCGGCGGTCAGCACCTCGCCCGCGGGCAGCACCCGGTCGACCAGGCCCAGCGCGTGCGCCTCGCTGCCGAGCAGGGTGCGGGCGGAGAGCATCAGGTCCAGCGCGGTGCCCGCACCGACGAGCTTGGGCAGCAGCCAGGAGATGCCGTGCTCGGCGACGAGTCCGCGACGGCTGAACGCGGTGGTGAACTTGGCGTCCTCGGCGGCGAAGCGCACGTCGGCGAACAAGGCGGCGACCAGGCCGATTCCGGCCACGGGGCCGTTGATCGCGGCGATGATCGGTTTTCGGATCCGGATCGACAGCGAGACCGCCCGGTCGTCGCCGTCGTGCTCGGGTGCCGAGTCCAGCGCGGAGAGGTCCGTTCCGGCGCAGAATCCGCGGCCGGCACCGGTGACCACCACCGCCCGCACCGACGGATCGCCATCGGCCTTCTCCAGCAGGTCGAAGTAGCGCCGCCGCATGTTCGGAGTCCACGCGTTGAGCCGCTCCGGGCGGTGGAACGTCAGCAGCAGGACCGCGTCGCGGTGCTCGACCAGGATCTCATCGTCCTCCGGCACCTGATCACCTCCGTGGCGATTGCCCTCGGAAACTACCGAGCGGGACCAGGTGGTTCAACCGGGCAAACGAGCGACCCGAACTCGCCGCGAGCGATCACGACCAGTGATCGTCAGGTGCCTGCGTTGCGGTGCCCGCCATGCCCTCACCGACGATGTCGCGGCCGATGAAGTCGTGCAGGACCTGGCGCATCCGCTGAACCGATCGTTCCGGGCGGCCGGTGAGCACGCCGATGCCGAGTCCGTCGATCAGCGCCGTCAACCGCACCGCGAGCTCGTCCGCGTCACCCTCGGTGAACACGCCCTGCTGCTGGCCCTGGCGGATCGTCCGCTCGATCGTGTCGTGCCAGCGGGTGTAGGAATCGCCGTGCAGTCCGCGCAGCTCGGGGCGCAGCGCGCTCTCGTTCCACACCTGCAGCCAGATGGACCACTCGCGGCGCAGCCCCGGTGATTCCGGCAGTTGCAGCTCGACGAGCCGCAGCAGCCGCTGATGGGCGTCGTCGATGCTGTGCAGTTCGGCGACCTGCCGGTCGAAGGCCTGCCGGACCGAGTGCCGCAGTGCTTCGGTGAGCAGGTCGTCGCGGCCGGGGAAGTGGTAGTGGATCGCGGCCGCGCTCACCCCGCAGGCCTCGGCGATGTCGGCGACCCGGACGGCGTGGAACCCGCGTTCGGCGATGAGTTCCCAGGCCGCGTCGAGGATCTGCTGGTAGCGGTCCCCACCGGTGCGTTCCGGCGGGCGGGCCGCGCGGCGCGGTGCGGCGGCGACCGTCTCCGCGTCGTCCCTGCCGTTGATCAACCAGTTCACCGTCACCTGGCCGATCTCCGCGATGCGCGTCAGCTCGACCGGGGTGAAGCGCCGGACTCCGGTGAGCGACTTGGAGAGCTTGGTGGCGTCTAGACCGATTCGGTCGGCGAACGCCCGGTGGCTGTGCGGATATCCCGCCACGACCTCGCGGACCCTCGCGCGCAGCGCGGCGGGACCGGAGTCGGCGTTGTGGCCGGCGGGTGCGGATTCGGAGGTCATGGTGGTGAGCGGCTCGTCCGGGCGTCGCGGGATCGGGGGCGTGCAGTGGTCGGGCGCTTCATCCCCAGGACGGCCGGATCGGCCGTCCAGCGCCGTGACCACGCACGATCAGGACGCTACCAGCGCACCAGCACACCCCGAACGGTGTCGGCCGTCGGCCCGGCCATCGGCGGACGGGCCGGGCGGGTTCGGCCGGGGCGCTCGCCCCGACCACAACGGGCGTGGCGCAACCGGGACTCCGTCCGAGTCCTTAGCACCAGCGGTGATCGCCCGCGCCGCCCCCTCAGCTGCGCCGCCGCCGCCGGACACCGTCAGGATGTGAGGGTGATGGGAACAAGTGCCTCGCGGCTCGCCCAGCGGCCGACGCAGCGCTGGCAGGCACTGGTGGTGTGCCTGCTGGCGGGGTTCATGACCCTGCTCGACGTCAGCATCGTCAACGTCGCGCTGCCGTCCATGCAGCAGGGCCTGGACGCCCCGCCCGTCGCGCTGGGCTGGGTGGTGTCCGGCTACGCGCTCACCTTCGGCCTGGTGCTGGTGCCGGCGGGCAGGCTCGGCGACGACCGGGGTCGTGGCCGGATGTTCATCCTGGCGCTGCTGCTGTTCACCGCGGCCAGCGCCGCCGCCGGGTTCGCGCCGTCGGCGACCTGGCTGGTCGTGTCCCGGCTCGTGCAGGGCGTGGCGGGCGGCATGCTCAACCCGCAGGTGCTCGGGCTGATCCAGCAGCTGTTCCAGGGCAGCGAGCGGGCGAAGGCGTTCGGGCTGTTCGGCGCGGTGATCGGGCTGTCCACCGCGATCGGTCCGCTGCTCGGCGGGCTCATCATCGAACTCGCCGGGGACGAGCAGGGCTGGCGCTGGGTGTTCTTCGTGAACGTGCCGATCGGCCTGGCGGCGCTGGTGTTCGCCGCCAGGGTCCTGCCGAAGGCCGAGCCTGCCGACGGCGCTCGCAGCCTCGACCTGGTGGGCGTGCTGCTGCTCGGTGCCGCGCTGCTGGCGTTGCTGCTGCCCCTGATCGAACGGGAGAGCGGCAGCGGCGCGCCGTGGTACCTGCTGCCGGCGGCGCCGGTGCTGCTGGTGCTGTTCGTGCTGTGGGAACGCGGCTACCGCGCCAGGGGACGGGAACCGCTGATCGACCTCGGCCTGTTCGGCATCCGCAGCTACAGCTTCGGCACCGCGCTGGGCATGTTGTACTTCGCCGGTTTCACCAGCATCTTCTTCGTGCTGGCGCTGTACTTCCAGCGCGGACTGGGGTACTCGCCGCTGCAGGCGGGCCTGGCGATGACACCGTTCGCGATCGGCTCGGCGGCGTCCTCCGCGCTCAGCGGCAGGCTCGTGAACCGGTTCGGCCGCTCGCTGGTCGTGCTCGGCCTGGTCGGCGCGCTGGCCGGGCTGGTCGTGACGGACCTGCTGCTCGCGGGCGGTCCCGGCCACGTCGCCGGACTGCTGGTCGCGGGCCCGCTGCTGCTGGCAGGGGTGGGCAGCGGCCTGGTCATCTCGCCGAACCAGACCGTCACCCTCGCCAAGGTCGACTCCGCTCGCGGTGGCACCGCCGCCGGGATCCAGCAGACCGGGCAGCGCCTCGGCACCGCGATCGGCACGGCGACCGCATCGGGGCTGTTCTTCAGCGCGCTGGCCGTCGGCGGCTACGACGCCGCGATCTCCACCGGCCTGCTGGTCGCCGTCGGGTTCGTCGCGCTGGCCCTGCTGCTGGCCGTCACCGAACAGCTCATCCTGACGCGTCGTCGGTGACCGGGGCACCCGTGGCCAAGCGGGACTTGCGGTAGCCGTAGGCCAGGTAGATCACCAGGCCCAGCGCGAGCCAGACCGCGAACCGCACCCAGGTGAGCACGCTCAAGTTCGTCATCAGGTACAGGCAGGCGACGGCCGTGAGCACCGGCAGCACCGGCGACCACGGCATCCGGAACGGGCGCGGCAGGTCCGGTTTGCGGTGGCGCAGCACGGGAATCGCGATGGCCACGATGACGAAGCCGGACAGCGCGCCGATGCTCACCATGTCCGCGAGTTCGGCGATCGGCACGAAACCGCCGAGCAGCATCACCAGCACGGCACCGCCGATCGTCACCCGGTGCGGAGTGCCCCACTTCCGGTGCACCTGGGACAGCTTCGGCGGCAGCAGCCCGTCCCGGCTCATGGCGAAGCCGATGCGCCCGATGGTCACCAGCTCCACCATCATCACCGAGGTCAGCCCGGTCACCGCGCCCAGCGCGATGAGCGCCGCCACCCAGTGGGCGCCGACGGAGTGGAACGCGGCGGCCAGCGGAGCGGCCTCGTCGATCTGCGTGTAGTCGACCATGGCGCTGAGCACCAGCGCCACCAGCACGTACAGCACGGTGCACACCACCAGGCTGCCCAGCAGCCCCACCGGCAGGTCGCGGCGCGGGCGCTTGGTCTCCTCACCGAGGTTGGCCAGCGCCTCGAAGCCGGTGTAGGCGAAGAACACGATCGCGGCGGCCGTGAGCACGCCGCCGAACCCGTACATCGACTGCTCCATGCCCAGCGCCGCCGACACCAGCGGCTGCTCCAGGATGCTCGCGCCCTGCTCCGCGGGCTGCGATGGCGGGACGAACGGCGTGAGGTGCGCGCCGTTGAAGAAGAACAGCCCGGCGACGATCACCAGCACGCACACCGACACCTTGACCACGACCAGGGCGTTGGTCAGCCAGGACGACTCGCGGATGCCCAGGACGGCGACGACGGTGAGCACGCCGATGATCAGGATCGCGCCGACGTTGACCGTCGCGTCCTCGCTGAACCACTCCGGCGGTAGCCCGAGCAGGCTCGACACGTACCCCGACCAGCTGCGCGAGACCACCGCGGCACCGAGGGCGAACTCCAGCAGCAGGTCCCACCCGATGATCCAGGCGAAGATCTCGCCGAGCGTCGTGTAGCCGTAGGTGTAGGCGCTCCCGGCGGTCGGCACCGCGGAGGCCAGCTCCGCATAGCACAGCGCCGCGAGCGCGGCGACGACGCCGCCCACGAGGAACGCGAGGACCACCGCGGGCCCGGCGTGCTCCTTGGCCTCGATCCCCGCCAAGGTGAACACGCCGGTCCCGATGATGATGCCGATGCCGAAGCCGACGAGGTCGACACCGGAGAGCCGCCGAGCGAGGCCGCTGCGCTCGGTGCGTTCCAGCACGTCCTCGACGGGAAGGGTTCGCAGAACACTCACGGGACGGGACGGTAGAACGTCCCGGAGCCGAAAGCGAAACATCGCCCGCGGCGTGACCGAGCCGGTATCGGATCCTCACCCGCGCGCCGCCGATCGGGCCAACGGGTGCGGCGACCGGCGGACGCCACCGCCCCGGTCAGGCGACCACGTGCTCGGTGTCCCGGTTCCACACGCGGTGCCCGGCCAGGACCGCGGCGAACTCGGCCATGAAGCCGTCGGGCAGCGCACCGCCGGTGGCCGCGGCGGTCACGACGCCCTTGTCGGACACCACGCCGTCGCCTTCGCCCGCGTGGCGGACCTTGTCGACCCCGGCGCGCTGCAGCATCGCCAGGCCCTCGTCGCTGGCCGCGACGGGCTTCGCGTGCTTGAACGCCTCCGCGACGAAGTGCACCGCGTAGCCGTCGGCCGACAGCGCCCGCACGCTGCCGCTGCCGCCGGGCACGATGACCCCGTCGTAGAGCGCCGAGGACATCGTGTTGATGGCCCGATCCACCGGGACGTCGCTGTCGTCGGCGCCGCGCACGCTGCCGTCCCGGCTGCCGAGGACCTCGGCGGTCGCGCCGCGTTGGGCGAGCGCCTCGCGGATCTGGGCGACCTCGGCCTGATCGACCCCGTCGGAGACCAGCACGGCGACGGTGCGGGTGGCGATGGTGTCGGTGACCGAGTGGGACTGGCTCAGCGCGGGGGAGTGCTTGCCGTGGTTGGGCCCCGCCGCGGCCGGAGGGGGCGTGACGCCGACCCCTTCGGCGACGGCGATCGCGAGGTCGTGGTCGACCCGGTTGATCTGCTCCACGGCCGCTTCGCGCACGTGGTGGTGCTCGACCTTGCCGAGCTCGAACCGGAACGCGGCGATGATGTGGTCGCGTTCCCACGGCGCCATGCTGTTCCAGAACAAGGTGGCCTGCTGGTAGTGGTTCTGGAAGCTCTCGCTGCGCTGGCGGATCTTCGCGCCTTCCACCTTCTCCTGGTAGTGCTGGAAGGCTCCGTTGCCGGCGCCCGCGATGACCGGGCAGCCGCCGCCGAGGCTGTTGTTGGAGTAGCTGGTCTGCCCCTGGTGGATGCGCTGCTGCTGGAAGCCGTCGCGCTGGTTGGTGGAGACCTCGGCGACCGGGCGGTTGACCGGGATGTGGGCGAAGTTCGGCCCGCCGAGCCGGATCAGCTGGGTGTCCAGGTAGGAGAAGTTGCGCGCCTGCAGCAGCGGATCGTTGGTGAAGTCGATGCCCGGCACCACGTTCGCGGTGTGGAAGGCGACCTGTTCGGTCTCGGCGAAGAAGTTGTCCGGGTTGCGGTCGAGCACCATGCGCCCGACCGGGCGCACCGGGACCTCCTCCTCCGGGATGATCTTGGTGGCGTCGAGCAGGTCGAAGTCGAAGTCGTGCTCCTTCGACTCGTCGACGAGCTGCACGCCGAGCTCCCACTCCGGCCCGTTCCCGGCTTCGATGGCGTCCCACAGGTCGCGGCGGTTGAAGTCGGGGTCCTTGCCCTGCACCTGCTGGCATTCCTCCCAGACCAGCGAATGCGTGCCCAGCCGCGGTTTCCAGTGGAACTTCACGAAGGTGCCGGTGCCCTCGGCGTTGACGAAGCGGAAGGTGTGCACCCCGAAGCCCTGCATCATGCGGTAGCTGCGCGGCAGCGCCCGGTCCGACATCAACCACATGATCATGTGCATCGTTTCCGGTTGCAGCGACACGAAGTCCCACAACGTGTCGTGCGCCGACTGCGCCTGCGGGATCTCGTTGTGCGGCTCGGGCTTCACCGCGTGGACGAAGTCGGGGAACTTGATGCCGTCCTGGATGAAGAACACCGGCATGTTGTTGCCGACCAGGTCGTAGTTGCCCTCCGCGGTGTAGAACTTCGTCGCGAACCCGCGCACGTCGCGCACCGTGTCCGCCGAACCGCGCGACCCCGCCACCGTGGAGAACCGGACGAACACCGGGGTGCGCCGGCTCGGGTCGGTGAGGAACTTCGCCGCCGTGTAATCGGCGAGGCGATCGTCGTAGGCCTCGAAGTAGCCGTAGGCGCCCGCGCCGCGGGCGTGCACGACCCGCTCGGGGATGCGCTCGTGGTCGAAGTGGGTGATCTTCTCGCGGGCGTGGAAGTCCTCCAGCAGCGTGGGGCCGCGCGCTCCCGCGCTCAGGGAGTCGTCGGTGTGGTCGACCCGCACGCCCTGCTGGGTGGTCAGGTAGGTGCCGTCCGGATCCTGGCGCACACCGTCGAGTTGTTCCTGCTTGTCGCCGTGCTGAGAAGCCATGCCGACCTCCGGGAGCGGGTTCGCCTGCTCCCGGTGGGTGCCCGCCCCGGCGGGTCGTTACGCCTCGCTGCCTGTTTTGAGCTCGGCGTGAGTAGTGGGCCGCTCAGCGAAACCTCAGCTGCTTCCTCGCTGCGGGATCGATTTTTCGAGCGGCTCCGCCGCTGACAGGCAACGACCACAATGTCGCTCACCTGGGAAGACAAGCTCAAAGACGGGCGATCAGCCGAAGAAGGGCAGCTGGTGGATCAGTTCGGGTGCGCCCGCGATGATCAGGAAGTGGATCGCCCGCCCGGCGAGGCTCACCGCCAGGAAGCCGAGCAGCGGGAGGCCGGCCGCGCCGGAGAGGAAGCACAGGACGGTGAACGGGGGGAAGCTCGCGACGGCGCTGACGAACAGGACGCCGAGGCCCCACCACGGGTGCTGCCGGGTGCGGTCGTGGAACTTCTCCAGCCAGGCCGCCCAGCGCCCGCCCTTGCGCGCTTCGGTCATGCGGCCGAGCCGGGTGCCGAGGCTGAAACCGCCTCGCCCCGCCAAGTAGAACAGCGTCTTGCCGGTCATCTGGCCGATCGCGGCGGCCAGCGCCAGTGCCCACCAGTTCAGCCCGTCGACGCTGGTGAGGACGCCGACCAGGTAGAGCTCGATGTTGGCGAGCGGGAAGACGCTGCCCAGCAGGGCGGTTCCCGCGGTGGCCAGCAGCCATCCGATCATCGTGCGAGTCCCGGCCGCGTGCCGTCGGGTCGGGGGCGAGCGGGCATCAGGCGGTACTCCACGGAACTCGAACGGGGGAACGGGGCGACCTTACCGGGGTGTCCGGGCAGGTCATCGGGGGAGTGGGGCGGTGTGCGGTACGTCCTGTTCCGCGCGGTGGACGCCGGTCGCGACCGCCCTGGCCGGGTGGTGCTCCGCTCAGGGCTGCTCGTCGGCGTCCGGGTTCCAGGCCAGCAGGCGGACCCGGCTGACGGTGCGCAGGTGCCGGCGCATCGCGGTGCTCGCGGTGCGGGGATTGCCCGCGCGGATCGCCTCGGCGATGCGCTCGTGCTGGGCCAGCGACTTCGGCGGCCGGTTCGGCTGGCGCAGCGACTCCTGGCGGCTCTCGGCGATCTCGTCGGCGATGGTGCGCATGAACTCGGCGAGCATCGTGCTGTGCGCGGCGGCGGTGATCGCGGCGTGGAAGCGGCGGTCCCCGTCGCCGCCCAGCTCGCCGCGTTCGACCTGGGCGCGCATGTCGGCGAGCGCCGCGTCGATCTCCGCGACGTCGGCCTCGGTGCGGCGTTCGGCGGCGAGCTCGGCGAGCTTGGTCTCCAGGCCCTCGCGGGCGTCGAGCACGTCGGGAAGCCGGTTGCGGCGTGCCACCAGCTCGTCGACGGGCTCGCTGTCCAGGGTGCGTCGCAGCAAGTAGGTGCCGCCGCCGTGGCGGACCTCGACCAGCCCCTGCACCTCCAGCACCACGATCGCCTGGCGCACCGATGCCCGGCTCACGCCGAGCCGCTCCGCGAGCTCGCGCTCCGGCGGCAGCCGATCGCCGATTTCGAGTCCGGATGCCGCGACGTGCTCGCGCAACCGCAGCACGACCTGCTCGTAGAGCCTCGGTCGGGTCAACGGCCGCAGCGCGTCGGACACCTCATCCCCCGTTTCTCCGGAGATCGCGGAAAACCAGACTAGCAGCGGCGGGGCGGGTCAGTGGTTCTAGCACTGGACCACTTCGGCTCTTGACGCTCCATGCGTGGCAGCGCAAAGTGGTCCAGCCAGTAAACCACTGTGTCCGGTCTCACCCGAGGCGCATGGACGGTGAGGAGACAACGGTGTCGCCCGAGCTGATTTCCATCTTCGCGCTCGTGGCCTGCTTCGTGCTGGCCACGACGATGTCGGTGAACATGGGGGTGCTGTCGTTCGCCGCCGCCTTCGCGGTCGGCAAGCTCGCCGGCGGCCTCTCCGACGACGACATCTTCGCCGGATTCCCCGGCGATATCTTCGTGGTGCTGGTCGGGGTGACGTACCTGTTCGCCATCGCCCGCGCCAACGGCACGACGGATTGGCTGGTGCACTGGGCGGTCCGGCTCGTGGGCGGCAGGCTCGCGGTGATCCCGTGGGTGATGTTCGGGATCGCGGCGCTGCTCACCGCCATCGGCGCGGTCAGCCCCGCCGCCTGCGCGATCATCGCGCCGATCGCGCTGAACCTCGCCGCCCGGCACGGGATCAACCCGCTGCTGATGGGCGCGATGGTCGTGCACGGCGCGCAAGCGGGCGGGTTCTCGCCGATCAGCGTCTACGGCGTGATCGTGAACGGGGTCGTCGCCGACAACGGGCTGGCGGCCAGCCCGCTGGTGCTGTTCCTGGGCAGCTTCGCGGTGAACCTGGCCATCGCGGCGGTCGTGTTCGTCGTGTTCGGCGGACTGCGCACCGCCCGTGCCGACACCACCGCCGCCCCGGACGACTCCGCCG
Organism: Saccharopolyspora sp. NPDC002578; assembly: GCF_053592695.1. NCBI lineage: Bacteria > Bacillati > Actinomycetota > Actinomycetes > Pseudonocardiales > Pseudonocardiaceae > Saccharopolyspora > Saccharopolyspora sp. NPDC002578. The sequence continues at coordinate 335,166 of NZ_JBSFWJ010000001.1, read as the reverse complement.
ACGAGCCGGAGCGCCTGCGGCTCACCCGCGATCGGGTGCTGACGCTGCTCGGCCTGGCCGCGCTCGTCGTGTGCACCCTCGTGTTCGAACTCGACGCCGGGCTGGTGGCGATGAGCGTCGCGGTGGTGCTCACCGTGATCTCGCCGAAGACCGCGGCGAACGCGCCCGCCGAGGTCACCTGGCCGACGGTGCTGCTGATCTGCGGTGTGCTGACCTACGTCAGCGTGCTGCAGGAGATGGGCACGATCGACTACGTCGGGCACGCCGTCGCCGGGGTCGGCCTGCCGCTGCTGGCCGCACTGCTGCTGTGCTACATCGGCGGCGTCGTGTCGGCGTTCGCCTCCTCGGTGGGGCTGATGGGGGCGTTGATCCCGCTGGCGGTGCCGTTCCTGGCCACCGGCACGATCGGTCCGATCGGCATGGTGACCGCGCTGGCGGTGTCCGCCACGCTGGTGGACGTCAGCCCGTTCTCCACCAACGGCGCCATCGTGCTGGCCAACGCGAAGGGCGTGGACCGCGACGTCTTCTTCCGCCGCCTGATGATCTACGGCGGGGTGATCGTGGCCGTGGGCCCGCTTGTGGCGTGGCTCATTTTCGTCCTCCCCGGACTGGGGTGAAATGGAACCGAGCTCGGAGGTACGCATGGATCGCGCGATGGAGTTGTTCCCGACGCTGCGCAGGCCCGAGGGCAAGGAAGCCCTCCGGTTCGGTGCCCGCGCGCTGACCTATCCGGAGCTGGCCGCCGCCGCGGCGGGCATCGCCGAACAGGTCGGTTCCGCCCGGCGCGTCGCCGTGTGGGCGACCTCGGAGCTGGAGACCTGCGTGGCGGTGCTCGGCGCGCTCGCCGCCGGTGCGGCCGTGGTGCCGGTGAACCCGAAGGTGGGGGAGCGGGAACTCGCCCACATCATCGGCGACAGCGAACCGGAGCTGCTGCTGGCGGCGCCGGGGTTCCAGCCGCCGGAGGCGCTGGGGCGGGTTCCGGTCCGAGAGGTGGATCTCGCGCGCACCGGCAGTGAGCTGCCCCCCGAACCGAGCGAGGACGCGCCCGCGCTGATCGTCTACACCTCGGGCACGACCGGGCCGCCGAAGGGCGTGGTGCTGCCGCGGCGCGCGATCCGGGCGAACCTGGACGCGCTGGCCGACGCCTGGGAGTGGACCGAGCAGGACGTGCTGGTGCACGCGCTGCCGCTGTTCCACGTGCACGGGCTGATCCTCGGCACGCTCGGGCCGGTTCGGCTCGGCGGCACCGTGCGCCACTTGGGCAAGTTCTCCTCGCAGGCCGCGGCCGAGGAGCTGGCCGGGTCGGCGACGATGCTGTTCGGGGTGCCGACCATGTACCACCGGCTCGCCGACGACGCGGAATCCGATCCGGAGCTCGCGAAGGCGGTGGGCCGCGCGCGGCTGCTGGTCTCGGGGTCGGCGGCGTTGCCCGCCGTGGAGCACGAGCGGATCTCCCGGCTGACCGGGCAGCGGGTGGTGGAGCGCTACGGCATGAGCGAAACGATCATGAATTCGGGCGTGCGTGCTTCGGGTGACCGCAGACCCGGCTACGTGGGGCTGCCGTTCGACGGGGTGGAGATCAAGCTCGTCGACGACGCGGGCCGGGACATCGAGATCAGCGACGACGAGACGGTCGGGGAGATCCTGGTGCGCGGGCGGAATCTGTTCACCGGCTACCTCAACCGCCCCGACGCCACCGCCGAGGCGTTCGTGGACGGGTGGTTCCGCACCGGCGACGTCGCCACCCGCGCTCCCGACGGATATCTGCGCATCGTGGGGCGCAAGGCCACCGACATCATCAAGAGCGGCGGGTACAAGATCGGCGCGGGCGAGATCGAGAACGCCCTGCTGGAGCACCCTTCGGTCGCGGAGGTCGCCGTGACCGGGCAGGCCGATCCGGATCTGGGCGAACGCATCCTCGCGTGGGTGGTGCCCGCGGCGGACCCCGCCGACTCGGAGGCGACGGCGCGCGAACTCGTCGAGCACGTGGCTCGGCTGCTCACCCCGCACAAGCGTCCGCGTGAGGTGCGGTTCGTGGATTCCTTGCCGCGCAACGAGATGGGCAAGGTCATGAAGAAGGCGCTGCATGGGTGAGGTGGCCGGCGTGCGCGAGCTGATCGGCACCGTGTGCGAGGACTTCGAGGAGTTCGAGTCCCCGCGCGGTGCCGAGCGCACCTCGGCCGCGGACGGGCCGTTGGCGTGGCCCGGCTACGACGATCAGCGCCGCCGCGCCGCCGAGCGCACCGGCGCCGAGGAGTCGGTGCTGTGCGGGCACGGCAGGATCGGTGCGGACCGGGCGGTGTTCATCGCTTTCGAGTTCGGGTTCCTCGGCGGTTCGGTGGGCGAGGAGGCGGGCGCGCGGGTCGTGGCCGCGTTCGAGCAGGCGCGCGAACGCAGGCTGCCGGTGGTGTCCCTGGTCGCCTCCGGTGGCAGCCGGATGCAGGAGGGGATCCGCGCGCTGGTCCAGTTGCAGGCGATCGCGCGGGCTTGCCTGCTGACCAGGCAGGCCCGGATTCCGCACATCACCGTCCTGCGCAACCCGACGACCGGCGGGATGTGGGCGTCGCTGGCGGCGGGCGCGGATGTCGTGCTCGCCGCACCGGAGGCCGCGGTGGCCTTCGGTGGCAGCCGGGTGCGCAGCGCCAGCGAGACCGGTGAGCCGTTCACCGCGGAGGGCAAGCTCGCCGACGGCCAGGTGGATCGCCTGGTCCCGGACGCGGAGCTCCCCGCCGTGCTGGCCCAGCTGGTCGGCCTGCTGCACCCGCAACGCCTGGTGCGTCCGCCCGAGCCGGCCGAGGTCCCGGCACCGTTGCGCGAACCGGATCAGGTGCGACCGGGTGCGGACAGCGGGTGGGACGCCGTCCGGCGAGCGCGGGCCGCCGACCGCCCGCACGCGGCGGACTACCTGGATCGCTACTTCACCTCCCGGTTCGAGCTCAGCGGGGACCGTGCCGGCGGCACGGACTCGGGAATGCTGTGCGGGATCGGCGAGCACGACGGCCGCCCCGTCGCCTACGCCGCGCAGGCGGGAACGGCGAACACCCCGGCCGGATTCCGCACCGCGGCCCGGCTGGTCCGGCTGGCCGATCAGCTGGGCCTGCCGGTGCTCACCTTGGTCGACACACCGGGTGCGGCCAACGACGCCGAGGCCGAGCGCGCGGGTGCCGGAGCCGCCATCGGGCAGCTGTTCACCGCCGTGGCCGAAGCCCGCGTGCCGATCACGACGCTGGTCATCGGCGAGGGCGGTTCCGGCGGCGCGTTGGCCCTGGCGGCACCGGAGTCGACCTGGATCACGGCGGACGCGTACTTCGCCGTCATCGCGCCGGAGTCGAGCGCGGCGATCCTCAAGCAGCCGCCGGAGCAGGTCCCGGAGCTCGCCCACCGGCTCAGGCTCCGTCCGCGGGACCTGCTCGAACTCGGCTTCGTGCAAGGCGTGGTCCCGCCGGGCTGAGGCGCGCCGAGCCCGATGTGCACCGAACTCAGGAGCGCCGTGCTCGGCCAGGGCCGTGCGGCGACGTCGTGCGGGCTGGGCGGCGTTTTGGTGTGCCGCGCGGTCGAGCGATGCGGGGGCGAGAACGGATGTGCTGAGCGGAGGTCCATGCGTTCGACTCTGCCCGTTCGAACACCTGTGCGCCATCGCTGGATCGTGTGATCGCGGAGAGGTCCGGCTCGTCAGGTCCTGGCGGGTCGCCCGGCGCGAGATGTGATGGTCATCCCCTACCGGATCACTCGATGGTCAGGTTAGCCTAACCATACAGGCGCGAGTCAATCTCAGGTACGGCTCGCGTCGCCGAGGGGAAGGGCAAGATGGACCGCAGGGGGATCAGCGGCCGGACCGCGGTGGTGACCGGTGCCGCCCACGGTATCGGCTCCGCGGTGGTGCACGCGCTGGGTGAGCTGGGTGCGACCGTCGCCGCCGTGGACGTGGACGCCGACGCGCTCGCCGAGGTCGTCGCGACCGGCGCGGGCGAAGGGCGCCACGTCCTGGCGTGCCCCGCCGACGTCGCCGACGCCGCCGCGGTCGAGTCCGTGGTCGAACGGGTCGAGTCGGAGCTGGGCCCGGTGGACCTGCTGGTCAACGTGGCGGGCATCCTGCGCCCCGGCACCGTGCAGGACCTCGCCGAGGACGACTGGCACCGCACGTTCGCGGTCAACACGACCGGCGTGTTCCACCTGTGCCGCTCGGTGTCGAAGCGGATGATCCCGCGCCGGCGGGGCTCGATCGTCACGGTCGGCTCCAACGCGGCGGGAGTGCCGCGGCACGGGATGGCCGCCTACGGCGCCTCGAAAGCGGCCTCGACGCTGTTCACCAAATCGCTGGGCCTGGAGCTCGCCGAACACGGCATCCGCTGCAACGTGGTCTCGCCCGGTTCGACCGACACGCCGATGCAGCACCGGCTGTGGGATGAACGCGGCGCCGAACCGGTGATCGCCGGCTCGTTGGAGACCTACAAGACCGGCATCCCGCTGCGCAAGCTCGCCACGGCCGAGGACGTCGCGGAGGCGGTCGTGTTCCTGCTCTCCGACCAGGCCGGGCACATCACGATGCACGACCTGTACGTCGACGGCGGCGCGACCCTGCGCGCCTGAGCCGCCCGACACCCGCCCGCACGGAAGGCACACATGACCACCGACAGCGATACCACTCTGCGCGGAGGATCCGACGATCTCGGCGAGCGGCTGAGCCCGGCCGAACTGCTCGCCGGGTACCGAGCCGGTTCGTCGTTCTTCTTCGCCTCGCCGCGCGGCTCGATGCTGGCGCGCGGCGTCGACGCCGTGGTGCCGAAGACGTGCTCGGGGGGACGGCGGCGGTTGCCGGAGCGGGTCGCCGAGTTCCTGCGCCACGCCGAGGAGTTCGGCCGGGTGAACCCGATGGTCGTCGGTGCGGTGCCCTTCGGCGAGAACCTGCCCGCGCACCTGGTGCTGCCGAGCGAGACGCGCCGAGCCGAGCCGCTGACCGCCCCGGAGACCCCGCCCGACCCGCCCCGGCTGGACTACCGGCTCAAGCAGGTCCCGGCGCCTGCCGAGTACGAGCGGGCGGTGGAGCGGGTGCTCAAGCGCCTGCGCGACGGCGAGATGAGCAAGGTCGTGCTGGCGCGCTCCCTGGAGCTGACGACGTCGGAGCCGATCGACCCCGGCGTGATGCTGCGCAACCTCGCGGGCGCCGACCCCGGTGGCTACACGTACGCCGTGGACCTGCCGAGCCGCGGCGAGGACGGTTCGCGCGACGCCTTCGGCCCGCGGCCCGCGCTCGGTCGCACGCTGCTCGGGGCGAGCCCGGAACTGCTGGTGTCCCGGGACGGCGTGCGGGTGCGGGCGAACCCGCTGGCCGGGTCCCGGCCGCGCAGCGACGACCCCGTCGAGGACCGCCGCCGCGCCGACGAACTGCTGCACTCCGGCAAGGACCTCCGCGAGCACGCCGCCGTCGTCGAAGCCGTCGTGGCGGCGCTGCGCCCGCTGTGCCGCGACCTCGTGGTGCCGGAGCGCCCCTCGGTGGTGCACACCGCCGCGATGTGGCACCTGTCCACCGACATCACCGGTGAGCTGGCGGACCCCGATACCTCGTCGCTGCAGCTCGCCGTGGCGATGCACCCGACGCCCGCGGTGTGCGGCACGCCGCCGCAGGACGCGCGGGTCGCCATCGCCGAGGCCGAACCGTTCGAGCGGGGCTTCTACACCGGCATGGTCGGCTGGTGCGACGCCTCCGGGGACGGCGAATGGGTGGTCACGATCCGCTGCGCCGAGATCGAGGACACCTCACTGCGGTTGTACGCGGGCGCCGGAATCGTCGAGGGCTCCGAACCGGCCGACGAGCTGGCCGAGACCTCCGCGAAGTTCCGCACCGCGCTGTCGGCCATGGGCTGGTCCGACGCGCTGTGACGCCCGCCCGCCCCGAACGAACAGGAACGACGATGCTGCCCGGATGTCCTACCTGGCCGGAAGAGGCCGCCGCCCGCTACCGCGAAGCCGGTTACTGGCGCGGTGAGACCTTCGGCGCGATGCTGCGCGCCCGCGCCGCCGAGCACGGCGAGCGGACCGCGATCGTGGACGCCGCGCGCTCGGTCACCTACGCCGAGCTCGACGCCCGCGCCGACCGGCTGGCCGCCGGGCTGCGCGAGCTCGGCATCGGCGCGCAGGACCGGGTCGTGGTGCAGCTGCCGAACATCGCCGAGTTCTTCGAGGTGTGCTTCGCGCTGTTCCGCATCGGGGCGGTGCCGGTGTTCGCGCTGCCGTCGCACCGGCTCACCGAGGTCGCGTACTTCTGCGAGTTCAGCGCGGCGGCGGCCTACATCACCTGCGACGTGGAGGCCGGGTTCGACCACCGCGCACTGGCCGCCGAGGTCGCGGCGAAGGTGCCGGGGCTGCGGCACGTGCTGATCGCGGGCGATCCGGGGGAGTCCGGTTTCCGCCCGCTGTCCGGGATCGGCGCGGATTCGTCCGATGTGGACGGTCCGGGCCCGGGTGACATCGCGTTCCTGCAGCTGTCCGGTGGCAGCACGGGCGTGCCGAAGCTCATCCCGCGCACCCACGACGACTACGCCTACTCGTTCCGCGCCAGCAACGAGATCTGCGGCGTCACCGCGGAGACCGTCTACCTGGTGGCGCTGCCCGCCGCGCACAACTTCCCGATGAGCTCGCCGGGCGCGTTCGGCGTGCTGCAGGCGGGCGGCCGGATCGTGCTGGCCCGCAGGCCCAGCCCGGACGAGGTCTTCCCGCTGATCGAGCGGGAACGCGTCACGCTGCTGGCCGCGGTGCCGCCGCTGGCGCTGGTGTGGCTCGACGCGGCGGCGAACACCGAGCACGACCTCTCCAGCCTGGAAGTGCTGCAGGTCGGCGGCGCCAAGTGCAGCGAGGAGGTGGCGCGGCGGGTGCGCCCGGTGCTGGGCGCCACGTTGCAGCAGGTGTTCGGGATGGCCGAAGGGCTCGTCAACTACACCAGGCTCGACGATCCCGAGGACGTCATCGTCAGCACCCAGGGACGCCCGATCTCGCCCGACGACGAAGTGCTCGTCGTCGACGACGCGGACGAACCGGTGGCCCCCGGCGGCACCGGGCACCTGCTGACCCGCGGTCCCTACACGATCCGCGGCTACTACCGGGCCGAGGAGCACAACGCGAAGGCGTTCACCCCGGAGGGCTTCTACCGCACCGGCGACGTCGTCCGGTTCACCGCGGAGGGCAACATCGTGGTGGAGGGGCGCGCGAAGGACCAGATCAACCGGGGCGGCGAGAAGGTCGCCGCCGAAGAGGTGGAGAACCACCTGCTCGCGCACCCGGCCGTGCACGACGCCGCGGTGGTGTCCATGCCCGACGACTACCTCGGCGAGCGCACCTGCGCCTTCGTGGTGGCGCGCGGGACGCCGCCGAAGCCCCGGGAGCTGATCAAGTTCGTCCGGGAGCGGGGGCTGGCCGGCTACAAGGTGCCCGACCGGGTCGAGTTCGTCGACCGGTTCCCGCAGACCGGCGTGGGCAAGGTCAGCAAGCGCGACCTGCGCGAGGCGGTGCAGCGCGAACTGGTGCCGGAACTCGAACGTCGTTGACCGGCCGGTCGATCCCGGTGAAGCCCGGCCGGACGGCGGCCGGGCGAGTGAGCAGGACAGGAGGACGTGCAGGTGGGGTTGCCGACGATCGCGCCGTACCGGGTCCCGCGGCAGGACGAGCTGCCCGCGAACCGGGTGGACTGGCGGCCGGACGCGAGCCGCGCCGTGCTGCTGGTGCACGACATGGAACGCCACTTCGTGGGCGTGTTCGAGCCCGACGCGGAACCGCTGACGGAGGTCGTGCCGAACATCCGCGCGCTGGCGCGGCAGGCCCGCGCGTCGGGCGTGCCGGTGGTCTACTGCGCGCAGCCCAGCGGCCAGACGCCGCAGCAGCGCGGGCTGCAGCTGGAGTGGTGGGGGCCGGGCGTGTCCGACGCTTCGCAGGAGGCGATCATCGACGAGCTCGCGCCCGAACCGGGTGACGTGCACCTGACGAAGTGGCGCTACAGCGCGTTCCAGCGCACCGAGCTGCGCGAGATGCTGCGCGGCTGGGGCCGGGACCAGCTGATCATCACCGGGATCTACGCGCACATCGGATGCCTGATGACCGCCGCGGAGGCGTTCCAGCAGGAGGTGCAGGCGTTCCTGGCCGCCGACGCCGTCGCGGACTTCTCCGCCGACGACCACCGGATGGCGGTGCAGTACGCGGCGAAGCGGTGCGCCGTGGTCGATTCGACGCAGCGGCTCGCCGCCGACCTGGCGTCGCAGCCGTCCGCGGTCGCGTGATCGGCTCGGAGAGGCGGCCCCGCCGCTGACGACCGCCGGTGGATCGGGCAGGACCGGGCTTCGCCGAAGCCGGGGAAGATCGGGTGCAGGAGGAGAAGATGAGCGCGAAGCTGACCTTGGAGGGCGTGCGGGCCGACGTGGCCGAACTGCTCTACGAGGACCCGGAGGAACTCACCGACGAGGAGAACCTGCTGGACTGGGGGCTCGACTCGGTGCGGATCATGAGTCTGGTGGAGCGCTGGCGCACCCGGGGCGTGGAGGTCACGTTCGCCGACCTCGCCGAACGGCCCACCTTGGCGGAATGGTGGACCGTCCTCGAACCGAAGGCTTGATCCTCGGCTCCTTGCCGGTCTTGGCCTGAGCTGCGGGTCGGGTGGCGGGTTCTCAACGGTTTCCTCGCTGCGGGATCTTTTTCCAAGTGGCTCCGCCACGAGGGAAAAAGCTGTCCTCGCGAGGAAACCGCTGAGAACCCGCGGGTGGTCGGCTTGCTCGGGCTGGTCACCGCTCGGCGGCTTCGCCGCTGACAGGACAACGACCACCAACGCCGCCCACCGTGGAACGGCAAGATCAAAGGTAGGTGGTCAGCGGTTTCCTGGCTGCGGGCTCATTTTCCGAGCGGGAACGACGAGAAATGCCGTCCTCGCGAGGACAGCCGAGAAACCGCGTGCCGGGCGCTGCTCGGCGGCTTCGCCACCGGTGGTCGAGGACGTGGGCCGGTGCCTCAGCTCGGGTCGTGCAGGAGCCGTTTCAGGCGGGCCGTGATCGTGGGGCGGCGCCAGTCGTGGGTGGCCAGCAGGGTCAGCAGCACCTCGTGGACCTCGATGTCGTCGCTGCCAGCCGGGCCGTCGGCCAGCCGCCACAGCAGCTCCGGGTCGCGTGCCGCCAGCACCGCGCCGCGCAGTCCGGTGATGAGGTCTTCCCGCTCGTCGCGCACCGCCGGTGCCTCCGAGGAGGGCAGCAGCGCGCCGCGGTGCAGTTCCAGCGCCGCATCGAGCCGTCCCGCCCGCAACGCGGCGCGCAGGTCCAGGAAGTCGGCGTCGACGTCCGCGGCGAGCCGGTACGGCTTCGTGTGCACCACGTCGTGGCCCAGCTGGGTGCGCAGCCGGTGGATCTCCGCGCGCACCGTCACCGGATTGCCCTGCTCGCCGTGCAACGCGAGGGCCAGCTGCTCGGCGTTCACGCCGTCCGGGCGCAACGCCAGCACGGCCAGCAGCTCGGCGCGGCGCGGGCTCAGCGACACCTCTCGGCCGCGGAGCTCGGCGACCGGGCGCGAGGTGAGGAAGCGCAGCCGCAACGTCGGAGCCCGCCGCGCCGGGGGCTCCGGTGCGGTGACCGCGGTGGCCTGCCGCGGCGCGCGCAGCAGGTAGCCGTCGTCCAGCGGCTCGATCAGGGCCTCCCGGCCACCGAGCAGCAGCGTGCCGTCCGGCCGGTCCAGCTCGACCCGCTCCGGGAGCCCCAGGTCGCCCGGCTCGGCGGCGATCACCCGGCCCGACGAGCTCAGCAACGCCCCCGGCTCACCGCGCAGCGAACGCAGCACGTCGCGGTGCCGCTCCCGCAGGCGGTCGTCGCGCCGCGCCATCCAGTCCCGCAGGGTGCTCTCGACGAGCGTCGCCGCGGCCGAGACCAGCGCGGGCAGCGCGGGGTGCATGGTGTGCAGCGGACCGCTGAGGTCGATCGCGCCGAGGATCCGCCCCGTCTCCGGGTCGTGCACCGGCGACGCGGCGCAGGTCCACGAGTGGTAGCGGCGGACCAAGTGCTCGGCGGAGTGGATCTGCACCGCGCGGCCGGTGGCCAGCGTGGTGCCCATGGCGTTGGTGCCGATCGAGGACTCCGACCAGGTGGTGCCTTCGGCCAGGTGGACCCGGTCGGCCGCCCGGCACACGTTCGGATGGCCTTCGCGCCACAGGATGTTCCCGTCGGCGTCGGTGACGATCATGATGTGCGTGGTGCCGTCGGCCGCGTCGAGCAGGGTGCGCCGCAGCAGCGGTACGCAGGCCGCCAACGGGTGCGCCGCGCGGACTTCGGCGAGCCGGTCGGAGCCGAACACCACCGGCGGCTCCCACCGCTCCGGGTCGACGCTGGCGGCCAGCGATCGGCGCCACGACTCGAACACCACCGGGCGCGGCGCCTGCGGAGCGCGCTGGCCGGAGAGCACGGCGCTGTGCACCCGCCGCAGCAGGCGGGCCCGTTCCACCGGGTCGGCCGGGGTGTCGTCGGTGCGCTTCATGACTCCGTACTCGCTGCGAGGACTGGGCGGCGCCACCCGCCGCCGGTGCGGTGCGGACGCGGAGTCCGCCGGAGACCTGCCGCGGCACCTGGTCGAACCGTCCTGACCAGGTGCGCGGATGCCCGGACGCCACGGTGAGCCAGCGTCTTCTCCTCTCCAGCCGAGCGCCGAACCCCGGCATCGCCGCGAAGCGGCAACGGTCCGCTTCAAGATCCGGATCCGCTACGGTACCGAACGGTGCTGAGGCGCTCGCGCTCGGAAAGCCGCTCGGCCGGTGCAGCCGAGCGCGCCCGATCGGACCATCCTGGACCGTGACGCAGGCAACAGGCAACCATGGTCACTCCGTTGCCGTCCGCCGCCGCTGCGCCGCGAGGCGTCGGCAACGTCACTGCAACGTCGCCGTCCGTAGCTTCCCGACGACACCGCACAACGTCGTACGGGAGGCACCAGATGACCCTCTACGCAGCACCGGGAACCGCTGGTTCGGTGGTCGAGTTCCGCTCGCGTTACGACCACTTCATCGGCGGCGAGTACGTCGCGCCCGCCAAGGGCGGCTACTTCGAGAACCCGACGCCGATCAACGGCAAGGTCTTCACCGAGATGGCCCGCGGGACCGCCGAGGACGTCGAACGGGCGGTGGACGCCGCCGAAGGCGCCGCGGTCGCCTGGGGACGCACCGCGCCCGCCGAGCGCGCCGGGGTGCTGCTGGCCATCGCCGACCGCATGGAGCAGAACCTGGAGAAGCTCGCGGTCGCCGAGAGCTGGGAGAACGGCAAGCCCGTCCGGGAGACGCTGGCCGCCGACATCCCGCTGGCCATCGACCACTTCCGCTACTTCGCGGGCGCACTGCGGGCGCAGGAGGGCTCGCTGTCGCAGATCGACGCCGACACCGTCGCCTACCACTTCCACGAGCCGCTCGGCGTCGTCGCCCAGATCATCCCGTGGAACTTCCCGCTGCTGATGGCGACCTGGAAGCTGGCGCCCGCGCTGGCGGGCGGCAACGCGATCGTGCTCAAGCCCGCCGAGCAGACCCCCGCGTCGATCCACGTGCTGCTGGAGCTGATCGGCGACCTGCTGCCGCCGGGCGTGCTCAACGTCGTCAACGGGTTCGGCGTGGAAGCGGGCAAGCCGCTGGCCTCGAACTCCCGTATCCGCAAGGTCGCCTTCACCGGTGAGACCACGACGGGCCGGCTGATCCTGCAGTACGCCAGCGAGAACATCATCCCGGTCACCGTGGAGCTCGGCGGCAAGAGCCCGAACATCTTCTTCGACGACGTCGCCGCGCAGCGCGACGCCTTCTACGACAAGGCGCTCGAAGGGTTCACGATGTTCGCCCTCAACCAGGGCGAGGTGTGCACCTGCCCGTCGCGGGCACTGGTCCAGCAGGGCATCTACCGGGACTTCCTGGCCGACGCGGTGGCGCGCACGGAGACGATCAAGCAGGGCCACCCGCTGGACACCGAGACCCAGATCGGCGCCCAGGCCAGCAACGACCAGCTGGAGAAGATCCTCTCCTACATCGACATCGGCAAGCAGGAGGGCGCCAAGGTGCTCACCGGCGGGGAGCGCATCGAGCACGGCGGCGAGCTCGCAGGCGGGTACTACGTGCAGCCCACGATCTTCGAAGGGCACAACAAGCAGCGGATCTTCCAGGAGGAGATCTTCGGCCCGGTGCTGTCGGTGGCGTCGTTCTCGGACTACGACGAAGCGCTCAAGACCGCCAACGACACCCTCTACGGCCTCGGCGCCGGGGTCTGGTCCCGCGACGGCAACACCGCCTACCGGGCGGGCCGCGACATCCAGTCCGGCCGGGTGTGGGTGAACAACTACCACGCCTACCCGGCGCACGCGGCCTTCGGCGGCTACAAGCAGTCCGGCATCGGCCGCGAGACCCACAAGATGATGCTCGACCACTACCAGCAGACGAAGAACCTGCTGGTGAGCTACGCCGAGAGCGGCCCGGGGCTGTTCTGATGGGCGACACGGACACGGGCACTCCCGCACGGGTGGCCGTGACGCCGGAGGCGGCGGAGCTGATCCGCCGCCTCCGCGCGCAACACGGCCCGGTGATGTTCCACCAGTCCGGCGGGTGCTGCGACGGGAGCGCCCCGATGTGCTACCCGCAGGGCGAATTCCGCACCGGCGTCTCGGACGTGCACCTCGGCGATCTGGCCGTGGACGACGAGACGGGCGCGCCGGATCCGGTGCCGATGTGGATGTCCGGCGCGCAGTTCGAGTACTGGAAGCACACCCACCTCACCATCGACGTGGTGCCGGGGCGGGGGAGCGGTTTCTCGTTGGAGGCGCCCGAAGGCCTGCGCTTCCTGATCCGCTCCCGGCTGCTCACCGACGAGGAGTGGGCGGCGCTCGGCGAGAGCTGACGCGGCGCCGGGGTGAACGGACCGTTCGTCCAACCGGATCGGGCGAACGGTCCGTTCACGCAACCCCGCGGGTCGGCGCGTTCGAAGAGTCAACGGACCGTTCGTCCCACGGCATTGGGCGAACGGTCCGTTCACGCAGGTGCTCACGGCCAGGGGATCTGCGGGGAGCGGGTGAAACCGATGCCCGCCGCCGTCCAGCGCGGTCCCTGCTCGGCGAGCCGGGTGCGGAACGATTCCCAGTCGTGCGTGGCCGCGGGCGACCAGCCGAGCTCGGCGATGGCCGGGAGCCGCGGGAACGCCATCGTCTCCAGGTGCGCGGAGTTCTCCAGCGTCTCCGTCCACATCGGAGCCTCGACGCCGAGCACGGACTCCGCGGGAACACCGGGCAGGTGGCTCGCCGGGTCCCAGCCGTAGGCGTCGGCGACCTCGATGAAGGCCGCCCAGCTCAAGCCGAGCTCGGTGGACTCGTCGTACTTCATGTCCAGGTAGGACCGGTCCGCGGGCGACATCAGGATCTTGTTGCCGCGGGCGGCGGCAGCGGCCATCTCGGCGGCCTCCGCGCTCTCCACGCCCCAGTACTGCACGACCGAACCGGCCTGCGGCTCGGCCTTGGCGTACTCGTGCCAGCCCAGGGCGGTCTTGCCGTGCTTCTCGACGATCGGCAGCGCCCGGTCCATGAACGCCCGGTACTGCTCGTCGGTCGTCGCGTCCGCCTCGTCACCGCCGATGTGCAGGTACGGGCCGGGGGTGAGCTCCGCGATCTGGCCGATCACGTCGTCGAGGAACTCGTAGGTGATGTCCTTGTCCACGCACAGCGAGCTGAAGCCGACCTCGATGCCGGTGTACAGCGGCGGCGCGACGCCGTCGCAGTTGAGCTCCGCGTAGGACGACAGCGCCGCGTTGGTGTGCCCGGGGGTGTCGATCTCCGGGATGATCGTGACGTGCCGGGACTCGGCGTAGGCGACGATCTCGGAGTAGTCCTGCTGGGTGTAGAACCCGCCGGGCCCGCCGCCGACCGAGGTGCTGCCGCCGTGCTCGGTCAGGCGCGGCCAGTCGTTGATCTGGATCCGCCAGCCCTGGTCGTCGCTCAGGTGCAGGCGCAGGAAGTTCATCTTGTAGCGCGCGATCTGGTCGATGTAGCGCTTGACCTGCTCGACGTCGAAGAAGTGCCGGGCCACGTCGAGACCGGCTGCGCGGTGCTCGTAGCGGGGCCGGTCGGTGATCTCGCCGCCGGGCACCGTCCACGGCCCCGGCTGGACCTGCGGGCTCTCGATCGCGGCGGGCAGCAGCTGGCGCAGCGTCTGCACGCCGTTGAACAGCCCTTCGGCCGCACCGGCGTGCAGGGTCACGGCCTCGCCGGTGACCTCGAGCCGGTAGCCGGCGGGGCCGAGCTCGGCGTCGTCGAGGCGCAGCGCGACGTCGCCGCCTTCGGCGACGGGCAGCGGGAACCCGGTCGAGGGGCGCAGAACCCCGGCCAGGTAGTCGGCCACGTCGTTCGCGCCGGGATCAGCGGTGATCGCGCTCTCGGCGGTCAGCGCGAACTCGACGTCCGGTGCTTCCCGGACGGTTTCCGGCGCGGGGATGACCTGGTGCAGCGGCGATTCCGGTGCGGCGGTCGCCGCGGGCGTGATCGTGCTCAGCGCTCCGGCGGTGAGCACACCGGTCAGCAGTGCGGCCGTCGCGGCGCGGACCCGGCGCGCGCGGGCAGGCCGTGCGGAGGTGAGGGGCATGGGCTCGCTCCCGGTAGGGGACGTGATCATAAAGGTATAGACCACGCGTCCCGCTCAGGCAGCGCCCGAACGGACGTATCGGACGCCGTCCGGGGCCCCTCCCCGTCTCGCCGCGGTGCTCAGCGGTCGCCGCGCAGCGCCGCCCGCAGGTCCTCCAGCACGGCCGGGTCCTCGATCGTCGACGGCACCTTCGTCTCCCCGGAATCGGCGATCTCCCGCATCGACTTGCGCAGCACTTTGCCGGAGCGGGTCTTCGGGAGGCCGTCGACCACGTCGACGTCGCGGAACGCCGCGACCGGTCCGATCTGGTCCCGCACCGCGGCGACCAGCTCCGCGCGCAGCGCCTCCGGATCCGCCTGCACCCCTGATTTGAGCACCACGAAACCGCGCGGCACCTGGCCCTTGAGCTCATCGCGCACACCGATCACGGCGCACTCCGCGACCGCCGGGTGCGTCGCCAGCACCGCCTCCATCGAGCCCGTCGAGAGCCGGTGGCCCGCCACGTTGATCACGTCGTCGGTGCGGCCCATGACGAACACGTAGCCGTCCTCGTCGACGTGCCCGCTGTCGCCGGTGAGGTAGTAGCCCGGATAGCGCGACAGGTACGACTCGACGAACCGCTCGTGATCGCCCCACAGCGTCGGCAGCATGCCCGGCGGCAGCGGCTGCTTGATGCAGATCGCGCCGTCCGCACCGGTCGGCAGCTCCTCGCCCGCCTGGTCCAGCACCCGCACGTCGAAACCCGGCACCGGGACCGTAGGCGAACCCGGCTTGATCGGCATCGGCTCCAGCCCGCGCAGGTTCGCGCAGATCGGCCAGCCCGTCTCGGTCTGCCACCAGTGGTCCACCACCGGCACCTCCAGCGTGCGCACCGCCCACTGGTAGGTCTCCGGATCGAGCCGCTCACCCGCCAGGAACAACGTGCGCAGGCCGGAGATGTCGTAGCGGGCGAGCTCGGCGGCCTCGTGGTCCACCCGCTTGATCGCGCGGAACGCGGTGGGGGCGGTGAACAACGCCTTCACCCCGTGCTCGGCGATGACCCGCCAGAACGCCCCCGCGTCCGGGGTTCCCACCGGTTTGCCCTCGTAGACCACCGTCGTGGCCCCGGCCAGCAGCGGCCCGTAGACGATGTAGGAGTGCCCGACGACCCAGCCCACGTCGGAGGCCGTCCAGAACACCTCGCCGGGGCCGATGTCGTAGATCGCGCTCATCGACCAGCGCAAGGCCACGGCGTGGCCGCCGTTGTCGCGCACCACGCCCTTCGGGCGACCGGTCGTGCCGGAGGTGTAGAGCACGTACAGCGGATCGGTCGCCGCCACCGGCACGCAATCGGTGGGCTCCGACGCGGCGAGCTCCTCGGCCGCGTCCGCCTCGCCGGGGCCGAGCTCGGCGCGCACCTGGTCCCGCTGGAAGATCAGCACGCCGCCTTCCGGGCGGTGCTCGGCGAGCCGCAGCGCCTCGTCGACGATCGGTTTGTACTCGACCACGCGGTTCGGCTCCAGGCCGCAGGACGCGGCCACCAGCACCGTCGGCCGGGCGTCGTCGATCCGCGCGGCGAGCTCCTTGGGCGCGAAGCCGCCGAAGACCACCGAGTGGACCGCGCCGATCCGCGCGCACGCCAGCATCACCACCAGCGCTTCCGGGATCATCGGCAGGTACACGATCACGCGGTCGCCCTTGCCGACGCCGCGCGCCCGCAGCGCTCCCGCGAACCGGGACACCCGGTCCAGCAGCTCGCGGTAGGTCCACCGCGACACCTGCCCGGTCATCGCCGAATCCCAGATCACCGCGTCCTGGTCGCCGCGCCCGTCGCGGACGTGCCGGTCCAGCGCGTTGAAGCAGGTGTTGAGCACTCCGTCCGGGAACCACCGGCCGGAGTCGTCCAAGGCCCTGGTCGGGGCGCGGTCCCAGTCGACGGCCGCCGCGGCGTCCAGCCAGAACCCCTCGGGGTCCGTGCGGCTGCGCTGGTAGGCGTCGGCGTACGCACCCATGGTCATGACCTCCCGCTGGCGGTGTCGACGAGCCCCAGAGTCCTACCCGACGACGGGCGTTCGCGCCAGCATCCGCGCCGCGCCGGGCCCGGGACGCGCTCCGTCCCGCGCGCCGCCGTGCGACAGTCCACAATGGGCGATCGACGGGCCGGTCGGTTTCCGTCGCAACAACAAGATGATCGTGTGTTTCGCGACGAACGGTCGGTGTGGTTTCTGCCGCGCCGAACCCGCGCACTTTCAAGATCATCCGCTCGTCGGTGCGGTCCTCCCGCTGGGCGCACCCCCGTCGAATTCAGGGGAACGTGCGGTCATGGGTCGAACACAATGCGTGGGTGGGGAGGCGGCCGGATAACGCGCACCGCGGTTCGGTCGACAACCGTGATGGAGGTGTCGAGCATTGATCAGCGTGGAAACGACTCACCGGGACGGCATCGTCGACGATGATGCCGAGACGGCGGAACTGCCCACCACCCCGTGCAGCGTGGTGTGGAGCGGCGGCCACTCGTTCGTCCTCGAAGGCGTGGGCGGGCGCGCCCGCTGGGCGGGCGTCGACGACCGCGGCCGGGCCCGCTTCCTCACCGACGCGGAACTGCAGCGCCGCGGCTGGAGCCACAACCGCGGTTGACCGGTCCGCCCACCCCCGGCCGCTCCGGCCACCGCAAGGGGGGTGTGGCACCCTGATCCGAGCGGGCGCCCGAGGCGCCCGAGACCCGCAGGCGCAGGTGAGCGCTTCGCGGTGGATCGACAACCGTGTCAGGGAGGGCTGTGGTGCAGGACGCCGACGGCACCACGGCCGGAGCCAAAGGCCAAGGTGAAGCGGGCGATCCCACGTCCCCGGAACCGGCGGGCTCCAGCATGGCCGAACACGACGAACCGGACCGGGGCGCGGAAGCCCCGGAGCGGTCGTCGCAGTCCGCTGAACGACCGGAACCCGACGCGGAGGCCCCGGCGCCCGATCCCGGCATGGCCCGGATCAAGGAAGTCGCCGCCGGCGTCTGGGACGACCCCTGGCTGACCTGGCCGAACCTGCTGTCCCTCGTGCGGCTCGCCGGCGTCCCGCTGTTCCTGTGGCTGCTGCTCGGGCCGCAATCCGACCTGCTCGCGCTGCTCGTGCTCGTGGTCAGCGGAGCCACCGACTGGCTCGACGGCAAGCTCGCCCGCTGGCTCGACCAGTACAGCCGCGTGGGCGAACTGCTGGACCCCGCGGCCGACCGGCTCTACATCGTCGCGACGCTGATCGCCTTCGTGCTCCGCGACGTGATCCCCTGGTGGGCCGCCGCGGCGCTGATCGGCCGCGACGTCGTGCTCACGCTGTGCCTGCCGGTGCTGCGCTGGCACGGTTTCGAACCGCCGGAAGTGCACTACCTCGGCAAGGCCGCGACGTTCTGCCTGATGTACGCGTTCCCGCTGTTGCTGCTGGTGCAGGAGGACTTCGCCTTCGAAGGCGTCGTGCGCCCGGTGGCCTACGCCTTCACCTGCTGGGGCGGCGCGCTGTACGTGTGGGCGGGGGTGCTGTACCTGATGCAGGTCATCGCCGCCGTGCGCGCCGCGCGCTCCCGACCGGCCTGACGCCCGCGCCTTCCTCCTGGAGCGACCCGGCCGGGATCCGGTGCCGTGTCGATCACGGCGTGCCCATCTTGCGGTCGAAAGCGGCCGCGACCTACGCTCGCGTGGCCCGTCGCGATCACTGCGCGCGGGTGCGGTGGCGCACTTCGGCCCCCGCTCCACGGCTCGACGAGGAAGGCGGGACCCCAGTGGCCCCGGACGGGATCAAGTACACCCAGGAGCACGAGTGGGTGCTGCGCACCGGCGCGGACACCGTGCGCGTCGGGATCACCGACTACGCCCAGCAGCAGCTCGGCGACGTCGTGTTCGTGCAGCTGCCCGAGGTGGGGGAGACCGTCGAAGCCGGGGGTGGCATCGGCGAGGTCGAGTCGACCAAGAGCGTCTCCGACATCTACGCGCCCGTGGCCGGGGAGATCGTGGCCCGCAACGAGCAGCTCGACGAGCAGCCCGAGCTGGTCAACTCGGCGCCGTTCGGCGACGGCTGGATGATCGAGATCAAGCTCGCCGACCCCGCCGCGCCCGACGGCCTGCTCGAGGAGAGCGACTACCAAGGCCTCATCGACCAGGGATGATCGTTGATCTCGGGTTCGCAGGCGGCTTGAGGTGGGAGTCCCGCGTCTGCGACCTGGGACGGCACGGTACGTTTGAACGCACTTGCACGACCCATCCGCGCAGAGGAGAGCTCAGGTGAGCCAGAACGACGGGCCCGGCGGCGTTCCGCCGGAGCAGTCACCGGAGACCACCTCGGTCTTCAGGCCGTTCCTCTCGGAGCCGGAGAGCACCGAGAGTGCGACCCCGGAGCCAGCGGCCTCCGGGGTCGATGCGCTGCCCGCCGGGGCTGCCCTGCTGGTGGTCAAGCGCGGCCCGAACGCCGGGTCGCGATTCCTGCTCGATCGGGAGACCACCAGCTCCGGACGCCACCCGGACAGCGACATCTTCCTCGACGACGTGACGGTGTCCCGTCGGCACGCCGAGTTCAGGCGAGAGGGCAACGACTTCGTCGTCGTCGACGTCGGCAGCCTCAACGGCACCTACGTCAACCGGGAACCGGTGGACACCTCGGTGCTCGCCAACGGCGACGAGGTTCAGATCGGGAAGTTCCGGTTGGTGTTCCTGACCGGTCCGATCGAGGGCCAGGGCCGCTGAGCCGAGCGTTCCGCGTACCGAGCGCATCGGGGCGGCGCCTTGCGGCGTCGCCCCGATCGTGCTCGGCGGGCACCGCAACCCGGTCCGCCGCACGGCCGATGATCTTCACGGCCGTTCGGCGCCGCCGGCGGGCGGTCGCGTTACGAGGTGCTTTCCGCAGCGCGCAACGGGTTCTGCGGATGGCGGTGCGGTGTATCGTGGCGTTGGGCATCGTTCGCGTCGGGAGCGGTCGGAGTCCTTCATCGGACGGGCCGGTCGGCGACGCCGCGCGAGCTCGCTCCACGAGGGACCTCCGGGTGTTCGCGGAGGGCGGCGGCGTCAGGAACCGCCTCGGAACGATGTGCGGACCGAGTCGGACAAGGGAATGCCGGGTATCGGCGATCGGCCGGTACGCGGCCGTGAACGGGCCGGAAGAGCCGTCCACCGAGCGGGAATTCCGGGCGGAGGCGATGGCCACCGCCGTATCGCGGGTAGCGTCAGAGGCGTCGGTGCGCGATCCTCGACCAAGGATGTCACGCTTCGGCGCGCTGGAGGAGGCGATGAGACGATGAGCAGCGAAATGCGCGTCGTCGGCGTGCGAGTGGAACTACCAGCCAACCAGCCGATTCTGCTGCTGCGCGAGACCGAAGGCGAGCGGTACCTGCCGATCTGGATCGGATCGGTGGAGGCCACCGCGATCGCGCTGGAGCAGCAGGGCGTGCGACCCGCCAGACCGCTCACCCACGACCTGCTCAAGGACGTCATCGGCGCCCTGGGGCGGGACCTGGAAGAGGTGCGGATCACCGATCTGCAGGAGGGTACGTTCTTCGCCGAACTCATCTTCGACGGGGATGTGCGGGTCTCGGCACGCCCGAGTGATTCGGTGGCGCTGGCGCTGCGGGTCGGAGTGCCGATCCACGCTGACGAGTCGGTGCTGGACGAAGCCGGGCTGATCATCCCGGACGAGCAGGAGGACGAGGTCGAGAAGTTCCGGGAATTCCTGGACTCGGTCTCTCCGGAGGACTTCCGCGGCGCCGATACGTGATCAGGTGAGCGGACGTGCGGTCCGCTCACCCCCGGTGCCGTACCCGGCTCCCGGTGCGAGTTCGCACCGGGAGCCTTTTCGCGTTCGGCGAGCGGCGCGAGCCGGAGCGGGGACGTCACACCCGGGGTGGGCGGGCGGCTCCGCGCGTCGCGTTGACCCGCTCACGGGCCGGGCTTACCGTCGGAGTGCGCGAATCGCCCCGATGTGATTTTCCAGGTCGGGGAAGGTCGAAGCCCCGGTTCCATGATCGTTCCCCCGTTCGGCGGATGATCATGCGTCGAGCCGGGTTCTGGTGGTTCGCCGGCCTCGGGCCGGGCGAGGGGAGGCAGGCGTGGTGGAGCGAGCACCTGGCGAGGATTCCGCCGCGGAGCAGTCGGCGCCGTTCCCCGACACCGCGCTCCCGGACGAGCTCGTCGGCTACCGCGGACCCGCGGCGTGCCAGATCGCCGGCATCACCTACCGGCAGCTGGACTACTGGGCGCGCACCAAGCTGGTCGGCCCGTCGATCCGCGGCGCGGCGGGATCCGGGTCGCAGCGGCTGTACTCGTTCAAGGACGTCCTGGTGCTCAAGGTCGTCAAGCGACTGCTGGACACCGGGGTCTCGCTGCACAACATCCGGGTCGCCGTGGAGCACCTGCGCCATCGAGGCGTGCAGGACCTGGCCAAGATCACGTTGTTCAGCGACGGCACGACGGTCTACGAGTGCACCTCCGCCGAGGAGGTCGTGGACCTGCTGCAGGGCGGTCAGGGCGTGTTCGGGATCGCGGTCAGCGGCGCGATGCGCGAGATCACCGGGACGATCCACGAGTTCCCCGCCGAGCGGGCCGACGGCGGCGAGCACGAGGAGCCGGTCAACGACGAGTTGTCCCGCCGTCGCCGGGACCGCCGCACGGGCTGAGCGCCTCGCCCCGTGACGGGGGCGTCACCGCCGGTCAGCGCCGTGCCCGGCGCACCGGAGTGATCGAGCGGGATGAAGATCGCACTTTCGGTCGTCACTGGATCGGGTAGGCTGCTGAGCATCGCTGACCCCGCGCGGGAGAGTTCGCCGGTGACCTGGTCACCGGCGGCGCCGAAGGAGCAAACCCTCCCCGACAACCTCTCAGGCCTGCTGGACCGCACGGGCGAGATACCTCTGGAAAGAGGGACCACCGGTAGGTGGTTCCCCGCCGACGGTGCAAGCCCGGTCGCCGTACCGGGTGAAGCTCTCAGGCGTTCGTATCGCGGACGGTGACAGAGGGGGAGAGCAGCATTCGTGCTGCCGCCCTGTGTCCGTCGCGATGAATGAGGTGTGGCGATGACGACCGAAGACCGTATCCCGCTGGCCGCCCTGGAACACGGCACTCCGTTCGCCGACCGCCATGTCGGGCCGTTGCCCGCCGAGCTGGCGCGCATGCTGGACGTGATCGGTGTCGGCTCGCTGGAGGAGCTGGGCCAGGCCGCGGTGCCCGAAGGCATCCGCGAACGGGACCTGCAGCTGGCCCTGCCGGAGCCGGCTACCGAGGCCGAGGCGCTCAAGCAGCTCCGGGACCTGGCGCGGCTCAACAGCCCGCACACCGAGATGATCGGGCTGGGCTACTACCCGACGATCACGCCGCCGGTGATCCTGCGCAACGTGCTGGAGAGCCCCGCCTGGTACACGGCGTACACGCCGTACCAGCCGGAGATCTCGCAGGGCAGGCTCGAGGCGCTGCTGAACTTCCAGACGATGGTCGCCGACCTGACCGGTGTTCCGGTGGCGAACTCGTCGATGCTGGACGAGGCCACCGCCGCCGCCGAGGGCATGACGCTGGTGCGCCGCGCGGGCCGGGCCAAATCGCCGCGCTTCGTGGTGGACGCGGACGTGATGCCGCAGACCCTGGAGGTGCTGCGGACCCGCGCCGAACCGCTGGGCATCGAGGTGATCGTCACCGACCTCGCCGCGGGTCCCGAGGCGCTGCCGGAGGACGACTTCTTCGGCGTGCTGCTGGCCTACCCCGGTGCCTCCGGCGCGCTCCGCGACCACGAGGCGATCATCGAGCGGGTCCACGAGCGCGGCGGGATGGCCGTGGTCAGCGCCGACCTGCTGGCGCTGACGCTGCTGCGCGCTCCCGGTGAGATCGGTGCCGACGTGGTGGTCGGCACGACGCAGCGCTTCGGCGTGCCGATGGGCTTCGGCGGCCCGCACGCCGGGTACATGGCGGTGCGCAAGGGCATCGAGCGGCAGCTGCCGGGCCGATTGGTCGGCGTGAGCGTCGACGCCGACGGCGACCAGGCCTACCGGCTCGCCCTGCAGACCAGGGAGCAGCACATCCGCCGGGAGAAGGCGACGAGCAACATCTGCACCGCGCAGGTGCTGCTGGCGGTCGTGGCGTCGATGTACGGCGTCTACCACGGCCCGAGCGGGCTGCGGGCCATCGCGCGCCGGGCGCACCGGATGGCCGCTGTGCTGGCGGAGCGGTTGCGCCGGGGCGGGGTGCGGATCGAGCACGCGGAGTTCTTCGACACGATCGTCGCGCGGGTTCCGGGCAGGGCAGCGGAGGTCGTGCGGGCGGCCCGCGAGGGCGGCATCAACCTGCGCCACATCGACGACGACCTCGTCGGCATCAGCTGCGATGAGACCACCACCAGGGAGACGCTGGTGCGGGTGGCCGCCGCGTTCGGGATCGAAGGCGGCTCGGTGGCCGACGTCGACGCGCTGGACGCGGAGACCGCCGACGCGCTGCCCGGCGTGCTGCGGCGCACCTCGGAGTACATGACGCACCCGGTGTTCCACACCCACCGCTCGGAGACCTCGCTGCTGCGCTACCTGCGCCGCCTGTCGGACTCCGACGTCGCGCTGGACCGGAGCATGATCCCGCTGGGGTCCTGCACGATGAAGCTGAACGCGACCGCGGAGATGGAGCCGATCACCTGGCCGGAGTTCGCCGAGGTGCACCCGTTCGCGCCCGCGCAGGACGCGACGGGGCTGCTGGAGATCGTGCGGGACCTGGAGCGCTGGCTCGCGGAGATCACCGGCTACGACGCGGTGAGCCTGCAGCCGAACTCGGGCAGCCAGGGCGAGTTCGCCGGGTTGCTGGCGATCCGCGCCTACCACCACAGCCGTGGTGAGTCGGCCCGCGACGTGTGCCTGATCCCGGCCAGCGCGCACGGCACGAACGCCGCGAGCGCCGTGATGGCCGGGCTGCGCGTGGTCGTGGTGCGCTGCGACGACAAGGGCAACATCGAGCTCGACCACCTGCGCGAAGTGGTGGACCAGCACCGCGACGACCTCGCCGCGATCATGATCACCTACCCGTCCACGCACGGCGTCTACGAGGACACCGTGGAGCAGGTGTGCGGCCTGGTGCACGACGCGGGCGGCCAGGTCTACGTCGACGGCGCGAACCTCAACGCGCTGATCGGCCTGGCGCGGATGGGCAAGTTCGGGTCCGACGTCTCGCACCTGAACCTGCACAAGACGTTCTGCATCCCGCACGGCGGTGGCGGTCCCGGCGTGGGCCCGATCGGGGTGCGCGAGCACCTGGCGCCGTTCCTGCCGAACCACCCGCTGCAGCCCGCGGCCGGTCCGGAGACCGGTGTGGGCCCGATCAGCGCGGCGCCGTGGGGCAGCGCGTCGATCTTGCCGATCTCCTGGGCCTACGTCCGCATGATGGGGTCCGACGGGCTGCGCCGGGCGACGCTGACGGCGGTGGCCGCGGCGAACTACGTGGCCCGCCGGCTCGACGAGTACTTCCCGGTGCTCTACACGGGCACCGGCGGTTTCGTCGCCCACGAATGCATCCTGGACCTGCGGCCGATCACCAAGGCCTCCGGCGTGACGGTGGACGACGTGGCGAAGCGGCTCGCCGACTACGGCCTGCACGCACCGACCATGTCGTTCCCGGTGGCCGGGACGCTGATGGTCGAGCCGACGGAGAGCGAGAACCTCGCCGAACTCGACCGGTTCTGCGAAGCGATGATCGCGATCAAGGACGAGATCGACAAGGTGGCGAGCGGTCAGTGGCCCGCGGACGACAACCCGCTGAGCCAGGCCCCGCACACCGCCGCGTCGCTCGCCGGTCCTTGGGATCACGCCTACAGTCGAGCGGAGGCCGCCTACCCGCTGGGTACCGGGACGCAGAAGGTGTGGCCCGCGGTGCGCAGGATCGACGGCGCGCGGGGCGACCGGAACCTGGTGTGCTCGTGCCCTCCGCTTTCGGCGTACGAAGGCTGATCGTCCTGCGGGGGTGAGCGGGTGCCGTGGGCGATGCACTACGGTGGGCGGCTCCATCATCCCAATCGCCTCCGAGAGGAGTGCAGCAATGCTCACGATCAGCGAGAGCGCAGCTGAGGTCATCAAGGTCGTCCTGGCCGGCGGTGACTCGCCCGAGGGTTCGGGGCTGCGCATCGCCCCGGTCGCCGACGAGGCCGGTCAGGCCGAGTTGCAGGCGGCGATCGCCAGCGAGCCGCAGGGAGACGACCAGGTGGTGGAGGAATCCGGTGCTCGGGTCTTCCTCGAGCCGCAGGCCGCGGAGCTGTTGGGCGACAAGGTGCTCGACGCCGAGCGCGACGACAACGGCGAGCTGAACCTGGCCGTCCGGGACTGAACGTGATCGGCCCGCCGCCTCGGTGGCGGGCCGATTCGTTCGTTCCGGACGGGGCAGCGGCGGTGAACGTGCCGGCCAGGCCCGATCGGGCCTGGCCGTCGTGCTGTCCGGGGTGCCCTCGACGAGGGCGGCCTCATGGAGCGGCGTGCGGCTCCACGGTGAGCAGGTCCTCGCAGGCCTCGATCAGGCGGGCGCGCAGCGGGGCGGCGCGGTCGGCGAAGTCGCGCTGCCTGCGCACGTACTCGGCGCGGCCCTCGGGCGTCTCCACGGCGATCGGCTCGTAGCCGAGCTCGCTGAGGTCGTACGGGCTGGCGCGCATGTCCGCCTCCCGGATCTCCACCGCGAGTTCGAAGCAGTCGGCGACGAGTTCGGCGGGCACCAGCGGGTCCAGCTTGTAGGCCCACTTGAACATGTCCATGTTGTTGTGCAGGCAGCCGGGCTGCTCCAGCGCGACCTGCTCGGCGCGGGTCGGTTGCAGCGCGTTGAGCGGCCGGGCCGGTTCGGTGAAGAAGCGGAACGCGTCGTGGTGACTGCACTTGATCGGCATCGACTCGACGACCTCATCGGTGCCCGCGTGCCCGAGCCGCAGCGGCCACGCCTCGTGGCGGACGTCGCCGGGGGAGGTGCGGTAGAGCATCGCCCACTCGTGCAAGCCGAAGCACCCGAGGTGCGGGCGCCGGGAGCGCACGGCGGTGAGCAGTCCGTGCACGAAGCGCGCCGTGTCGCGGCGCTTCGCGGTGAGCACGGCGGGATCGAGCGCGACCCCGTCGGGGGTGGCGCGGTAGCCACGGCGTTCGAGGAACTCTTCGCCGCCCTCCAACGCGACCCCGAGGCCGGGTTGCCAGCGTTCCAGCAGCGACGGCTTGTGGGAGTAGTAGGTGAACAGGAAGTCCATCACCGGGTGCTTGTGCCCGGCGCGCTGCCTGCGCCGGTGCGGTCCGGTCCAGCGTTCGACCCGCTCCTGGTGCGCGGCTCGGCGGGCCCGCCATTCCTGTTCGCCCAGCACTCGCATAGTGCCGCCAGGATAGGCGGCGGCGGGTGCGGGCGTTCCGGCGGTCCCGGGCCCGTCCGCGTCGGTGCCGGGCTTGCCGAGTCCGTCAGCCCGCCGGGGCGTCGGCGGCTCGCAGCGTCTCCAGCAGGGCCCGCAGCCGGTCCGGGATCGGGGCTTTGGTGCCTTCGGGGCTGCGGCAGGCGAAGGTCATCCGGCCGTAGGTGACGAGCTCGCCGCCCCTGGTGAACTCGAAACCGAGCGTGTACGAGGTGGCGCCGATCCGCTCGCGCACCGCCGCGCAGGCCAGTTCGTCGAACACGTGCACCGGCGCCAGGTAGGTCGCCTCGGAGCGCACGCCCACGGTGCCGGCGCCGAGTTCGGTTGCGAGCTCGGCGGAACGCAGCCCGTGGCCGTGCAGCCAGCTGCTGTAGGTGCGTTCCATCCACGGGTAGTAGATCGCGAAGTACGCGATGCCGAGGGCGTCGCAGTCCCCGTAGGACAGCCGGAACCGCTGCACGTCGTCGACCACCGTTCACCCTCCTACGTGGACCGTCGCGGTGCCGGAGAGCACCGGATCGCCGCCGAGCACGTCGAGTCCGACCTCGCAGCGGACCAGCAGCTCGCCGTCCTGTTCGGACACGTCGAGCACGGTGCCGTGCGCGCGCAGCCGATCCCCGGCGTGCACCGCGCCGAGGTGGCGCAGCCGCAGCTCCCGGACCCGGTGCGCGCCGCCCGCCCAGCGGCCGAGCAGCGAAACCACGTACGCCTGGTTCAGGGGCCCCTGGTTGATCACCCGGTCGCCGAGGCCGAGCGCGCGCACCGCCGCGACGTCGAAGTGGATCGGGTTCGCGTCCCGCATCAGCGCCGACATCGTCTTCATCTTCTCGGCGCTGACCGGGCCGACCCGGTAGTCCGGCAGCGCGTCTCCGGGGCGCACGGAGGTCATCGCCGCTCCCTCGGAAAGAGGATCGAGCTGGTGCAGGACGCGGCGAGCTCGCCGGAGGTCTCGTGCAGGTCGAGCCGGTAGCCGACCAGGTCGAACACCCCGGTCCGCGCACCGCGCTTGCGCCGCGCGGACTCGATGCGCCCGCGCACCGCGTAGGTGCCGCCGACCCGCAGCGGGCGGTGCAGCACGGTGTGGATCTCCCCGGCCATCGGGCCGTCGGACTCCCGCGCGCCGAACCACGACCAGAGCCGCTCCCAGGACACGCCCATCGCGGAGGTCGCGGCGAGGAACACGAACACGGGACTGCCCGCCTCGTCGGCCGGGTCGGCCAGCGCGCACTCGTTGACCAGCCGGACCCACCACCGCTCGAAGGTGAACTCCCCGCCGGGGAATTCGGTGCCGACGAGCTCGTCGAGCTTGGCCTCGTCGGGTACGGCAGGTGTCATATCGACCGCTCCTGATCAGCCCAGTAGGGAGCGCGGAGCTCGCGCTTGATCACTTTGCCGGTCGGCGCCTTGGGCAGGCTCGCGACGAAATCGACCGACTTCGGCTTCTGGTACGAGGGCAGGTGCCGCTTGGCGGTGGTGATGATGTCCGCCTCGGTGGCCGCGGCGTCAGGCTTGAGCACGACGACGGCTTTGACGTTCTCGCCCCACTCGTCGTCGGGCACGCCGATCACGGCGCATTCGAGCACGGCGGGGTGGGCGGCGACGGCCTCCTCGACCTGCACGCTGTAGATGTTCTCGCCGCCGGAGACGATCATGTCCTTGGCGCGGTCGACGATGTAGACGTAGCGCTGCTCGTCCCAGGTCGCGATGTCGCCGGTCCACATCCATCCGTCGCGGACGGTGCGCGCGGTCAGCTCCGGGCGGTTCCAGTACCGCGCCATGTTCGCCTCGGAGCGCACGACGATCTGCCCGGGGCTGCGCCCGTCGAGCGGGACCTCGCGCCCGCCCGGGTCGACCACGCGCAGGCGCGCGCCGAACCCTTCCCGTCCGCAGGAACGCAGCCGGTGCGGGTGCCGTCCGGCGACCGCGGCGACGTGGTCCTCCTGGGACAGGAACGCCATGCCCGGCCCCTCGGTCTGCCCGTAGCCCTGGATCAGCGAGCAGGGGAAGGCGTCCAGCGCGGCGCGCACGATCGACGAGGGCATCGGGCCGCCGCCGTACTGGATGTTGCGCAGGCTCGACAGGTCGTGCGCGGCGAATCCGGGCACCGCCATCATCCAGTTCAGCATCGTGGTGATGCCCAGGAACGCCGACACCCGCTCCTGCTCGATGATCCGCAACGCCTGCTCGGCCTCGAAGTTCACCAGCACCAGCGGGCATCCGTGCCGGAGGTAGTTCATCGCGAGCACGATCGGGATGTGGAACATCTGCCCGGTCATCAGGTAGACGTCGCCGGGCACGATCCGTTCGGCCACGGTCTGGTTCACCCCGCCCGCCTCCGCGCTGCGGTGCGTGTGCAGGGCGCCCTTGGCGCGGCCCGTGGTGCCCCCGGTGTAGAGGATGAAGAAGGGGTCGTCGCCGCCGACGTGCTCGCTGCCGTCGGGTTCGGCGTCGCTAGACGCGGCGAGCAGCTGCTCGTAGTCCGCGCCGAACTCCAGCCAGCGCGCCACGTCGCAGACCTGCTGCAGCCGCCGCACCCGCGCCGCCCACTCGGCGTCGGCCACCACGACCCGAGGCGAACCGTCGTGCACGAGCCGGACGAGCTCGTCGCCGGTGAGCCGCCAGTTCAGCGGTTGCAGCACCAGGCCGGCCCGCCCGCAGGCGAAGTACAGCTCGACGTACTCCAGCCGGTTGCGGGCCAGCACCGCCACCCGGTCACCGGGGCGCGCACCGAGCCCGAGCAGCCCGTTCGCCAGCCTGCGCACGCGCTCGTCGAGCTGCGACCAGCTCACCCGCCGCTCGTGCGGCACGTCGTGGACGGCCAGCGCGCGCGGTGTCAGCGCCGCCCACTTGGCGGGGATGAATCCCTGGTTGAGAGTCATGGCGGGCTCGCGGCGGAACTCATGGGGGAGGGGCTCCTCAGTACGGCAGGTCCAGCCGGATCCGCAGCCGGGTGAGCCGCCAGCCCTGCTCGGTGCGGTGCAGCTCGGTGAGGTAGTCGCCGGTGGTGACCGCGCGCAGCGCGCCGTCGGCGACCGCGAACAGCGTCAGGTAGCAGCGCGCCCGCGCCCGGTCGCCCTCGTGCTGGAGCACGAGGTTCGTGAGCACGTGCCTGCGCCGGTCCGATTGGGAGCGGGCCGTGGCGCGCACCATCTCGACGATCGCCTCGCGGCCGCGGAACGGACCGGCGGGCTCCTCACCGCCGACTTCCAGCGACAGCTCCGCGTCGGCGGTGAAGCACTCGGCGATCAGCTCCAGGTCGCCCTCGTCGTAGCCGAGCGCGTAGCCGGCCAGCAGGTCCTCGACCTCGGCGCGGACCTCGGCCGTCGACATCGGGACGTCCTCTCCTGGTTCGGTGGTGCCGCGTCGGTGAGTGGCCGCGCTCATTTGACGGCGGCCCCGGCGTCGACGGGGAAGGCCGCGCCGGTCACGAACCGCGCCTCGTCGCTGGCGAGGAAGGCGACCGCGTTGCTGACGTCGGACACCTCGACCCACGGGGTGGACAGCACGTTCATCGACCGCATCGTCACTTCGGCGTTCGCCGCGGTCGCTTCCGCGTCGGCCTGGCTGAGCGTCTCGTACATCGCGGGG
Source organism: Saccharopolyspora sp. NPDC002578 (assembly GCF_053592695.1). Taxonomy (NCBI): domain Bacteria; kingdom Bacillati; phylum Actinomycetota; class Actinomycetes; order Pseudonocardiales; family Pseudonocardiaceae; genus Saccharopolyspora; species Saccharopolyspora sp. NPDC002578. The sequence goes on along the minus strand of NZ_JBSFWJ010000001.1, from coordinate 305,633 downwards.
TGCCGGATCATCGCCGTGTCCACGTTGGTCGGGTTGACCGTGTTCACCCGGATCCCGTGCGGGCCGAGCTCGTTGGCGAGGGTGCGCATCAGCCCGACGACGCCGTGCTTGGCGGCCGTGTAGTGCCCGACGGTCTGGATGCCCTTGGTCCCGGCGATGGACGCGGTGAACAGCAGGCAACCGCCCTCGCCCTGCTCGATCAGCGCGGGGATGGCGACCTTCGCGGTGTGGAACACCCCGGTCAGGTTGGTGTCGATCATCTCCTGCCACTCCTGGGCGGTGAACTCCCAGGTGCGGCCGAAGCCGACGATGCCCGCGTTGGCCACCACGACGTCGATCCTGCCCAGTTCGGCCACGCCGGCGTCGAACGCGGCCTGCAACCCGTCGAGGTCGCGGACATCGGCGACGCGGGGGACGACCCGCCTGCCGAGCTCCTCGACTTCGCGCGCGGTCTCGGCCAGGTCGAATTCGGTGGGCATCGGGTACGGCGTCGAGTCGACCTCGGCGCACCGGTCGACGGCGATGATGTCGGCGCCTTCGGCGGCCAGCCGCAGCGCGTGGCCACGTCCCTGGCCGCGGGCCGCTCCGGTGATGAAAGCGACCTTGCCCGCCATCCGATCGGCCATGCGTCCGCCTCTCCCTCGGTGTCGTCCGGAGGTCGGCATCCGATTCACGGGCCGCGCCGGGCCTGGACTTCTTGGGGAGTATGTCGAACTCGATCTTGGTGTCAAGGTGGTTGCCACCTCGGCGGGAAGCGCTCCGGACGGCGCCGGACGGCGGGTGGCGGGCCTGTTTCCTGGGCTCATGGGAGAGCGCGCACGGTATTCGCACGATTACCGAAGGTGCCCGCCTCGCTGGAATTCACGCGATCAGCCCAAGTCGTCCGCCACTCGTTCGGCCGTGTCCCCGGACGGCGGCCGCACACGCGAAAGCGCGGGCCGTCCCCGGGGAACGACCCGCGCTTCGCGGAGGACGGCGAACCGTCAGGCGGTCACGTGCGTGCCGTCCCGCACGGTGCCGACGTACTCCTCGACGAGGTCCTCCAGGGCGACGACGCCCTGCGGTGTCCCGTCCGCGTCGACCGCGGTGGCCAAGTGGCTGCGCGCCCGCCGCAGCGAGGTCAGAGCCTGGTCCAGGCGAGCCGCCACCGGCACCGTCGGGAGCCTGCGCACCCGGCTCGCCGCGACCCGCGTGGACGGCTCCGCGCCCGCCTGGTCCAGCACGTCCTTCACGTGCAGGTAGCCGAGCAGCTCACCGGACTCCGCGCGCACCGGGAAGCGGGAGAACCCGGTGCTCGACACCGCGTGCTCCACATCGCCCAGCGTCGGATCGCCCGGCAGGCTGGTGACCTGGTCCAGCGGCACCAGCACGTCGGCGACGGTGTGCTCCACCGAGGACAACGTCTGCGCGAGCCTGCGGTGCTCGGACTGCTCCAGCAGGCCTTCCCGGCGCGACTCCACCAGCAGTTCGGCCAGCTCGGAGGAGGTGTAGGCCGTGTCCAACTCGTCCTTCGGCTCCACCTTGAGCAGCTTGAGCACGCCGTTGGCCATCATGTTGAACAGCGCGATCAACGGCCGCGCCAGCTTCACGAACGCCACCAGCGCCGGCACCAGCCACAGCGCGAGGCGCTCCGGGTCGGCCAGCGCCAGGTTCTTCGGCACCATCTCGCCGACCAGCACGTGCAGCACGACCACGATCGCCAGCGCGATCGTGAAGCCCAGCGCGTGCACGACCGGTGCCGGTACCGAGAACGGCTCGATGAGTAGCTCCAGCCGGTGAGCCACGGCGGGTTCGCCGAGCCGCCCCAGCCCCAGCGAGCACAGGGTGATGCCCAGCTGGGCGCTGGTGAGCATCAGCGAACCCTCCTGGCTCGCCTTGATCACGGTGCGGGCCCGGCTCACGCCCTGGTCCAGCAGCGCCTCCAACCGGTCCCGGCGGGAGGACAGCAGCGAGAACTCAGCGCCCACGAAGAAGGCGTTGAGCAGCAGCAACAGCACTCCGAGCAGGATCGCCACGGTGTCGCTCATCGGGTCCCCCCAGTGGTGCCGGTGGAATCGGCCGCCGTGTCGGCGGCCGGGCGCTGCACCTGGCTCAGCCGCAGCTCGGCGATGCGGTGGCGGTCCATGCTCGCCACCGTGAGCCGCCACCGGCCGACCTCGACCTGATCACCGCGGGACGGGATGCGGCCCAGGCGGGCCATCACCAGTCCGGCGACGGTCTCGTACTCGCCGTCGGGCATCTCGAACCCGGTGGCCTCCTCGATCTCGTCGGCGCGCAGCAGGCCGGACACGATCCAGGTGTCCTTGGCCAGCTGGCGCACCGCCGCGGTCTCGCGCCGGTCGTGCTCGTCGCGCACGTCGCCGATGATCTCCTCGACCACGTCCTCCAGGCTCACGATGCCCGCGGTGCCGCCGTACTCGTCGACGACCAGCGCGAGCTGCAGGCCGGAGCCGCGCAACCTGTTGAGCAGCGAGTCCCCGTCGAGCGTTTCCGGCACGGTCGGCACCGGGCGGGCCAGCGAACCGACCGGGGTGGTGTCGCGCTGATCGCCGGGAACGCCGAAGGCCTGCTTGACGTGCACCACGCCCTGGACGTTGTCCAGGTCGCCGTCGTGCACGGGGAACCGGGAGAAACCGGTCCGCCGCGCCACCACCAGCAGGTCCTGGATCGACGCGTCCGAGGGCAGCGACTCCACCTTCACGCGCGGGGTCATCAGCTCGTCGGCGGAGCGGTCGCCGAAGCGCAGCGACCGGTCCATCAGCGCCGCGGTGGACTCGTCGAGCGTTCCGTGCTCGGCGCTGGAGCGCACGATCGACCCGAGCTCGTCGGGGGACCGCGCCGAGCGCAGCTCCTCCTGCGGTTCGATGCCGAAGCGGCGCACCACCCAGTTCGCGCTGTTGTTCATGCCGTCGATGAGCCAGCGGAACACCTGCGAGAAGCGCGAGTGGTACCCGGAGACGGCCCGCGCGGTCAGCAGCGGCCGGGCGATGGCGAGGTTCTTCGGCACCATCTCGCCGAACACCATCGACAGCGTGGTGGCCAGCAGGATCGCCACCACCAGCGAGATCGGCCCGGCCACCGCGTTGGGCAGGCCCACGGTCAGGAACACCGGGCGCAGCAGCTCACCGATCAGCGGCTCGGCCACGTACCCGGTGATCAGCGTTGTCAGGGTGATGGCGACCTGGGCGCCGGAGAGCTGGAACGACAGCGTGCGGTGCGCCCGTTGGACGGCCTTCGCGCGCCGGTCGCCGACGTTGCTGACGTGCGAGTCGACGGTGCTGCGTTCCAGGGAGGTCAGGGAGAATTCCGCGGCCACGGCGAGCGCGGTGCCCAAGGTGAGCACCACGACGAACAGAAGTCCGAGGACGGAGAGCACGATGGCCATCAGCGATCACCTCGCTGCGGGCCGGAGACAGTGAGCGGAAAGCCGGGACTGCTCGGTCCCGGCTCGGTACTACCTTCAGTGGACTGTGCCGTGGGCACCGAACGTGTCACTCCTCGGAAAAAAACGGAAATATGCGACCCGAGTATATCCCGAATGGAGCACCAGGACCGCACACCGTGATGCCCGCGACGCAGGGCACCACCGGTTCGGGCACCGCGCTGCGGGCATCGCGGTAGCCGCTCGGAGCGGCGTTGAGCAGTGGTTTCGGGGTTCTCGTGGAGCGTTCGGCGGCGGCCGGGTGCGGAGTGCCGAACGCGCCCTGGCGGAGATCGACACGACGCGCGTGGTGCGCTTGCCGCCCTGGTCGACGACGGGGGAGCGGCTCCCGCGTCCGCTCGATGATCATGTGAGGGGGCTCCCCCGAGTTTTCACCGTATTTCCGGGTTGTGGTTCACACCATTGGCCGAGGGCGTAACCTCTGCGCAGTTCCGCAGGCGGCCACCAGCCGCATCCAGCACCAGAGAGGTCGTGATCGTGAGTACCCCCACGGTTGCGGACGCGCCGCAGCAGGGCTTTTTCGGGCACCCGCGGGCATTGTCCACGCTGTTCTTCACCGAGATGTGGGAGCGCTTCTCCTACTACGGGATGCGCGGGATCCTCGCGCTCTACCTGTACACCGCGATCCAGGACGGCGGCCTCGGGCTGCCGGAGACGACCGCCACCTCGCTGGTCTCCGCCTACGGTGCCTCGGTCTACCTGACCGGTGTCGCCGGCGGCTGGCTCGCCGACCGCCTGCTCGGTGCCCGCAGCGCCGTGTTCTGGGGCGGCGTGCTGATCATGTTCGGGCACATCGCGATGGCGGTGCCCGGCGGGCTCACCACCACCGGGATCGGCCTGATCCTGATCATCGCCGGTACGGGTCTGCTCAAGCCGAACGTGTCCAAGATGGTCGGTGACCTCTACACCGAGCAGGACAAGCGCCGCGACTCCGGCTTCTCGATCTTCTACATGGGCATCAACCTCGGCGGCTTCGCCGGGCCGTTGATCGCCGGGCTGCTGCAGTCCGAGATCGGCTTCCACTGGGGCTTCGGCGCCGCGGCCGTCGGCATGGCGCTGGGACTAGTGCAGTACGTGGTGGGCAGGGGCAACCTCTCCAGCATCAGCCAGGTGCCCGCCAACCCGCTGCCCGCCGAGCACAAGGGCGGCGTGCTGGGGCGCGCCGGTGGCATCGCGGCGGTGTTCGTGGTGGGTCTCGTGGCGCTGGTGGGCACCGGGACGATCGGGCTCGACGGCCTGGTCAACCTGGTGACGATCATCTCGGCCGTGCTGCCGATCATCTACTTCGCGGTGATGCTCCGGAGCAAGCAGATCACCGCGGTCGAGCGCAGCAGGCTGATCGCCTACATCCCGCTGTTCCTCGCGACGGCGTTGTTCTTCCTGCTCTTCGAGCAGCAGGCGTCCACGCTGGTGATCGTCACCGACATGCAGACCACCAACGAGGTGTTCGGCTGGGAGTTCCCGGTCAGCTGGTTCCAGTCGATCAACTCGCTGACGATCATCATCCTGGCTCCGGTGTTCGCCGCGCTGTGGCTCAAGCTCGCCGACCGCCAGCCGAGCACCCCGATCAAGTTCGTCGGCGGCCTGGTGTTCGTCGGCCTCGGTTTCCTGTGGGTGGTCCTGTCCGGCTTCGTCACCAACGCCGAGGGCAAGCAGCTCGCGCTGGTCGTGGCCATGGTCTTCGTCATCATGACCATCGGTGAGCTGATGCTCTCGCCGGTGGGCCTGTCGGTGACCACGAAGCTCGCCCCGGCGGTGTTCTCCTCGCAGACGATGGGCCTGTACTTCCTGGCACCCGCGATGGGGCAGGGGATCGGGGCGCAGGTGGTCAAGCTCTACGACCCGGCGAACCAGACCCTGTACTTCGGCGTGATCGGGCTGGCCACCATCGGCTGCGGCGGTTTGCTGGCGCTGGCCGCGCCGAAGATCAAGAAGCTGATGCACGGCGTGCCGTGATCTGAGCAGGGCGACGAGCGGCGGGCGGTCCCGGAATCCGGGGCCGCCCGCCGCTTCACGTCCGGGCCGCGTCGGTGTCGCGGCCGAGCGGCGAAGCGCCCTGGTCCGGGACGCCGATCTCGGTCGCGGCGTCGTCGAGCAGGGAACGCAGCCGGTCCAGCACGGCCAGCGTCCGGTGCAGCGAGGTCGGGTCCTGCGGCAACGACTCGGCGATGTCGCGCAGGTCGTCGGCCCAGCCGCGCGCCGACTCCCGCGCGGCGCCGAAGCTCTGCTCGGCCTCGCCGGTCATCGCGTTCGCCATCTCGGCCAGCGCCCACAGCAGCTCGGCCAGCCGGGTCCTGGTGTCGTCGTCGACCATCTCCACCGCGGGCGGCAGGACCTGGGCGAGGTTGCGGGCCGCGTACGCGCAGCCGGTGAACACCGTCAACGACCGGTCCAGCGAGCTGCCCCGCGACGGCAGTCGGTAGGCGACGAGCGGACGCGCGCTGGAGAGCGCCTGGTGCAGAGCGTCGTCCACCTCGCGCACGCCTTCGCGCAGTCCGTCGTCGGGGGTGCCCGCGCTGACCGAGGTGCCCGTCGAGCGCAGCACGTCGCGCAGCCGGAGCAGGAACTCCTCGGTGTTGTCCCGCAGCAGCCGCCGGGTGCCGGTGGGCAGCACCAGCGTCGCGGCGAGCACTCCGGCGACGGCGCCGATCGCCGTCTCGGCCAGCCGCACGCCGAGCACGGTGACGTCGAACGTGCCGAGCACGCCGTAGAGGGCGCCCAGCATCGTGGTGATGAAGAACGTCATCCCGGCGTAGGAGACCCCGGCCAGGTAGAACGCCATGAACACGCAGCCGAGGATCATCGCCAGCTCGGCCGCGGAGTTCCCGGTGATGCGCGAGGCGACCAGCACCCCGGCCACCACGCCGAGCATGGTGCCCGCGGTCCGCTGCCAGGCCCGCACGACCAGTTCGCCGCGGCTGTTGGCGCTGATGAACACGACGAACGCCGTGATCACCGCCCAGTACCAGCGGTTCGGCGAGATGAGCTGGCCGAGCACGATCGCGACCGCCGCGGCGCAGGTGACCTGCACGGCGGCGCGCACCTCGGGGCGCCGCAGCCCGGTCTCCTGCTCGGTGCGGTCGTCGGTGCCGCGTTCACCGGAGTCCGCGTCGTGGTCCTCGTCCTCGTCGCCGGAGCCGGAGCCGGAGTCGCCGGAGCCGGTGTCGCGGGGACGGGGTGCGACCCGGCCGAGGTCCGCGCTCGCGGCGGTGAACTCGGCGAGCGCGGCACCCAGCCTGCGGATCGCCATCGCCAGCTCCACCGAGCCGTCCCGCCCCGGCCGGGGGCGCTCATCGGCCGCGGAGTCGTCGACGGGCCGGACGCCGTCGCGTTCGATGCGGTCGGCGAGACCGCGGGCCGCGGCCCGGACCTCCGACGCGTCGCTGCGCACCACGGCGAGCAACCCCGCCACGGCCTGCGCCACCGCGGCGCCACCGCTGGGGTGGTCGATCACCCGGATCAGCGGGTTGAGCAGGTTCTCCGCGGTCAGCTCCACGCTCAGGATCCGGCGCCGCAGCAGCTCCCGTTCGGCCTCGTCGAGCCCTTCCAGCTCGGAGACCGCGTTCTCCAGCATCCGGGCGGTCTCGTTGAGCCGCGTCGAGCGGTGCTGCAGCCGCTTGCGGTACCGGGTGGCCTCGGGGTTCTGGGCGACGTTGCGCACGTCGTGCAGCAGCCCTTGGACCTGGGCGCGCAAGGTGCGCCGGCCGCGGTCGAGGATGCCGCGCGGGTCGTCGCGCAGCAGCACGAACCGCAGCACGAACGCGCTGAGTGCGCCGCACACGGCGGCCAGCAGCAGATCGGGCAGCTGGGGCGGCTGCGGGCGCAGGAACATCGCGAAGAAGTACCCCATGAACGCGACCATGCCGCAGGCGAAGTAGCGGGGCCCGAACCGCCGGATGTAGGTCGCGACGAACACCACCGGCAGGAACAGCCCCACGTGCAGCACCGGCATGCTCGCGGTCGAGACGGCCAGCACGAGCGAGACGGCCGCGGGCAGCGGCATCAGCAGCGTCGTGCGGCGCCGCTCGCGCTCGGTCTCGTCGTTGACCGCCGTGGTCGAGTTGACCGCGACCACTGCCGCGATCATCCCGTTGGTCAGCGGGCGGTCCCACAGCGCCAGGAGCCCGAGCGTCACCACGAGCGACAGGGCCGTCGCCGCCGTCACGCGCGTGGCGTTGCGCAGGCGGCGGAGCGCAGGATCGGAGGCGAGGAAGCGGTTCCACCACTCGCTGACCATCGCGCGCGCCCGCTCCTCTCCCGGCGGTCCGGTCGGCCGCCGCCGCGACCTTACGCCCGCGCGGGTGGTGGCGACCCGCTCAACCGCGCCGCGCGGACGGCGACGTCGATCACCGGCCGCGGTGGCGGCGGACGCTCTCCTCGACGACGTCGAGCACCGGCCCGAGATCGTCGGCGGGCAGCCCCATCGCCAGGTGCGAGACGAGTCCTTCGAGGACGAGCTCCAGATAGGCCGTGAGCACGTCGACGTCCACGTCGTCGCGCAGGTTGCCGCCTTCGCGCTGCCACTGCAGCCGGGCCTTCGTGGCGGCCGTGAGCTGTTCGGAGCGCTGCGCCCAGCGCGCCCGGAACTCGGAGTCCGTGCGCAGCCGCCGGGACACCTCCAGCCGGGTGCCCAGCCATTCGGTCTCCGATTCGGACCCGCCCCCGGGCGTGCGATCGGAGAGCAGGTCGCGCATCACCTGCACCAGGCCTTGTTCGGCCACCACGTCGGCCATTCGAGCGGCATCGTCCTCGGCCAAGGCGAGGAACAACGATTCCTTGTCCTTGAAGTGGTGGAATATCGCGCCGCGGGACAATCCGGTGGCTTCTTCCAGCCTGCGAACCGTGGCGCCTTCGTATCCGTGGCGCGCGAAGCAGGTCCGGGCACCGTCGAGGATCTGACGGCGCCTGGCCTGGAGGTGATCCGGACTGACCCTGGGCATTGGATGATCGTCCCAGGTCGGCGGCGCCCAATGCAATCCGTACGTACGTATTGTTGGCAACCGTCCACCTGTTGGGGAATCATCTCGCACAGGCACTGGACTTTTCCGCACACCTGCGCGCCGATCCCGCCAATTCGAGTGATGTTCGTCCGATTCGTGTCATTCCTGCTGTTCCTTCGCGAATCGTGCCGGGCGCTCGACCGGACGGGCGCGACCAACGTCGGTCCTCGGTAGCGTCGGTTCCCCACCCAGGTGGTGATCAGCATGACCGTGTCGATCGATTCCGCGACCGCGGCGCGCCCGCCCGCCGAGGTCCCCAGCTCCCGCATCCGCACTCGCGCCGAGGCCGAGACCTACGTGGCCTCGGTCTGCTTCAAGCACGGGCCCCCGAGGCTGCTCGGCGTCGAACTCGAATGGACCGTCCACCACGCCGATGATCCGCGCAGACCGCTCGATGCCGAGACGCTGATCCGCGCGCTCGGCCCGCACGCCCCGCACTCCCTGGTCCCGGACAGCCCGCAGCGCCCGCTGCCGCACGGCTCCGCGCTCACCGTCGAACCCGGCGGCCAGGTCGAGGTCTCCAGTCTTCCGTCGCCCTCGATGCGCTCCCTGCTCGACACGGTCGCCGCCGACGCCGAGCACGTCCGGCGCAGGCTCGCCGATGCCGAACTGCTGCTGGGGGAGCACGGCACGGACCCGTGGCGCACTCCGCACCGCCTGCTGCACGTGCCGCGCTACGCGGCGATGGAATGCGCGTTCGACCGCATCGGCATCGGCGGGCGCCTCATGATGTGCAGCACCGCCGGGGTGCAGGTGTGCCTCGACGCGGGTGAACCGCACCGGGTCGCGCCGCGCTGGGCCGCGCTGCACGCGCTGGGGCCGGTGCTGATCGCCGCGTTCGCGAACTCGCCGGAGCTGTTCGGCGAGCCCACCGGATGGGCGTCGGCGCGCACCCGGTCGCTGCTGCGCACCGACATCCCGCGGATGCGCCCCGGCCCGGCGACGGCCGATCCGGCGGCGGACTGGGCGCGGCGGGTGCTCGACACCGCGCTGCTGTGCCTGCGCCGCGACGGCGCCGACTGGGGCGCGCCGGGCGGGGTGACCTTCGCCGAGTGGATCGGCGGGGCGTTGCCGGCGCCGCCGACGTTCGACGACCTCGACTACCACCTGACCACGATGTTCCCGCCGGTGCGACCGCGCGGTTACCTGGAGGTGCGGTACCTCGACGCGCAGTTCGGCGACGGGTGGATGCTGCCCGCCGCGGCGCTGATCGCGCTGTTCCACGACGAGTCCACCGTGGACGAGGTGCTGGAGCTGGCCGCCCCGGTGACCGGCAGGTGGGTCGACGCGGCACGCCGCGGGCTGGCCGACCCGGTGCTGGCGCGGACCGCGACCGCGGTCGTGGAGCTCGCCTGTCGATGTCTCGACGACCTGGGCGAAGCACCGGAACTGGTGGGCCCGCTGGCCGATGCGGTGGCCCGGCGGCTCGCCGACGCCCGCTGATCGACGCGTGCAGTCCCGCGCGTCGGGGCAGGGGCGACGACTCCCCGAGCGCGCTCGTTTCCCGCGAACTTGGAGGTGACCCGGTGAGCACCAGGTCGAAGGCACACACCGATCCCGAGACGGACACCGCGCCGGAGGTCAGCCGCGGCGACCTCGCCGAACTCGGCGTCGAACGGCTGCGCTCGCGCGTGGCCGGCGAACTGATCCGCACCCGCGAACGCAGCGCCGCGCTCACCGAGAGCGTCGACGACGACGACCTCACGCGCCAGCACTCGCCGCTGATGTCGCCGCTGGTGTGGGACCTCGCGCACATCGGCAGCCAGGAGGAGCTCTGGCTGGTGCGCGACGTCGGCGGTGCCGAGGCGATCCGCCCCGACATCGACGACCTCTACGACGCCTTCCAGCACCCGCGCCGCGACCGGCCGCAGTTGCCGCTGCTCGGGCCGGCCGAAGCCCGCTCCTACGTGGGCACCGTGCGGCAGAAGGTGTTGGACCTGCTCGACCGCGCCCCGCTGGAGGGCAGGCGGCTGGTGGAGCAGGCGTTCGCGTTCGGCATGATCGTGCAGCACGAGCAGCAGCACGACGAGACGATGCTGGCCACCCACCAGCTGCGCGACGGACCGCCGGTGCTGACGGCCGAGCCGCCGCCCGCCGCCTCCGGAGACCTGGCGGCGGAAGTCCTCGTGCCCGGCGGCCCGTTCACGATGGGCACCTCCACCGAGCCGTGGGCGCTGGACAACGAGCGCCCCGCTCACCAGGTGCACGTCGCGGACTTCCTCATCGACACCACGCCCGTCACCAACGGCGCCTACCGGCGCTTCGTCGACGGCGGCGGCTACGACTCGCCCCAGTGGTGGAGCGACGCGGGCTGGGCCTACCGGCAGCACGCGGGACTCGGCGCACCCCGGTTCTGGCGGCGCGACGGCGCTAGCTGGCTGCGGCGGCGTTTCGGGCACGTCGAACCGCTGCCCGACGACGAACCCGTGCTGCACGTCAGCTTCCACGAGGCCGAGGCGTACGCGCGGTGGGCGGGCAAGCGGCTGCCCACCGAGCAGGAGTGGGAGAAGGCCGCCCGCCACGACCCGAGCACCGGCCGGTCGCTGCGCTACCCGTGGGGCGACGAGGATCCGGGGCCGGAGCACGCGAACCTCGGCCAGCGGCACCTGCAGCCCGCACCGGCCGGGGCGTACCCGCGCGGCGCCGCCCCGTGCGGAGCGCGGCAGCTCATCGGGGACGTGTGGGAGTGGACGTCCTCGGACTTCCTGCCGTACCCGGGGTTCGGCGCGTTCCCGTACCGGGAGTACTCGGAGGTGTTCTTCGGCCCCGAGCACAAGGTGCTGCGCGGCGGTTCGTTCGGCACCGACGCGGCGGCCTGCCGGGGCAGCTTCCGCAACTGGGACCTGCCGATCCGGCGGCAGATCTTCGCCGGGTTCCGCTGCGCGCGCACACCGCGTCCGGGCGAGCTCGGCTGACCCGGCATGTGCAGGCACCTGGGCTATCTCGGGCCGCCGGTCCCGCTGGCGGAGCTGTTGCTGGACCCGGCGCATTCGCTGCTGGAGCAGACCTGGTCGCCGCGGGACATGCGCGGCGGCGGGACCGTCAACGTCGACGGGTTCGGCGTCGGCTGGTACGAGGACGACGGCGAACCCGCCCGCTACCGCGCCGCGGTTCCGATGTGGACGGACACCGCCTTCGCCGGGCTCGCCCGCAGGCAGCGCGCGGGCGCGGTGCTGGCGGCGGTGCGCTCGGCGACGGTCGGCATGCCGGTGATCGAGACGGCCTGCGCCCCCTTCGCCGACGGGCGCTGGTCGTTCAGCCACAACGGGGTCGTGGCGGGCTGGCCCGAGTCGTTGGCGAAGGCGGCCGGTGACCTCGACGTGGTCGACCTGATGACCTTGGAGGCCCCGACGGATTCCGCGGTGCTGTGGGCGCTGCTGCGCCATCGGCTGCGGCGCGGCGCGGACCCGGCCGAGGCGGTGCGCGAGGTGCTGGGGCAGGTGGTGCGGACCAGGCCGGAGTCCCGGATGAACCTGCTGCTCACCGACGGCACCACGCTCATCGCCACCACGTGGGGCCACGCGCTGTCCGTGCGGCGCGGCGAGGGCTCGGTGACGGTGTCGTCCGAACCGTTCGGCGACGACGAGCAGTGGACGGCGGTGCCCGACCGCAGCCTCGTCGTCGCCGACTCCCGCGACGTGCGTGTTCAGCCAGTGGACGAGGGGGAACTACCGTGAGCGAGCCCGAACTGATCGTGCACTTCACCGAGGCCGACGCGGCGCGCGACCTGCGCGCCGACGCCCGCGCGGGCCTGACCGACCGGCCGAAGTGGCTGACGCCGAAGTGGCTCTACGACGCGGCGGGCAGCGAACTGTTCGAGCGGATCACCGCACTGCCGGAGTACTACCAGACCCGCGCCGAGCACAACATCCTCACCCGGCACGCCGTGGAGATCGCCGAGATCACCGGTGCCGGGACGCTGGTCGAACTCGGATCGGGTTCGTCGGAGAAGACCCGGTTGCTGCTGGACGCGTTGCGCAAGACCTCGACGTTGCGGGAGTTCGTGCCGCTGGACGTCTCGGAGTCGGCGTTGCGCCAGGCCGTCACCGCGATCGCCGTGGACTACCCGGAGTTGCGGGTCCGCGGCATCGTCGGCGACTTCACCACCGAGCTCGCCGCCGTGCCCGCCGGTCAGGGCCGGTTGGTGGCGTTCCTCGGCGGCACCATCGGCAACTTCCTGCCCGCCGAGCGCGCCCGGTTCCTCGCGGCGGTGCGGTCCTCGCTGCGGCCGGGGGAGTGGCTGCTGCTGGGTACCGACCTGGTGAAGGACCCGCGGCGGCTGGTGCAGGCCTACGACGATGCGCAGGGCGTGACCGCCGAGTTCGACCGCAACGTGCTGCGGGTGCTCAACCGGGAACTGGACGCGGAGTTCGACGCGGACGCCTTCGAGCACGTGGCGCGGTGGAACGCGGAGCAGGAGTGGATCGAGATGCGGCTGCGCGCGAGCCGCGCGATGCGGGTCCCGGTCGCGGGGCTCGGGCTCACCGTCGAACTGGAGCGGGGGGAGGAGATCCGCACCGAGATCTCGGCGAAGTTCCGCCGCGAGCGCGTCGCCGGGGAACTGGCCGACGCCGGTTTCGAGCTCAGCCGCTGGTGGCTGGACGAAGGCGGCGACTTCGCGCTGTCACTGGCCACGGCGATCTGAGCTCGTCCCGCGCTCGGGACCGGGCCGCTTCGCCGCCGCCACGAGCGCGCGCCCACCGGAACGGGCGACCGGAGCCGGGCGTGAGCGGCCTGGACCACCGCGCTCGGGACCAGGTGTGACAGGGTTGCGGGCGTGAATCCGATGATCAAGGTGGCGCAGCACCTGGGCAGGCAGCAGTGGTTCGCGTCGGTGGGCAAGAAGCTGGTGCCCGCCGACCTGGCGGTGCAGCGGCGCACCGGCGGCCGGGTGAGCCTGGCGCGGCTCGGCGGGTTGACGTCGCTGGTGCTGACCAGCACCGGGCGCAAGAGCGGCCGGCCGCGCTCGGTGCCGCTGATGTACGTCCCGCACGGCGCGGAGCACATCGTGATCGGCTCGAACTGGGGTCAGTCCACGCACCCCGGCTGGTCGGCGAACCTGCTCGCGCACCCCGAGGCCGAGGTGGACCTCGTGTCCCGGCGGGTGCCGGTGCGGGCGCGGCTGGTCACCGGTGCAGAGCGGGACCGGCTGTGGCGCGAGGTGATCATCCCGACCTGGCCCGCCTACGACGACTACGCCCGCCGCGCGGGAGGCCGCGAACTGCGCGTCTTCGTGCTGACCCCGCGCTGACGGGCGCTCACTTGAGCTCGCCGACGAGGATCGACCAGCCGATGGAACCGCGTTCGCGGGTCAGGTAGTCGTTGCGGAAGCGGCGCGAATCGGCGAGCACCGTGTGCCGGTCCGGGTGGTCGGGGTTGCGCTTGACCCAGCTGTGGACGTTCTTCCAATGCCCGGATTCGTAGCGGTCCCAGTCGTCGACCGACGCGGACACGAGGCCCGTCACCTCGACGCCGAACTCCTCGGCGATGTGCACGAGCTCGATCAGCGACGGCAGGTCCTCGGTGGAGGAGCCGTCGACGGAGTGCACGTCACCGATCGCGATGCGGCCCCGTTCGACGAGCGTGGCGACCATCCATTCGAGGGCGGCCCGGTACCCGCCGAGCGCGAAGCTCGCGCCCAGGCACGTCGCGACCGTGTACGTGCCGGGTTCGAAGTCCAGTGCCGGGCCCGCCACGTGGCGCACCCGGTCGGTCAACCCGGCGCCGTCCGCACGTTTGCGGGCCGCGGCCACGAACTCGTCGTTGATCTCCAGTCCGACCACTTCCGCGCCCATCGCGGCCAGTTCGGCCGCCCACCAGCCGCGCCCGGATCCGACGTCGAGCACCTGATCACCGGCACCGATCTCCAAGTGCTCGGCGACCTCGCGGAGTTTCGCCGGGCTGCTCGGATTCTGGATGTCGTGGGTGGATTCGACGATGGAGAAGTAGTCGATGTCGCTCATCGGCGGCCAGGGTAGCGGACCTCCCGGAGGGGGCTCGGAGCGAATCGGCGACCACCGGGCCCGAGAACCGCCGGGATGGATCTTTAGCGCGTTCCGCGGACTGGAGAAGAGTCGCGGCGAGCGCGTTTCCGACCGGGAGGAGAGCCGATGCCCCGCGTGCGCCGATCCCGTTGCGCCGCACGGCGCCCGAACCTGGCCGATCCCCCGGACCGGCACGTGCGGGGCGAGTGCCCGGCGGGCGGTGACCACGTCCTGATCCCGGAGCAGGGCGGCGGCCTGGTGTGCGTCAAGTGCAACCAGACCCGCAGACCGGGCGGTGCGGTCACGCCCGTCCCGGCGCGGGCAGCCCGACCAGGCAGCGCAGGCACGGCATGCCCGCGGGGCCGTGCGAGACCTCCGCGGACTCGGCGGGGATGAGCTCACCGCACGCCGTGAGCCACTGCGCGACCTCCTCCGGGGGCTGCGCGGTCTGCGCGAGGTGCGCCTGCCTGCGCGACTCGGCGACGACACCGGGTGCGTAGCGCACCGCCACGATGCGTTCGGCGGGCGCCGGTAGCCGATCGTCGGGGGGCGCGTTCTCCGATGCGTCGGGCAAGCCGGTTCACCTCCGGGAGTGGGACGCGCCCGCCCGCACAACGTGACGCGGGGTAGGCGAAACCGCTACCTGACCAGGGTAACGATCGCGGGAGGAGGCCGGAAGTCTCCGGCCGAACGGCGCATTTTCGGTGCGCACAGTGATGATTCGGCAAAATCTCCGTCGGTCGGGCGGGGAATTCGGCGGAATGGAGCATCAGCGGAGATCCGGCGTTGAGCGCTCGGCGCACGGCTGAACGGAGCAGCTCCCGATAGCCTGACCGGCGGCCATCGACATCCAGGGGGTAACTCGTTGAGCCGAGAACGACGTGAGTTCGCCGCGCCGGATGTGCCGTACCGCTCCCGCGCCGCCACGGGCGCCAAGGTCGCCGTCGCCCTGCTCTCCGCCACCGTGCTCGCGGTGGCCGGCTACGGCTGGGCGAACTACGGCGACCTGCAGTGGGCGCTGAGCACCAGCGCCGCCACCGACGGAGCCACCGCCGACGGGGCCACCGACATCTTGCTGGTGGGGCTGGACAGCCGCACCGACGCGCAGGGGCGCCCGCTGCCGGAGGACGTGCTGCGGAAGCTGAAGGCCGGGCAGAACCCGGCGAGCCTCACCGACACGCTGATCCTGGTGCACGTCCCGGAGAACGGGCGGCGGGCCACCGCGTTCTCCATCCCCCGCGACACGTTCACCACCATCCCGGGGCACGGGCAGCACAAGATCAATTCGGCGTACGGCCGGGGCAAGGCGGCGGCAGCGGCGCACCTCGGCGGGCTCGACGCGCAGGAGCGGGAGCGCCGGTCCGCCGACGCCGGGCGGTCCTTGGTGACCGAAACGGTGCAGCGGCTCACCGGCACGCAGATCGACCACTACGCCGAGGTGAACCTGCTCGGGTTCGCCCGCCTCACCGACGCGGTCGGCGGGGTCCCGGTGTGCTTGAAGCGCCCGGTGCACGACTCGTACTCCGGTGCCGAGTTCGCCGCCGGGCACCAGCGGATCTCCGGTGCCGACGCGCTGGCGTTCGTGCGGCAGCGCCACGGCCTCCCGCGCGGGGACCTGGACCGGATGGTGCGTCAGCAGGCGTTCCTCGCCGGTCTGGTGGACACCGCGACCTCCGGCGGCGTGCTGTCCCAGCCCGCCAGGCTGAGCGAGCTGGTCGACTCGGCGCGGCAGTCCATCGTGCTGGACCGGAACTGGGACGTGCTGACCTTCGCGCAGCGGATGCAGGGCATCGCCGGGGGCGACGTCGAATTCGCGACCATCCCCATCCGGGACGCGAACTACGACACGCCCGACGGTGAGGCGGTCCGTGTCGATCCGGCCGAGGTGAGCCGCATCGTGCAGGGCGCCGCGGACGGCAGGCCGGTGCCGCGGCAGGCGGGTGAGACCGGCGGGCAGAGCACCGGCTCGGACCCGGCCACCGGTGACGGCGAGGCGGAGTCCACCGGCACTGCGTCCTCCCCGCGCAGCACCCGCGACGACGAGTCCACGGGGTCCTCCTCCAGCGCCGAGGAAACGACCGGATCGACCCGCAGCTCCCGCTCCAGCGAGTCCGCGACGACGACCCGGTCCAGCACCACCCGGTCCGGCACGAGCGAGTCGTCGACGACGTGGACCTCGGAGTCCTCGACCTCGCGCTCCACCTCGCGCACCACGACCTCGGAGCCCCCGGTCGAGCAGCCCATCGCTCCGGACCCCATCACCGCCGACGGCGTCAACTGCATCAACTGACCGGCTGCCTGGAGGTGGAAAGGCGACGGCCCCGGCACGCTTGTGACGTGCCGGGGCCGCCGATCAGCTACCTGCCGGATCGGCAGGTGATCAGGAGCGGATCATCTTGCGCAGCACGTACTGCAGGATGCCGCCGTTGCGGTAGTAGTCCGCCTCACCGGGGGTGTCGATGCGCACCTTCGCGTCGAAGTCCACGGTCGACCCGTCGGCCTTGGTGGCCACGACCTGCACCGACTGCGGGGTCTCACCATCGTTGAGCTTGGTGATGCCCGAGAAGTCGAAGGTCTCCGTGCCGTCCAGGCCCAGCGACTTCGCCGAGGAACCCTCCGGGAACTGCAGCGGGATGACGCCCATGCCGATCAGGTTCGAGCGGTGGATGCGCTCGAAGGACTCGGCGATGACCGCCCGCACGCCCAGCAGGCTGGTGCCCTTCGCGGCCCAGTCGCGCGACGACCCGGAGCCGTACTCCTTGCCGCCCAGCACCACCAGCGGCGTGCCCTGCGCGGCGTAGTTCTGCGCGGCGTCGTAGATGAACGCCTGCGGAGCGCCGTCCTGGGTGAAGTCGCGGGTGTAGCCGCCCTGCACGTCGTCGAGCAGCAGGTTGCGCAGCCGGATGTTGGCGAAGGTCCCGCGGATCATGACCTCGTGGTTGCCGCGGCGCGACCCGTAGGAGTTGAAGTCCTTGCGGTCGATGCCGTGCTCGCTGAGGTACTTGCCCGCGGGCGAGTCCGGCTTGATCGCACCGGCCGGGGAGATGTGGTCGGTGGTGACCGAGTCGCCCAGCAGCGCCAGCACGCGGGCACCGGAGATGTCGGTGACCGGGCTCGGCTCCATGCCCATGCCGTCGAAGTACGGGGGCTTGCGCACGTAGGTGGACTCGGTGTCCCAGTCGAAGGTCTCGCCCTCCGGCGTGGGCAGCGCCCGCCAGCGCTCGTCGCCCTTGAAGACGTCGGCGTAGTCCTTGGTGAACATCTCCTGGGTGATCGCCGAGTCGATGGTCTCCTGGACCTCCTGCGGCGAAGGCCACAGGTCGCGCAGGAACACCGGCTTGCCCTCGGAGTCGTGGCCCAGCGGGTCGGTCTCGAAGTCGAAGTCCATCGTGCCCGCGAGCGCGTAGGCGATGACCAGCGGCGGCGAGGCCAGGTAGTTCATCTTGACGTCGGGGTTGATCCGGCCCTCGAAGTTCCGGTTGCCCGACAGCACGGAGGTGACCGACAGGTCGTTCTGCTGCACCGCGGCGGAGATCTCCTCCGGCAGCGGACCGGAGTTGCCGATGCAGGTGGTGCAGCCGTAGCCGACCAGGTGGAAGCCCAGCTTCTCCAGGTACGGCCAGAGACCGGCCTTCTCGTAGTAGTCGGTGACGACCTGCGAACCCGGCGCCATCGAGGTCTTCACCCACGGCTTGCGGGTGAGGCCCTTGTCCACGGCGTTGCGGGCCAGCAGCGCGGCACCCAGCATCACCGACGGGTTCGAGGTGTTGGTGCAGGAGGTGATCGAGGCGATCACCACGGCACCGTGGTCGAGCTCGAACTCGCCCAGCTCGTCCGAGGTCACCTTGATCGGGTTCGTCGGGCGGCCGGAGGCGCCGTCGGCGGCCGAGACCAGCCGCGGCTTGTCGCCCGCGCCGTGGTGGGTCACCGACACCGGGTCGCTGGCCGGGAAGGACTCCTCGCCTGCCTCGTCGAGCGCGGCGTCGTCGGTGTTCTGCACCTGGACGTAGTCGGTGAGCGACTTGCGGAACGACGGCTTGGCGTCGGAGACCTCGATGCGGTCCTGCGGGCGCTTCGGCCCGGCGATGGACGGCACGACCGTGGACAGGTCCAGCTCCAGGAGCTCGGAGTACTCCGGCTCGTGGTCCGGGTCGTGCCAGAGGCCCTGTTCCTTGGCGTAGGACTCGACCAGCGCGACCTGGTCGGCCGGGCGGCCGGTGAGCTTGAGGTAGCGGATCGTCTCGTCGTCGATCGGGAAGATCGCCGCGGTCGAACCGAACTCGGGGCTCATGTTGCCGATGGTGGCGCGGTTGGCCAGCGGGACCGAGGCCACGCCCGAGCCGTAGAACTCCACGAACTTGCCCACCACGCCGTGGCGGCGCAGCATCTCGGTGATCGTGAGGACCACGTCGGTGGCGGTGGCGCCCGCGGGGATCTCACCGGTGAGCTTGAAGCCCACGACGCGCGGGATCAGCATGGAGACGGGCTGGCCCAGCATCGCGGCCTCGGCCTCGATGCCGCCGACGCCCCAGCCCAGCACGCCCAGGCCGTTGACCATGGTGGTGTGCGAGTCGGTGCCGACGCAGGAGTCCGGGTAGGCCTGGCCGTTGCGGGACATCACGGTGCGGGCCAGGTGCTCGATGTTGACCTGGTGCACGATGCCGGTGCCCGGCGGGACGACCTTGAACTCGTCGAAGGCGCCCTGGCCCCAGCGCAGGAACTGGTAGCGCTCCTTGTTGCGGCCGTACTCGAATTCGACGTTGCGCTCGAAGGCGTCCGGCCTGCCGAACACGTCGATGATCACCGAGTGGTCGATGACCAGCTCGGCGGGGGCCAGCGGGTTCACCTTGGAGGTGTCGCCACCGAGGTCGGCGACGGCTTCGCGCATGGTGGCCAGGTCGACCACGCAGGGGACTCCGGTGAAGTCCTGCATGATGACCCGCGCGGGGGTGAACTGGATCTCCGTCGAGGGCTCCGCCTGGGAGTCCCAACTCGCCAGGGCGCGCACGTGGTCGGCCGTGATGTTGGCACCGTCCTCGGTGCGCAACAGGTTTTCCAGCAGGATCTTGAGGCTGTAGGGCAGCCGTGCCGCGCCGTCGACCGCGTTGAGCCGGAACACCTCGTAGGAGGAGTCACCGACCTTCAGCGTGCCGCGGGCACCGAAGCTGTCCTTGCTCGCAGGTGCAGTCACGTTCAACTCCATCTCGCGACGGGCGCAAGTCAATTCGGGAACGACCGCGAGTCTCGCGCACGTCGGCCGAGCGTGCGCGCAGACCTCGGCGGCCTGGTGGCCGTAACAGTACGCTTGTCCTGTAATTCGGCTCAAGGCCGGGTCGGCCCGAATCGACCGCCCGATGTTCCGGTTCGTGCACAACCCCGTTTTTTCCGGCGGAATCCCGCGCGGAACCACGCGGAAGCGTGCGAGAGATCACGTTTCACCCCGGTGCGGTGGGCGAGGTCGACCTCGCCGTGCGCGACGCGGCGATCCGGTCGCGGACCTCGTGCCGAGGGTGACGTGCTCGTAGCTCCGAAATCACCGATTCGAGGAAATCCACCGCGTCGCAGTAGCCGTGCGTGGCGGGATTTCCGATGCCCGGTCAATGGCGGGCACGCCCCGAGTCGCGGATTTACGCTCGATGCGGCAAGGCGTCGTGGCAGAACACCATCGGCGCGCGATCGCTGAAAGCTCGTGCCGCGCAGGGGGAATGATGGCCACACGTGAGCGATCCCGCTCGAAATTCGGTTCCGGGCTCGGCGGTGAGCTGTCCGCGGAATTCCTGGGCACCTTCGTGCTGATCCTGCTCGGCTGCGGTTCCGTGGCCGTCGCGCTCGCCGGCCTGCCCGGCTCGGGCAGGCAGGAGGACGCCTTCGGGCCGGCGAACTGGTTGATCATCGCGTTCGGCTGGGGGTTCGCGGTGGTGTTCGGCGTGTACATTGCCGGCGGCGTGAGCGGCGCGCACATCAACCCGGCCGTGACCCTGGCCTTCGCGGTCCGCCGGTCGTTCCCGTGGCGCAAGGTCGTGCCCTACATCGTGGCGCAGGTCGTCGGCGCGTTCCTCGCCGCAGGGGTGGTGTTCTCCTGCTACCGGTGGGCGATCGACGCGTTCAACGCCAAAGCGGGCGTCGGGCGCGCCGAATCGCTGGACACCTTCTCCATCTTCGCGACCTTCCCGGCGAAGTACTTCGGCTCCTCCTGGCTGGGGCCGCTGCTGGACCAGGTCGTGGGCACCGCGATCCTCGTCGCGCTGATCTGCGCGCTGATCGACGTCCGGAACTCGGCGCCCGCGTCGAACCTGGGGCCGTTCCTGATCGGCATGGTCGTGACGGCGATCGGGCTGAGCTTCGGGGTCAGCGCGGGGTACGCCATCAACCCGGCCCGCGATTTCGGGCCCCGGCTGTGGGCCTACCTCACCGGGTGGGGGGAGATCGCGCTGCCCGGCACCTACCAGTGGTTCAGCGCCTACTTCTGGATCCCCATCGTCGGGCCGTTCATCGGCGGCGTGCTGGGCGCGTTGATCTACGACGCGTTCATCGGCAAGGTGCTCGCGGCGCGGGACACGGCGCCGGAGCCGGGGCGCGTGCCCGGGACGGAAGCGGACGGGAGCTGAGCCGCCCGGCTCGTCGAGACCAATGCCTCCGGGCTCGGTACCCGGCTGTGCTTCGATGATCGGCGTGCGCAATCCGCTCCACGATCCGAAGACCGCGGGCATCACGGCCGCGATGTTCTCCGCGTTCTGCTTCGGCGGTTCCGGGCCGTTCGCCAAACCGCTGATCAACGCCGGGTTCACCCCGTTGCAGGTGGCGTGGATGCGGCTGGCCGGCGGCGCGCTGCTGATGCTGCCGTTCGCGGTGCGCCACGCCGGGGTGCTGCGGAGGGCGCCGTGGCTGCTGCTGGGCTACGGGGTGTTCGCCATCGCGGGCGTGCAGACCTTCTACTTCGCGGCCATCGCCTCGATCCCGGTGGCGGTGGCGCTGCTCATCGAATTCCTCGGCCCGGTGCTGGTGCTCGGCTGGATCCGCTTCGTCCGGCGCGCGCCGGTGACCAAGCAGGCCGCGATCGGCACGGCGCTGGCGCTGGTCGGGCTGGCGTGCGTGGTGGAGATCGCCGCGGGGCTGCGCTTCGATGTGTTCGGCTTGCTGCTCGCCCTGGCCGCCGCCGGGTGTCAGGCCGGGTACTTCCTGCTCTCCGACAGCTCCGCCGACGTGGACCCGCGTGCGCTGGCCTCCTACGGGCTGCTGATCGGTGCCGCCATCGTCACGGTGATCGCCCGGCCCTGGGAGCTGGACTGGGCGCTGCTCGCCGGGCCCGTGCAGCTGGCCGGCGCCCCGTTCCCCGCGCTGCTGGTGGTCGGCTGGGTCGTGCTGATGAGCACCGTGCTGGCCTACCTCACCGGCATCGTCGCGGTGCGGCGGCTCTCGCCGCCGATCGCGGGCGCCGTCGCGTTCCTGGAGCCGGTGGTGGCCACGGTGCTGGCGTGGATGCTGCTCGGCGAGCACGTGGGGCCGTGGCAGCTGGCCGGGGGAGCGCTGGTGCTCGCGGGCGCGTTCATCGCGCAGCGCTCCGCGCCCGCGCCCGAACCCACCGCGGAACCCGTCGAGGTCTGACGCGCGTCAGGTCGAGGCGTCCTGCGGGCGACGACCGGTGGGGCACAGCGGGATCAGCACGAGCAGGGCGAGGCCGAGCAGCGCGTAGCCGGACGCCGGCAGCGCGCGGCCGAGGTCCAGCCCGCTGCCGGACAGGCTGTGCCCCGGAAGCGCGTAGCCCACCGGGAACAGGATCGTGCCGAGCAGCAACACCAGGCAGCACGCCCACCGGTACGGGTGCGCGCACCGGACGACCCCGATCAGCAGGACGAGGGCGGCGGGCCCAAGCCACACCCAGTGGTGCGTCCAGGTGACCGGCTGCGCCAGCAGTCCCGCCATGCCCAGCACCAGAACGGCCTTGAAGTGGTCCCGCCGCCGGACGGCGATGCTCAGGCCGATCACGGTCAGGACCGCGAGCAGTCCCCACCCGAGCGGCGGAGCCAGGCCGAGCCGCGACAGCGCCGCCGCGAGGTTCTGGCTGAAGACCTCGGTGCGCACCGGCCCGTTCGACATCCTCGGGAGCACCTCGAACCAGTAGCGCACCGCGGTGCCGCCGAGGACGAGCACGCCGACCGCGACGGTGACCAGGAAGGTCAGCACGGCGCCCGCCGCGGTCCGCCACCGCCGGGCGAGCAGGAATCCCGGCACCACGATCCCGGCGGCGAGCTTGATCGAGGTGGCCGCTCCCAGCAGCACGCCGTCCCGCGCCCTGTCACCGGTGCGCGTCGCCGCGATGACGATGGCGGCCAGCAGGAGGGAATTGATCTGCCCGAGCGCCAGTTCGGTGCGCCACGGCGTCGTGAGCGAGAACAACCCGGCCGCGGCGAAGGCGAGGGCGTGCCGCTGGGCGCGGGTCCCGAAGTCGTACCGCGCGAGCACGTGGTGCGCGGTCGTCACGGTGGCGGCGACGGTCGCGATGTTGAGTACGGCGTGGCCGAGGGCTTCCGGGATGAACCGCAGCGCGGCGAACAGCATCCCGGCGATCGGCGGGTACAGGAACGGCAGTTCCGGCCGGGGCGCGTACAGCGCCGGAGTCCACAATTCCCGACCGGCGCGGGCGTAGACGCGGTAATCCAAGCCCCATTCCGGGTCGCCGACGAGCGCGGCCTCGGGAATGGCAACGGCGAGCGCGCTGCTGAGGACGGCTGCGTAGGCCAGGGTCGCGACGGCGAACCACGGCGCCGTTCTCCGCCCGCGCGAGTCGAGCGGCGGGTGTGCGCGAACTGCTTCGACGCGGTCGTCGACTCGGGTGGAGTCGTGCTCGCGCGACCCGTTCTCGGTCATCGGCGTCCTAGGTGACGACTCGCCTCGATTGCTCGCGGCCGGGCGATTTCCGGCCTTCGAATTGAATAGCGAACAACGATGCGACTGTCAACCGACCCCGCGGAACGCGTCATTCGGATAGGGGTTCGCGGTGTGGAACGTTTTGGAATGAATCGATAGGAATGTTCATTCCGGATATGTTTTCAGTGCGATGAGAATGTGCGCGGGCTCTTATTTGAGATCCCGCGACTCCTCGGTCGCCGCGGGTCGGCTGGGATCGCCGGTGCCCGGCTCCGGCGGGCGTCGGGTCAGGCCGTGCGGAGCATGCGCTGGTAGGCGGTCTTGGCGGCGTGCACGATGAGCCCCTCGAGGAGTGCCACGGCCACGCTGGTCAGCAGGGTCGTCAGGAAGTTCATGGTGGGTGCGCTTTCTGCCGGTCTCGGATCCCGCTCGTACGCCCCGACGGTCCCGGTCCGGAGTGAGGACCGGATGGGCTCCGGGTGACGAGCAGGTGAAGCGGCGGGGAAAATCCGCCGTTTCACCTGGTGGAGGGACCGTGGAGGTGGGGTGAGCTTGCCCGGCCGCTCATCCGGGAGTGGTGACCAGCGGCCGCGAGCCGGCCGGAGCGCGACGTGCGGCGGAACCGTTCCGATGCGCCGCCGGAGCGGGCAGCACCGAGCCCTCCACGACGTCCTCGTTCGAACCCTCCGTGACCTCCGCCGGGGCGGCGACGGCCGGGGCCTCCGTCGTCCCGGCGGGCAGCGCGCGGGCCTCCGCGGGCTGCTTCGTCGCAGGTGGGCGCTGCCACAGCACCACGGCTGTGGTGGATGCGATCGCGGATCCGGCCGCGAGACACCACTGGTGTGGTAGTAGCGGACTGCTGCCGAAGAAGTGGCTGACGCCGGGAACCTGCACGACCCCGAACAGCACCACGAGGGACACCGCGCCGGAGGCCAGCACCAGCGGTGTGCGACCGCGCACCGCGAGCGTCTGGGCGAGCTGCGCGGACACCAGCGCGACCAGTCCGGTGGTGCGGGCCTGGCCGGGCGTGGACACCGGGCGGGCCAGCGCCCAGGCGAGCCCCGCAGCCCCGGCCGTGGCGGCGGCGCGCAGGTACACGTCGTGGGTCAGGGCCGTGCCCAGCGACGCGTCCGGACCTTCGGACAGCAGCCGCTCCGGAGTGGCGTGCGGGGGCGGGCGCACCGCGATGGCGATCGCGGGCAGCACGTCGGTCAGCATGTTCACCACCAGCAGCTGCCGGGCGTTGAGCCCGGCGCCACCGCCGAAGAAGCCCGATCCCACCGCGTACCCGATCTCGCCGAGGTTGCCGCCGAGCAGCATGGACAGCGCGTCGTGCACCGAAGCCCACATCCCGCGGCCCTCGACGATGCCGTCGGTGATGGTCTCGATCCGGTCGTCGGCGACGACGAGGTCTGCGGACTCGCGGGCTGCTGAGGTGGCTCGGGAGCCGAGCGCGATGCCGACGTGGGCGAGCTTGATCGCGGGCACGTCGTTGGCGCCGTCGCCGGTCATCGCCACGGTGCGCCCGTCGGCGCGCAGCAGCCGCACGATGCGCGCCTTCTGCGCCGGGCTGACCCGCGCGAACACGGAGATCGCGGGTAGTTCCGCGGCCAGCTCCTCGTCGTCGAGCTCGTCGAGTTCGGCGCCGTGCATGACCCGCCTGCCGCCTAGCATGCCGAGCTCGGCGGCGATGGCCTCGGCGGTGCTCGGGTGATCGCCGGTGATCATGATGACGTCGACCCCGGCGCGCCGCAGCCGCGAGACGGCCTCCGCCGCCGTGGGGTGCACCGGGTCGGCGAGTCCGAGCAGCCCGACGAAGTCGAGTCCGTCCACATCGGAATCGTCCAGTTCGGATCCGGTTTCGTCCGGTGTGGACTTCTCGGCTACCGCGAGCAGCCGGTAGCCGAGCAGGGCGAGGCGTTCGATCTCCTGCTCCACCTCGGTCCGCGCGGCGGCGTCGAACTTCCGGTGGCCCTCGGCGCCGCGCCACCGGACGCAGCGTTCGAGCACCACCTCCGGTGCTCCCTTGACGTGCAGCGCGACGCCGTCGTCGCCGCGGGTGCGGGTGGCGTGGAAGCTGCGGGAGGGCTCGAACGGCAGGTCCGCGAGGACCTCGCGCCCGTTCGGGTCGATGCCGGCCGCCAGCGCTCCTTCGAGCACGGCGCGGTCGGTGAGGTGTGGCAGCGGCTGGTCGTCGTCGGCCTGCGGGTTGGCCCGCACCGCGGCCTCGATGACGGCGCGTTCGGCGGTGTCCAGCCGATCCGGTGTGCTGCTGTGCCTGCCGTCGGAGACCTGGCCGAGGGTGATCCGGCCTTGGGTGAGGGTCCCGGTCTTGTCGAAGCACAACGCGTCGACGCGGCCCAGCGCTTCGATGGTGGCGGGACTGCGCACCAGCACGCCGCGCCGGGACAGCCTGCGCGCGGCGGCGAGTTCCGCCAGCGTCGCCACGAACGGCAGGCCTTCCGGTACGGCGGCCACGGCCAGTCCGACGGCCCGCCCGACGGTGTGCGCGAGCGGGGTGCCGCGCAGCAGGTCGACGGCCATGAGCACGCCACCGGCGCCGATGGACAGCGGCAGGATCTGCCGGGTCAGTTCCGCGAGCCGTGCTTCGACTCCCCCCGCGCCGCCGGTGGCGCGACCGTCGTCCTGGGTGGTGCGGCCGATCTCGGTGGCGGTACCGGTGGCCACCACGACGGCCGTGGCCGTTCCGGTGGCGACCGTGGTGCCCTGGTAGACCATGCCGGTGCGGTCGCCGAGCGCGGCGGCGGTGGTCGCCTCGGGCGTCTTGACCACGAGGTTCGATTCGCCGGTGAGGCTGGACTCGTCGACTTCCAGGTACTCCGCCTCCAGCACCCGGCAGTCGGCGGGCACGCCGTCTCCGGAGCGCAGTTCGACGACGTCGCCGGGCACCAGCCGGTCGGCGGGCACGGTGATCGTCTCGCCGCCCCGGCGGACCTGCGCGGGCAGTTGCCCGGCGTCGAGCAGCCGGGCGAGTTCGCGATCGGTCGCGACCCGCTGCACCCCGTCGACCAGGGCGCTGATCCCGAGCACGCCGGTGATCAGCACGGCGTCGACCACCGAGCCGAGCCCGGCGGAGACCACGGCGCCCGCGACCAGCACCGGTGTCATCGGGTTGACCAGGCCTTCGAGCGTGGCGCCCGCCACGCCGGATTCCCGGCCGCCCGCCTGCGGCTGGGAGCGCTGCCAGCGCTGCGCGACCGCGCCGGTGAGGCCGTCGACGGAGCTGTCCAGCAGGCCCAGCACGGCTCTGCCCGGCAGCGCGTGCCACGGCGTGCGCTGCCGCGGCGCTGGCGGTGGGCGGTTGCCGGCCTGCATCCCGGCCAAGGTGCCGGTGCCGATCGCGAACAGGCTCGCCGCGTGCCCCGGCATGCTCGCGCGAGCAGGTGCGCCCAGCGAGGGGCCGAGCGCGCCGAACAGGACGCCCAGGCAGGTGCCGCCGACCGACAGCGCGGCGGCGTGCTTGCTGGCGGTGCGCGCTTCGGCGGCGGAGAACAGGACCGCGTACGCCTCGGTCCGGTTCGGGCACAGCAGGTCCGCGCCCCACGGCGTGGGCTTGTCGGCCTCGGTGAGTCCGATGCCGACGTCGGCGGCGGCCAGCGCGGAATGCCCGCGCGGCGAGACCAGCGCGACCACCCGGCCGTCCTCCTGCAACCGCCGCACCGAGCCGGCCAGCCGGGTGCCGCCGTGCACGACGTCGTCCACGGCGAGCCTGCGGTCGAGGCGGCTGCCGACCCCGGCGAGCACCACGGTCCCGGCGGCGCGGGCGGCGTCGACGAGCGCTTCGGCGAGCGGGTCGAGTTCGTCGGCGACGGCCACGACCGCGGTGGGTTCGTCGTGCCTGCGCAGCAGGAGCAGCGTCGCGCCCTGGTCGCGGTGCGCGCGCATCGCCTCGTGCAGGTGCGCGGGCACGTCGGTGCCGTTGCGGTCGAGCGGGGCGCAGGACCACTTGCCGCTGCGCTGGTGCGCCTTGGGGCGTTCGGAGGCGACGAGTTCGGCGGCGTGCGCGAACAACCGGGCGCCGTCCGCGTCGGGGTCCCACGGCAGCACCTCGTCGACGATCCGCCGTCCCGTCAGCAACGCGGGGGCGTCGAGCACGACGGCGTCGACCCGGTCCAGGCGCCGCAGCGACTTCGGTTCGAGCACGACGGTGCCGCGCGCGGACAGCGCGGTGGTCAGCTGCGCGGCGAACGCCTCCCGCCCGCTCTTCGCGGGGCGGGGGATCGCGGCGAGCATGGTCGCCAGCGCCCGCCGCTGGTCGCGGGTGGCGGCGAGGACGGTGCCGTACCCGCCGAGGGCGAACGTGCCGGAGAGGTTCGCGACCTGTTCGACCGGTCCGTCGGGCAGCGCGCTCGGGCGTGGCGGGGCGTCGAACGCGGTGGATTCGTGCGAGCCGGAGTGGGTCGCGCCTTCCCAGCGGGTCCACGCCTGGCGCCGGGCGATGACTTCGCGCGCGGAGCAGAACCGGGACGACAGGTCGGTGAACACGGCCAGCGGGTTCTGCGACAGGCCTTGGGTGACGGCGCCGCCCACGCCGAGCGCGGCGTCGGTGCCGGAGCGCCCGAGGGTGCGTTCGGCTCCGGCGCGCAGCCACGGCACCGAGTCGGCCAGCGAGATCGCGGCGGGCACCAGCGGTGAACCGGGCTGGAACGGGAGCAGCGCGGCGACTGCGGTGTAGCCCAGGCCGAGCACGCTGAGCCCGAACGCTCCGACGTCGCGCAGCAGCGCGTCGGCGTTGCCCGGGTGCGCGGCACCGGCGGGTGCGCGGCCGAGGTCGCGCAGCCCGTGGTCGGTTTCGACGTCGTCGACCACCGCGTCCAGCGCCGCGCGCCCGGTGACGTCGGGATCGTGGTGCACCGTGACCCGCCCCAGCACCGCGTTCACCTCGACCTCGCGGACGCCGTCCACTTCGGACATGCGGGTGCGCAGGTCGCGCACGGCGTCGGCCGACTCGGGCAGGTGCAGGCCGCGCACTTCGAGGTGGGTGCGGCCGTCCCCGGAGTAGGTCCGCCGGGTCAGCGGTGCGGACCCGAAGGTGCGCACGGCGTCGAGGACGGGCACGGCCACCTGCGAGGCTCGCGACAGCACGGTGCCGAGCGGCATGGGTTCCCTCTCTGAGCGCGGGGCGGTGGGGCTTCGGGCGGGCTCGACCGCGGCCGGTGGCCGGGGAGCGCTTCGCGCGAGTCCGCCCCGGCGTCCACGGGCGCCGCGAGGTGCGGGGCCGGTGTGCCGGGGCGGGTGGCGGTGGTGGCTATTCGCCGTGGTCGCCGCGGCCGACGACGGCGGTGCCCACGCCGATGGCCAGGGCGACGGGCCATTCGAGCAGGCTCAGGGCGACCCCGGCGGCGAGGCCGCCGTAGAACAGGGCTTGGCCGGGCTCGGGCAGCTGCGCGCGGACCGTCTCCGCCGCGGAGGTGAACTCCTTCTTGCCCGGAAGGGCGGGCAGGTGAACGTCCGGCCGGTGGAACTGGGCGGTGACGAACGGCAGGTGCACGGTGGCCTGCTGCGCGTTCGACGTGCTCGTCGACTGCCTGGTCGAGGTGCCGGAGCTGCTGGAGCCTCTGCTGCTGCGGGTCGTGCCGCTGCTCTGCCGGGTGGCGCTGGTCTGGCGGGTGCCGGTGCTCTGGCGGGCGGTGCTGCTCTGCCGGGTGCCGGTGCTCTGGCGACTGCCGCTGCCGCGGCCCGAGCTGCTGGTGCTGCGCCCGCTGGTGCTCTGCTTGCCGGTGCTGCGGGTGGAGCCGCCGGTCTGCGCGCTGGTGGTGCGCGTGGAGCCGCTCGTGCTCTGCTTGGCGGTGGTCCTGGAACCGGAGGTGCTGGTGCGGGAACCGGACCGGGAGGAGGAACCGCGCCCTTGGGCGCTGCTGCCGGACGTGCGCCTGCCGGAACCTGATTTCGTTCCGGAACTGGTTGCGCTGGTCATGAGTTCCTCCCCGGTTGCGACGCACGGAAACGTCCACCGTAAGCGACGGTGAACAAGGTATGAATCGAACGAAACCGAAGAACCCACGAACGAGTCAGGACCGCTGATCGGCATTCACCTGGAGTGAGATTTCCTTGCCGCAGCAGCGGAAATCCACGCGGTGGACGAGTCCGCGAGGGCCTGGCGGTAGCGGCGCACGACCAGGTCGACGACCCGCGGGTGCGCTCCGATCGGTTCGGCGACGGCCTCGACGGGGAGCCCGGACAGCTTCCGGTGGAACAGGCCCGGAGCCAGCAGGTACGGCGCGATGATCCGATCCGCCGTCGGCGGGGCCGCGCACACCCGTTCGGTCAGCGGCGTCGCGGTGCTGACGTAGCTCGGCCGCAGCGCTCTCCCGCACCGCCGCCCCAGCAGGCTGGCCGCGGCGCGCACGTCCGCCAGCGCGCGCGGATCCGACGATCCGGCCGCCGCGAACACCACCTCTGTCCCCGGATGCCACCCGGCCGCGGCGAGCCGGTCCAGCATGGCCGCCGCGAGTTCCGGCGCGGGACCGATCGGCGCGGTGGTCGTGACGTCGCCGGTGCGCCCGGCGGCGGCGAGCTGCGCGGGCAGGTCGGTGCGCACGTGGTACCCGGCGGCCAGGAAAGCGGGCACCGCGACCACCGGACCGCCGAGCCCGCGCAGCGCGTCGGCGACGGTGGGGCCGATGACGTCGACGTAGGCGACGCGCACCGCGACGGCGGCCCGGTCGGCGACGGCGGCGGCGATCCGGTCGAGCACGCGCGGGCCCGCGGGATCGCGGGTGCCGTGCGCGACCAGCAGCAGCGGCGCGGTCATTCCGGCACCGGTTCCAGCGGCAGCCGGTAGCCGCGCTTGATCACCGTCTGCACCAGCTCGGGTGCGCCGAGCGCGGAGCGCAGCCGGGCGACGGCCTGTTCCACGGCGTGCTCGTCCACCGCCCGCCCGCAGGTGAGGGCATCGGCGAGTGCCGCGCGGGGCACGACTCGGCCCGGCCGGGCCAGCAGCAGCCGCAGCAGGGATTTCGCGTTCGGCGATAGCGGTCGCAGCTCGCCGTCCACGGCGGCGGCGTGCCCGCGCAGCTGCAGGGTGCGCCCGGCGATGGGCAGCGCCGGGTAGCGGGCGGGCAACGTCTCGCACAGCGCCCGCACCAGCGCGCCGAGCCGGAACCGCTGCGGCAGCACCGCAGGTATCCCGAGTTCGGCCAGCGGTGCCCGGGTCACCGGCCCGACGCAGGCCGACAGCACGGGGCCGCGCAGCGCGGCGATCAGGTCGTCGCGGCGGCCCCGTTCGGTGGCGTGGTCGAGCAGCCCGGCGGCGGCCGGGGCGCTGGTGAACGTGACGGCGTCGATCTCGTGGGCGCACACCGCGTCGACCAGGTGCGCCAACGGCCCGACGTCGGCGGGCGGAACCCACCGGTACACCGGGATCTCGATGACCTCCGCGCCCGCGCGGCGCAACGCCGCCACGAAGTCCGGCAGCGGCTGCCCGTGCAGCTGCACCGCGACCCGGACTCCCTCCAGCGGCGCGGTGAGCAAGTGTTCGAGCAGTTCAGCGGAGGACTCCGAGTCCGGCGACCACGCGTCGGCGAGCCCGGCCGCCCGCACCGCGCCGCGTGCTTTGGGACCGCGCGCCAGCAGCCGGGCGGAGCTCAGCGCGTGGAGCAGCGCCCCGCCGAGACCCCAGCCGTCGGCGGCCTCCACCCAGCCCCGGAAGCCGATGCCGGTGGTCGCGACCACCACCGACGGCGGATCGGCGATGCACTGCTCGGTCGCGGCGTGCAGCCGCGCGTCGTCGGCGACCGCGACGATGCGCAGCGCCGGACCGCGCAGCACCCGGGCGCCGCGTCGTTCCAGCAGCGAGCTCAGCTCGTCGGCGCGGCGGGCGGCGGTGACGCCGACGGTGAATCCGGCCAGCGGGGCGTCCCGCGCGGGAAGGGACGGGTGCGTCGTCACGGAACGGCGATCTCCACCATCTCGTCGTGGCGCCGCACCGGGAACGTCGGCAGCCGGGCGGACGGGTCGTCCAGGCATTCGCCGGTGCGCAGCGAGAAGACCTGCTTGAGCATCGGCGAGGCCACGGTCGGTTCCCCGGCGCGGTCGCCGACGATGCCGCGGCTCATCACGCCCGCCCCGCAGAACGGGTCGACGTTGCCGACGGCGTAGAGCCCGTCGTCGTGGGTGCGGAACAGCGCGACGGGCTCGGCCGCCAGCAGCGCGGGCACGCCGCAAGCGGGTGCCAGCGCCTCCCAAGGGCAGATCGGGTGCCAGGTGGTCATGCGAGTACCTCCTCGGAGTCGGGCCGGATCGACGGCATCGGCAGCACGACGGGGCCGGGCCGGGGCTGGCCCCGTTCGGCGACGAAGCTGATCGTCGGATCGGGCGCGTCGGGCGCGTTGACGAAGGACACGAAGCGGGACAGCTTCACCGGATCGGCCAGCACACCGGCCCACTCGTCGGCGTAACCGGCGACGTGCTCGCGCATCGCGGCCTCCAGTTCGGCGGCGATGCCCAGGGAGTCGTCGACGACGACTTCGCGCACGTGCTCCAGCCCGCCGTCGAGGGATTCGATCCACGCCGCGGTGCGCTGCAACCGGTCGGCGGTGCGCACGTAGAACATCAGGAACCGGTCGACGAGCCGGATGAGCTGCTCGTCGTCGAGGTCGGCCGCGAGCAGCTCGGCGTGGCGCGGGGTGAAGCCACCGTTGCCGCCGACGTAGAGGTTCCAGCCGCGGTCGGTGGCGATGACGCCGAAGTCCTTGGAACGCGCCTCGGCGCACTCCCGCGCGCACCCCGACACTCCGGACTTGAGCTTGTGCGGTGCCCGCAGGCCCCGGTAGCGCAGTTCGAGCCGGATGGCCATCGCCACGGAGTCCTGCACGCCGTAGCGGCACCAGTCGGTGCCCACGCAGGACTTCACGGTGCGCAGCGCTTTGCCGTAGGCGTGCCCGGATTCGAACCCGGCGTCGACCAGCCGCCGCCAGATCAGCGGCAGCTGCTCCACGCGGGCGCCGAACAGGTCGATGCGCTGCCCGCCGGTGATCTTCGTGTAGAGCTCGAAGTCGCGGGCGACCTCACCGAGCACGATGAGCTTGTCCGGGGTGATCTCCCCGCCCGGCACTCGCGGCACCACCGAGTACGTCCCGTTGCGCTGCATGTTGGCCAGGAACCGGTCGTTGGTGTCCTGCAGCCCGGCCTGCTCCCCGTCGAGGATGTGGCCGCGCCCGAGGCTGGCGAGGATCGAGGCGACGGCGGGTTTGCAGAGGTCGCAGCCCAGTCCCCGCCCGTGCTTCCCGATCAGCTCGGAGAAGGTGCCGATCCCCGTCACCCGGATGATCTCGAACAGCTCCGACCGGGACTGCTCGAAGTGCTCGCACAGCGCACGGGAAGGGGCGACGCCGCACTCGCCGAGCAGCGTCTTGAGCATCGGCACGCAGGACCCGCAGCTGGTCCCGGCCCGGGTGCAGGCCTTGACCCCGGCCACGTCGGACAGCGCGGCACCGGTGATCGCACCGGTGATGTCCGCTTTGGACACGTTGTTGCAGGAGCACACGACGGCGTCGGCGGGCAGCGCGCCCGCGTCCGGCCCGGCCCCGGCGGGCAGCAGCAGCCGCTCGGGCGGCGCGGGCAGTTCCCGCCCGACCAGCGGTCGCAGCGTCGCGTACGCGCTCGCGTCGCCGACGAGCACGCCACCGAGCAGCACCCGCGCGTCGTCGCTGAGCACCAGCTTCGCGTAGGTGCCCGCCGCGTTGTTGGCGTGAACGACGTCCAGCGCGCCGTCGGCGGTGCCGTGCGCGTCGCCGAAGCTGGCCACGTCGACCCCGAGCAGCTTCAGCTTGGTCGACATGTCGGGCTCCGGGAAGGCGGCACCGTCGAGGTCCAGCAGTTGCCGCACCACGACCTCGGCCATCGCGTAGCCGGGCGCGACCAGCCCGTAGCAGCGGCCGTCGACCGCGGCGCACTCGCCGACCGCCCAGATGTGCTCGTCGGAGGTGCGGCACCGGTCGTCGACGAGCACGCCACCGCGCTCGGCGCGTGCCAGCCCGGCCGGTTCGGCGAGCTCGTCGCGCGGACGGACCCCGGCGGAGAACACCACCAGCTCCGCCTCGACGGTGCTGCCGTCGCCGAGCTCCACCCCGGCGACCCGCCCGTCCGGCCCGGCGATGATCGAGTTCGTAGCCGTCTCGCAGTGCAGCGCGAGCCCGAGATCACCGACCAGCCCGGCCAGCACCTGACCGCCGCCGTCGTCGACCTGCAACGGCATCAGCCGCGGCGCCATCTCCACCACGTGCGGGCGCATTCCCAGCAGCCGCAAGGCGTTCGCCGCCTCCAACCCGAGCAGCCCGCCGCCGATCACCACGCCGGCGGCACCGTCGACGGCCGCGTCGCGGATGCCGTCGAGGTCGTCGAGCGTGCGGTAGACGTGGCAGCCGTCGAGGTCGTGACCGGGCACCGGCGGCACGAACGGCCGGGAGCCCGTCGCCAGCACCAGCGCGTCGTAACCCAGCTCGGTGCCGTCGGTGGTGAGCACGGTCCGCGCGGCGCGGTCGATGCGCGCGGCGCCGCAGCCCAGCCGCAGCCGCACCAGCGGATCGGCCAGGAAATCCGAGCCCGCCAGCCCGAGGTCCTCGGCGCTCTTGCCGTCCAAGTAGGACGACAAGGCGACGCGGTCGTAGGCGGCGCGGGACTCCTCGGCGAAGATCTCCACCCGCCAGGTGCCCGCGTCGTCGCGGGCGCGCAGCTGCTCGACGAGGCGGTGGCCGACCATGCCGTGGCCGATCACCACAAGGGTGCGGGTCATGCGGCGCCCTCCT
Organism: Saccharopolyspora sp. NPDC002578; assembly: GCF_053592695.1. Classification (NCBI taxonomy): domain Bacteria; kingdom Bacillati; phylum Actinomycetota; class Actinomycetes; order Pseudonocardiales; family Pseudonocardiaceae; genus Saccharopolyspora; species Saccharopolyspora sp. NPDC002578. Next base: position 271,570 of record NZ_JBSFWJ010000001.1, on the reverse strand, counting down.
GTTCGGTGTCAGTGCCGTCCCCGGTGGTCAACGCGCCGCACAGGCCGCGCACCTCGTCGGCGCAGCCGCCGCAGCCGGTGGTGGCGCGGGTCGCCCGCGCCAGCCCGCCGAGGTCGCGGGCACCGCGGTGCCAGGCGCGCACCAGGGACTTCTTGGTGACGTTGTTGCAGCGGCAGACGACGGCGTCGTCCGGCAGGTCCGCGGGTGCGGCGGCTGCGGGGGAGTGCCCGAGCAGCAGCCCGAGCCGGTCCGCGGGCAGCGGCAGGTTCCGATCGTGCAGCTGGGCGATGGTCGCGGTGGCCTGCGGAAAGCCGATCAGCACGGCACCGCCGACCCGCTCGTCGCGGACCGCGAGCTTCGCGTACCGCCCGCGCGCCGGGTCCGACACCACCACCAGCTCCACGCCGGGTTCGGCGCCGTCGAGCAAGGCAGCCGATCCCATCGCGGACAGCTCGATGCCGCGCGCCTTGAGCCGGGTGACCGTGCCGACGCCCCGGTAGTGCGCGGTGCCGCCGGTGAGCCGCCGGGCCAGCACCTCCGCCTGCTCCCACGCGGGAGCGATCAGCCCCGGAACCCGCCCGTCGTGCTCGGCGCAATCGCCGATCGCGTGGACGTGCGGGTCGGAGGTGGTGAGGTGGTCGTCGACGAGGACGCCCCGCCCGACCGCGAGTCCCGCGTCGGCTGCGAGCCCCGCCTCCGGGGTCACGCCGGTGCACAGCACGAGCACGTCCGCGGCGAGCGCCTCCCCGTCGTCGAGGACGAGCTTGCCCGGCCGGTACCGCGCGGCGCGCCGCCCGAACCTGGTGCGCAGCCCCGCGCCGCGCAGGTGCTCGCCCAGCAGCGCGCCGCCGGCGGCGTCGAGCTGCCGGTCCATCGGGTGCGCCTGCGGATGCACGAGCGCCACGTCCAGGCCGCGGGTGTGCAGCGCGCGCGCCGACTCCACGCCGAGCACCCCGCCCCCGAGCACCACCGCGTCCCGCGCGCCGTCCGGGATGCGGGCGCAGTCGTCGAGCGTGCGCAGCGGCGTGACCCCCGGGGACAGCGCGCCGTCGGCGTCGAGCACGCCGGGAACGCCGGGCGCGGTGGCCCGCGCGCCGGTGGCGAGCACGAGCTCGTCGTAGCGGTGCACCACACCGCCGTCGGTGCGCACCAGCCGCCGGGCGCGGTCGACGGCCGTGGCCGTGACGCCCAGCCGGACTTCGGCCCGCGACTCGGGCAGCGTCACGGCCGCCGCGGACAGCGTGCCGTCGAGCACCGAGGCCAGCAGCACCCGGTTGTAGGCGGGGCGGTCCTCGCCGCCCAGCACGGTGATCGGCCCATCGTGGCCGTGCACCCGGAGCCGTTCCACGAGCCGGTGCGCCGCCGGTCCGTTGCCGATGATCAGCACGTGGCTCATGCGGACACCTCCGCGACGCCGCCCGCGACGCCGCCCGCGACGAGACCCGCGGGGTCCGCCGGGAGCGGCTCGATGCGAGCGGCGGCCACCTTGAACTCCGGCATCCGGCTGCGCGGATCGAGGGCCGGGCTGGTGATCAGGTTCGCGCTGCCGTCGCCGGGGAAGTGGAACGGCAGGAACACGGTGTCGGTGCGCATCGACGGCACCAGCCGCACCCGCGCCACGGTGCCGCCGCGCGCCGAGCTCACCAGGGCCGGTGCACCGTCGGTGAGACCCGCGCGGTGCGCGGTGTCCGGGTGCACCTCGACGAACGCCTCGGGTTCGGCCTCGGCCAGTTCGCGCACCCGGCGGGTCTGCGCGCCCGACTGGTAGTGGGCCAGCACCCGGCCGGTCGTGGCGTGCAGCGGGAACTCCGCGCTCACCGACTCGGCCGGTTGGCGGTGCTCGACCGCCGCGAACCGGGCGCGGCCGTCGGGGTGGGCGAAACCGTCCAGGAACAGCCGCGGCGTGCCCGGGTGGTCGTCGCCGTCCACGGCGGGGCACGGCCAGTGCAGCGCCTCCCCGGCGTCGAGGCGGTCGTAGCCGATGCCCGAGTAGTCGGCTTTGCCGCCCGCCGAAGCGCGCCGCAACTCCTCGAAGACCTCGCGGGGTGAGGTGGGGTAGCGGTGACCGGGTTCGCCGAGGCGCCGCGCCAAGCCGTGCAGCACCTCCAGGTCGCTGCGCGCGTGTCCGGGCGGAATGCGCAACCGGCGGCGGCGCAGCACGCGCCCTTCGAGGTTGGTCATGGTGCCGTCCTCCTCGGCCCACTGCGTCACCGGCAGCACCACGTCCGCCGCCCGCGCGGTCTCCGAGGGCACGAAGTCCGCCACCACCAGCAGGTCCAGCGCGGCCAGCCGCTCGCCGACGTGCCCGGCGTGCGGAGCCGAGACCACCGGGTTCGAACCGAACACCAGCAGCCCGCGCGGACCGCCGGGGGTGCCCAGCGCGTCCAGCAGTTCGTAGGCGCTGCGACCCGGACCGGGCAGGCTCTCCGGCGCGACGCCCCACACCTGCGCGACGTGCTCCCGCGCCGCGTCGTCGGTGATGGACCGGTAGCCCGGCAGCTGATCGGCCTTCTGCCCGTGCTCGCGACCGCCCTGGCCGTTGCCCTGACCGGTCAGGCAGCCGTAGCCGCCGCCGTCGCGACCGGGCAGTCCCAGCGCCAGCGCGAGGTTGATGAACCCCGCGACCGTGTCCACGCCCGTCGAGTGCTGCTCGGCGCCGCGTCCCGTGAGCACGTACGCCCGCTCGGCCCGCGCGAGCATCCGCACCGCCGCCCGCTGCGACCCCGCGGGCACACCGGTGATCCGCTCCACCCGCTCCGGCCACCAGCTCATCGCCCGCTGCCAGGCCGCGTCGAACCCGGCGGTGCGGTCCCGGAGGTAATCGGTGTCGGCCCACCCGTCGACCACCGCGATGTGCAGCAGGCCCAGCACCAGCGCCAGGTCCGTGCCCGGCGCCGGTTGCAGGTGCAGCGCCGCGCGCTCGGCGGTGGCGCTGCGCCGAGGATCGATCACGATCAGGTCCGGCCGGGCGAGGTGCTGCATCAGCGGCGGCATCGTCTCCGCCACGTTCGCGCCCGCCAGCAGCACCACGTCGGCCGTGCCGAGGTCGGTCACCGGGAACGGCAGGCCCCGATCCAGCCCGAAGGCCGCGGTCGCGGCCGCCGCGGCCGAGGACATGCAGAATCGGCCGTTGTAGTCGATCTGGCTCGTGCCGAGCGCGACCCGCGCGAACTTGCCCAGCAGGTAGGCCTTCTCGTTGGTCAGGCCACCGCCGCCGAACACGCCCACCGCGTCCGGGCCGTGCCGGTCCTGGATGCGGCGGACCCCGTCGGCGACGGTGCGCAGCGCGGTGTCCCAGTCCACGGCCACCAGCTCCCCGTCGCGGCGCACCAGCGGAGTCAGCAGCCGGTCGGGGGTGTCCAGGACCGATGGCGCCGTCCAGCCCTTCTGGCACAGCCCGCCCCGGTTCACCGGGAAGTCCGTCGGCGCCACCACCACGCCCGCGCGTTCCCTGGTCAGCCGGGTGCCGCACTGCAGCGCGCAGTAGGGGCAGTGGGTGGCGACGGTGCGCGGCTCAGGCACCGGGCACCCCTTCCGCCACCGCGGGCCGCGGCGCGGCGACGGGCTCCGCGGGCTCCCGGCGCAGGTACACCGCCCAGGTCACGACCACGCACACCAGGTAGCAGGCGAGGAACGTCGCCAGCGCCGCGTCACCGCTGGCGGCCGCGCCGCCGAACGATGCCCGGAACGCGAGGTTGATGAACACCCCGCCCAGCGCGCCGATCGCCCCGGCCACGCCCATCAGCGCCCCGGAGAGCCTGCGGGCCTGCGCGAACGCGCTCACCGCGTCCCGCCCACTGGTGATCTCGCGCTCCGCCTGCTTCGCGAAGATCGCCGGGATCATCTTGTACACCGAGCCGTTGCCGACGCCGGTCAGCACGAACAGGGCGATGAACGCCGCCAGGTACAGCGGGAACGAGTTCATCGCCGAAGCCGCCAGCAGCAGCCCCGTGCCCGCGGCCATGCCGAGGAAGTTCCAGAACGTCACCCGCGCACCGCCCCAGCGGTCCGCCATCCGGCCGCCGATCGGGCGGGCCAGCGACCCCAGCAGCGGCCCGATGAACGTGCAGCTCGCCGCCTGCAGCGGGGTGAAGTCGAACTCGTGCTGCAGCACCAGCCCGAACGCGAACCCGTAGCCGATGAACGAACCGAACGTGCCGATGTAGAGCAGCGAGATCCACCACGCGTGCCTGCTGCGCGCCACTTCCAGCTGCGCGCCGGGAGCGGTGACCACGGCGTCGATGTTGTCCATCCGCAGTGCCGCCAGCAGCGTCGCCACCACGATCAGCGGCAGGTACGCCCCGGCGACCAGGGCGGGTTGGGTCCCGCCGACCGTGGCGATCACCAGCAATCCGACGACCTGCACGACCGCGACACCGATGTTGCCGCCGCCCGCGTTGAGCCCCAGCGCCCAGCCCTGCCTGCGCTGCGGGAAGAAGCTCGTGATGTTGGTCATCGAGGAGGCGAAGTTGCCGCCGCCCAGCCCGGTCAACGCGCCCAGCACCAGGAACACGCCCAGCGGAGTGCCCGGCTGCTGGATGAAGTAGCAGGTCAGCCCGGTCGGGATCAGCAGTACCGACGTCGAGAAGATCGTCCAGTTCCGGCCGCCGAACCGGGTCACCGCGTAGCTGTAGGGCAGTCGCAGCAGCGCCCCGACCAGCGTCGGGACGGTGGTGAGCAGGAACTTGTCGGCCGCGTCGAAGTCCAGGCCGATGGCCGGCGACATGAACAGCACCATGACCGACCAGATGCTCCACACCGAGAACCCGATGTGCTCGGACAGGATCGACAGCCACAGGTTGCGGCGTGCGACGCGTTCGCCGGTGCGTTCCCAGAAGCCCTCGTCTTCCGGGTTCCAGCCGTCGATCCAGCGGCCTGGTCTGGTGTGCGGGGTGGCGGTCACCTCGGCTCCTCTCATCGTGCTGGGCCGAAGCTAGGAGCCGGGTGTTTCACCGCTCGTCCGTGCGCGTTACCGCCGTGCAAAGGTGCCTTCACACGAGCCGTCGCCGCCCTTGTGAGCTGCGGCGACGCCCGGATTCCCGGTGATCTGGGCCACGTGGCACCGTGGTGGGGTGACAGCACCCGGTAGTGATCCCGCCTCCGCGCACGCCCACGCCCGCGAGTTGTTCGCCACCGCCCGGCGGATCACGGCGCTGACCGGGGCCGGGGTCTCGACCGCCTCCGGCATCCCGGACTTCCGCGGCCCGGACGGCGTGTGGACGCGCGATCCGCGGGCGCAGCGGCTCAGCGACATCGACTCCTACGTCGCCGACCCGGAGGTGCGCAGGCTGGCGTGGCAGGCCCGCGCGGAGCACCCGGCCTGGGCGGCGGAGCCGAACGCGGCGCACCGCGCGTTCGCCGACCTCGCCGAGCAGGGCAGGTTGACCTCGTTGCTGACGCAGAACATCGACGGGCTGCACCAGCGCGGCGGGGTCGGCGCCGGCCTGGTGCTGGAACTGCACGGATCGGTGTTCGGCGTGGTCTGCCTGGACTGCGGCGCCACCGGTTCGATGCGGGCGGCGCTGGCCCGCGTCGCCGACGGCGAGGACGATCCGCCGTGCCGGTCCTGCGGCGGCATCCTCAAGTCCAGCACCGTCTCGTTCGGCCAGTCCCTCGACCCCGGCGTGATCCGCGCGTCGCAGCGGGCCGCGCTGGACTGCGACCTGTTCCTGGCCGCCGGGACCTCGCTGACGGTGCATCCCGCGGCGGGCCTGGCGGAGCTCGCGGTGCGCGCGGGAGCGCGGCTGGTCATCTGCAACGCCGAACCCACTCCGTACGACGAGCTCGCCGCCGCGGTGCTGCGCGATCCCCTGGTGGAGATCCTGCCGGAACTCGCCGCGGTCCCCGTGTCGGATTCCGCGGAACCCCTGCGCACCTGGGGTGACCCGAGCACCTGGAGCTGAGCCTCCCGCACACCCACCACGTCGACCCGCGGTCCGGCCGATCATCGGGTTGATCGATCCAGCGTGCCCGGAATAGCCGTTTCCTGTCGCGATGCACGATCTGTGACGCGTGTGGTTCGTGCGACGAATTGCGAGCCGTGTGGCGCGGGTGCACAGTTGTGCCCGTCCTATGCGCTGAATGGCGCAATACCTGCAAGGCCGAACGGCCTAGTTCGGTGGCTGGAGGTGGCGGTCGTGCGGCGACCTCGACGACTCACCGGCGGCCTGGTGCTCGCCTCCGCGATCGCCCTCGCGCTCCCGGTGGCCGCCGGCAGCGCGCCGGAACCGCCGGCGCGACCTGGCGACGGCGAGATCCAAACACAGCGCGACCGGGTCGGCGACCGGGCGGACCGCGTCGGAGAGCTGACCCAGCGCCTGGCCGAGTCCGAGACCCGGCTCACCGAGCTGGGCGCGCAGGTGGAACTCGCCATGGAGGACGCCAACAAGGCGCGCGTCGATCTCGCCCGCGCCGAACGTGCCCGCTCCCGGGCCGAGCAGCTCGCCGCCGGGGCGAACGGCCAAGCGGGGGCCGCCGCGAACGAGGTCGAGCGCCAGCGCGCCCGGCTCGACGAGTTCGCCGCGGGCAGCTACCGCCAGGGCAGCAAGCTCGGTTCGCTCACCGCCTACGTCGGAGCGAGCGGCCCGGACGACCTGCTCGACCGCGCCGAACTGCTCGACACGGTCGGGCGCAGCCAGCTCGACGTGCTCGACGACCTGGAACGCGCGCACATCGACCGGGTCAACAAGGACTCGCTGGCCCGCAAGGCGTTGCGCGACGCCGCGGAGTCGCGCGCCGCGGCGGCAGCGGCCCAGGAGCGCGCCGAAGCCGCCGAGAACGCCGCGGTCGCCGCGAGGGCCGCGCAGGCCGGTCGGGCCGCGGGCATCGAGGCCGAGCGGGACGGGGTGCAGGCCGAGCTCAGCGACGCGCGCGCCGCCGTGCAGGGCCTGGAGTCCCAGCGCGACCGGTACGAGGAGTGGCTCGAAGCCAGCCAGGCCGCGCAAGCCGCGCAGGACCAGGCGGCCGCCTCGGAATCGGTCGGCCAGGGCAGCGTGGTGCCGGACGACGACCCCGGCCCGGTCACGGGATCTACCGAGGCCGTGATCCAGCGGGCGCTGTCCCAGCTGGGCATGCCCTATGCCTGGGGCGGCGGCGACGCCGACGGCCCGACGCGCGGCATCCGCGACGGGGGAGTGGCCGACTCCCACGGCGACTACCGCAAGATCGGCTTCGACTGCTCGGGCCTCATGATCTACGCGTTCGCCGCGGCGGGTGTGGAGCTCGACCACTACAGCGGCTACCAGTACCAATCGGGCACGCAGGTCCCGCTGTCGTCCATGCAGCGCGGCGACATGCTCTTCTGGCGCTCGGGCGGGCGCGTGCACCACGTGGCCCTCTACCTGGGGGGCGGGCAGATGGTGGAGGCGCCGTACTCGGGTTCGCAGGTGCGGGTGGCTCCCGTCCGCTACTCGGGCATCGCGCCCTACGCGGTCCGGGTGCTCTGAGCGGGGTTCGCGCGGAAGGCGGCCGTGCCGGTGGTTCGTCCACCCGGCACGGCCGTCGTTCGTTCGGCGGGGCGGGCCGCTGGCACCGGCTCGCCGGAGATGCGGTAGGCATCGGCGGGTGATGGAGGACTTCGCCGCGGTGGTGCTGGCGGGCGGCCGTGCGCGGCGGCTCGGGGGAGTGGACAAGCTCGCGCTGTCCACCGGCGGCCGCACGTTGCTGGACCACACGCTCGCCGCGGTGCGCGGCGCCGACCCCCTCGTCGTCGTGGGCCCGGAGCGCGCGGTGTCGGTCCCGGTCCGGTGGGCGCGGGAGGATCCGCCCGGTTCCGGTCCGCTCGCCGGGCTGCGCGCGGGGCTGGGGGAGGTTCCGTTCGACCACGGCTCGGTGGCGGTGCTCGCGGCCGACCATCCCGGGCTCGTCCCGGAGACCGTCGCGCGGTTGCGCGCCGCGGTCGAGGGGGCCGGTGCGGTGCTGGTCGACCAGGACGGGATGCCGCAGTGGCTGCTCGGCGTCTGGCGGGTGCAGGCGCTGCGCGCGGCGATGCCCGCCGACGTGCGGGATCGGCCGGTGCGCGCGCTGTTCGAGTCGCTGGCGCCGGTGCGGATCCCCGCGGTGGGGGCGGAGGCCGCCGACGTCGACACCCCGCAGGACCTGCACCGCCTGAACTGAAACCCCGATTTCGATCACCGGAGGAAGCCGCGCGCCCTCATCGGTTCGTACGCTTGAAAACTTCAGTGTCGACTGAAATTAACCCTCCCGGGGTCGGGTCCGCGCGAGTAGGCGTCCCCAAAACCCGCTTCGACACCAGGAGTGCTTCACAAGGGTCATACCGCCGGTGCGGTTGACTTCGAACCTGGCCGGGTGCCCCCTCGCGCAGCCGAGGCGCAGCCGTGCCAAGATCGCCTGCGGACCGCGCTCGACGCGCGAGTGCCCACGTCGGCCGGGGTCCGGCTGAGGCGGGGACCGGCGCGTGATCGAACACGCGGGGCGGCGCGCGACGGACGTCGACGCGACCAGGGAAGCCGAACGAGAGGTGCCGAAGTGACCGAGGCCGGCGAGGGCGGGGCGACGCCCGCGGAGCAGGTGAGCACACCGGCTCGGGACGCGCAGTTGCTCGAACGCACCGTGTTCGAGGTCAAGCGGGTCATCGTCGGGCAGGACCGGCTCGTCGAACGAGTCCTGGTCGGCCTGCTGGCGAAGGGCCACGTGCTGCTCGAAGGCGTCCCCGGCGTGGCCAAGACGCTCGCGGTGGAGACCTTCGCGAAGGTCGTCGGCGGCTCGTTCTCCCGGTTGCAGTTCACCCCCGACCTGGTGCCCGCCGACATCCTCGGCACCCGCATCTACCGGCAGGGCAGCGAGCGCTTCGACGTGGAGCTCGGTCCGGTGCTGGCGAACTTCGTGCTCGCCGACGAGATCAACCGCGCGCCCGCGAAGGTGCAGTCGGCGCTGCTGGAGGTCATGGCCGAGCGCCACGTCTCCATCGGCGGCGAGAGCTTCCCGATGCCGAACCCGTTCCTGGTGCTGGCCACCCAGAACCCCATCGAGAACGAAGGCGTGTACCCGCTGCCGGAAGCGCAGCGGGACCGCTTCCTGTTCAAGCTCCAGGTCGAGTACCCCTCGGCTGAGGAGGAGCGGGAGATCGTCTACCGGATGGGCGTGGCCAGTCCGGAGCCGACGCCGGTGCTCAACGCGGACGAGCTGACCCGGCTGCAGGGGGTCGCCTCGCAGGTGTTCGTGCACCACGCGCTCGTGGACTACGTGGTGCGGCTGGTGCTGGCCACGCGGACGCCGAACGACCACGGGCTGTCCGACATCGCGGGCTGGGTGTCCTACGGCGCTTCGCCGCGGGCGAGCCTGGGAGTCGTGGCGGCCTCGCGGGCGCTCGCGCTGGTGCGCGGCCGGGACTACGTGCTGCCGCAGGACGTCGTGGACGTGGTGCCGGACGTGCTGCGCCACCGCCTGGTGCTGTCCTACGACGCGCTCGCCGACGGCATCCCGGTGGACCACATCGTCAACCGGGTGCTGCAGACGGTGCCGCTGCCGCAGGTCTCGGCGCGTCCGCAGGCGGCCCAGCCGCAGGCGCAGCCCGGCGGGTACGGGCAGGCTCCGGTCGGCCCGGCGCAGCAGTACTGATCAGTGCGCGCGGCGATGATGCCCGACCCGACCCACGAGGAGCGATCAGCCGTGTCGGAGAGTTCCGGCCACGACGGCGCGGACCGCCCGTCCTGGGCCCCGCCGGAGCTGGAGGGGCCGCGGCTGCAGGCCGCACTGCGCTCCTTGGAGCTGACGGTGCGCGGCAGGCTCGACGGGCTGCTGCAGGGCAACCACCTGGGCCTGGTGCCCGGTCCCGGCACCGAGCCGGGGGAGGCGCGGGTCTACCAGCCCGGCGATGACGTGCGGCGGATGGACTGGGCGGTGACCGCGCGCATGTCGGAGCCGCACATCCGCCAGACGGTGGCGGACCGGGAGCTGGAGACGTGGGTGGCGCTCGACCTCTCGCCCAGCCTGGACTTCGGTTCCGCGGCCTGCGACAAGCGGGAGCTGGCGGTGGCCGCGCTGGCGGCGGTGACGCACTTGACCAGCGGTGGTGGCAATCGGATCGGGGCCGTCGTGGACAACGGCACGGGCCCGGTGCGGTTGCCCGCGCGGGGCGGCCTCGGGCATTCGCGCGCGTTGCTGCGCAAGGTCGCGGAGGTCCCGCGGGCCGCGGAGGGCACCCGGGGTGATCTGCCGGGCTTGCTGGAGTCGTTGCGCAGGCCGCCGCGTCGGCGGGGCCTGGCGGTGGTGATCTCCGACTTCCTCGGCGACTTGGATTGGCAGCGCGCGCTGCGCGGTCTCGGCGCCCGGCATTCGCTGCTGGCGGTCGAGGTGCTGGATCCGCGGGATCTGGAGTTGCCGGACGTGGGCACGGTGGTGCTCTCCGATCCGGAGACGGGTGAACAACGGGAAGTGCGCACGACACCGGTGCTGCGCAAGGAGTTCGCGGCGGCGGCTGCCGCGCACCGCGAGGAGGTCTCGGCGGCGCTGCGGCGCGCCGGGTGCGCGCACTTGGTGCTGCGAACGGATTCGGACTGGATCGCCGACGTGGTGCGGTTCGTGGTGGCCCGCAAACGGGGATGGTCCGGGGGAACGGCGTGATGTTGAGTTTGTCGGGTTTCACCACGCCGTGGTGGTTCTTGCTGCTGCTGGTGGTCGCGGCGCTGGTCGCCGGCTACGTGTGGGCGCAGAAGCGGGCGCGCAAGGAGACGTTGCGGTTCAGCAACCTCGCGGTGCTGGATCGGGTGGCGCCGAAGCGCCAGGGCTGGCCGAAGCACGTGCCCGCCGCGTTGCTGGCGGTCGCGATGATCCTGCTGACGGTGGCGTTGTCCGGTCCGACGGCGGAGCAGCGGATTCCGCGCAACCGGGCCACGGTGATGCTCACGGTGGACGTGTCGTTGTCGATGATGGCCAAGGACGTCGAGCCCAGTCGCCTGGAGGCGGCGAAGGTCGCGGCGAAGGAGTTCGCCGACAAGTTGACTCCCGGCATCAACCTGGGGTTGGTGTCGTTCGCGGGCACGGCGACGGTGATGGTGATGCCGACGACCGACCGCGCCGGGGTGAAGCAGGCCATCGACAACCTGTCGCTGTCGGAGGCGACCGCGACCGGGGACGGCATCAACGCCTCGATGTCGGCGATCGACTCGTTCGGCAAGATGGTCGGCGGTCCCGGTGGCGCGCCGCCCGCGCGGATCGTGCTGATGGCCGACGGCGGGCAGACGATCCCGCGTGATCTCAACGCGCCGCGCGGTGCTTATACGAAGGCGGGCGAGGCGAAGAAGGCCGGGATCCCGATCACGACGATCTCGTTCGGCACCGACTACGGCACGATCGACATCGAGGGCCAGTCGCAGCCGGTGGAGGTCGACGACGAGGCGATGGAGGAGATCGCGGGGCTCTCCGGCGGTGAGTTCCACAAGGCGGCGAGCGCGGAGCAGCTGCGCCGGGTCTACGACACGCTGGGCGAGCAGATCGGCTACGAGATCAAGCACACAGACGCCAGCAGGCCGTGGTTGGTGCTGGGTACGCTCGCCGCGATCGTCGCCGCGGTGCTCTCGTTGCTGCTGGGGCGACGTCTGCCCTGAGCAAGTCCCCGCAGAGCACGGGAGTCGGACGTGAGCAGTGCGGCAGGCGCGGTGGAGTTCCTCCGCGAGTTCGTGAAGTCGCCGACGACGACGGCCGCGGTGGGCCCGAGTTCGCGGTACCTGGCGCGGGACATGGTCGCGCCGATCCCGGCGACGGGTGATCCGGTGGTGGTGGAGCTCGGTCCCGGTACGGGGGCGTTCACCGAGGCGATCCAGCGGCGGCTCGGTGGCCGCGGCAGGCATCTGGCGGTGGAGCTCAACCAGCGGTGGGCGGAGTCGCTGAGCGCGCGGTACCCCGAGGTGGAGACGGTGTGCGCGGACGCCCGCGCGTTGCCGCGGTTGCTGGCGGAGCGGGGTGTGCGGGCCGATGTGGTGGTCAGCGGGTTGCCGTGGGCGGCGCACGCGCCGCAGGACGGGGTGCCGCTGATCCGGTTGATCGCGGATTCGCTGACGGAGCAGGGCGCGTTCACGCAGTTCGCGTACACGTGGACGCGGTGGGCGGCGCCGGCTCGGCGTCAGCACGCGGATCTGCGGGCGGTGTTCGAGGAGACGGTGCTCAGCCGCACGGTGTGGCGGAACCTGCCGCCCGCGCTGGTGTACTTGGCGCGTCGGCCGCGCTGATCGCGTTGGGCCGATCCGGTGCCGTCGTTGATCGTTCTCGACGATGTCGGAGCGGGCGGGGCTGGGTTACGTTCGTGCGATGGCGGACGAAGTGGTCGCAGGTCTGGGTGAGCTGCCGCTGCTCGTGGAGCTGGGCAGCGCGTTGCTGCTGTCGAGCCTGGTGGGCTTGGAGCGGGAGGTGCGCGCGAAGAGCGCGGGTCTGCGCACGCACACCTTGGTCGGGGTGGGTGCGGCGTTGTTCATGCTGGTGTCGAAGTACGGCTTCGGCGACATGCTGGAGTTCGACCGGGTGTCGCTGGACCCGTCGCGGGTGGCCGCGCAGGTGGTGTCGGGGATCGGGTTCATCGGCGGTGGGTTGATCTTCGTGCGCCGCGATGTGGTGCGGGGTCTGACGACGGCGGCGACGGTGTGGATGGTCGCGGCGATCGGGATGGCCTGCGGGGGTGGGCTGGTGCTGTTGGCGTCGGCGACGACGCTGGTGCACTTCCTGGTCGCGGTGGGGTATCCGCGGTTGTTGCGGTTGCTGCGCGGGGTGTTGCGGGAGCCGCAGGTGGTGCGCGTCGGGTATCTGGACGGGCACGGGGTGCTGCGGGAGGTGTTGACGTTGTGCACGAGCCGCGGGTTGAAGGTGCTGGACCTGCAGGTGGAGCGCGAGGACACCGATGACGAGCAGCAGCGCACCGCCGTGGTGGCGGTGCGGCTGCAGGGCAAGCGGCCGGTGGGCGATCTGGTGGAGGAGATCAACACGTTCCCGGGGGTGCTGCACGCGGCGGTCGGTGATTCGGCGGAGGCCGGTATTTGAGGGTCATGTCCTGAGGGGCGGCAGGGTGAGGGCCGAGTGTGCGGGCCGTGCGGCCGGGGCGGGGGCGGTGCGGAGCTCGCGCAGCTTGGCGTTGCGCTGGTGCAGGGCGTGCGCGGTGGTGGGGAACAGCGCGCCGTCGCCGAGCTGGTCCTGGTTCGCGGTCACGAAGTCTCGGGTGGTGCGTTCGTAGGCGGCGTAGGCCGCGGTGTGGTCTTGGCCGGTGAGGTGGTCGGCTAGCACGTAGGCGCCGACGAGCGCGAGGCTGGTGCCTTGTCCGGTGCGGAACGAGGGGGCGTGCGCGGCGTCGCCGGCCAGCGCGACCCGGCCGCTGGTCCAGCGGGGCATGCGGATCTGGCCGACGGCGTCGAAGAACAGGTCGTCGGCGTCGCGCATCGCGGCGAGCAGGCGGGGGATCTCCCATCCGGCGTCGGCGAAGGCCGTGGTGACCAGGTGGTGCTGGGCTTCGGGGGTGCGGAACGCGGCGGACGGCGGTCCCGGGTGGGTGAAGTCGAGGAGGGCGTGGACGGTGTCGTCGCCTGCGGCGTAGAGGGCGGCCGCCCTGCCGGGGGAGTTCCACAGCACGGTTTCGCGGGCGAGCCCGAAGGTGTTGGGCAGGGTGAATCCGGCGAAGCAGTGGCCGAGGTAGCGGTGGAACGGTCGTTCGGGGCCGAACACGAGCTCGCGGGTGCGCGAGTGCAGCCCGTCCGCGCCGATCACGAGGTCGAAGGTGCGGGAGTCGCCGCCGCGGAAGGTGACGTCGACGCCGTGGTGGTGCTGGTGGAGGGTGTTGATGGAGTCGTGGAACCGGAACTCGACATCATCGCGGGCCGCCGCGTGCAGTGCCGTGGTGAGGTCGCCGCGCCGCATTTCCAGGTCCTGGTTCGCGCCGCCGGTGAGGGCGTGCGGGTGGAGCGCGGCGATCTCGTCGCCGTGTTCGTCGAGGAAGGTCAATCGGCGCAGGTCGATGTGCGCGTCGCGCAGGCGCGGCAGGATTCCGATTCGCTGGGCGACTTCGAGGGCGGTGCCGCGCACGTCGATGGGGTAGCCGCCGTGGCGTGGCGCGCTCGCCTTCTCGACGAGGGTGATGTCGAATTCGCGGCGGTCGAGCCGGCACGCGAGGGCTAGTCCGGCGACTCCGGCGCCGGAGATCAGGACGGTGCGCTTCGGTTCGGTGCGGGTCATTTCCGGGCTCCTCTGCGGAGGGTGCGGGCGACGAGCAGTGCCGTAGTCGTGACGATGCCGGCCAGGATGAAGCCGGCGATGAAGGCCGATTCGGCGGGGACGTCGGATCCGGGCGGGGTCGCGGCGGTGAGGAGCGCGCCGCTGAGCTGCGCGCCCACGGCGAAGCCGACCACGCGGGTGACCAGGACGAGGCTGGTGGCGATGCCGGTGTCGGCGTGGTCGACGGAGGTGGCGGTGCTGGTGACCATGGCGGTCACGCACAGGCCGTTGGCGAGCGCGATCATCGCTTTGCCGACGACGAGGTGCCACATCTCGGAGTGCGCGACGGCGAGGGAGATCAGGGCGGCGGCCATCAGGACGATTCCGGTGGTGACCACGGCGCGCGAGCCGAACCGCCGTGCTCCGAGTCCGCTGATCGGGCCGGCCAGTGCGGCGGTCACGGCACCGGGCAGCAGGATCAGGCCGATCTCGGTGGCATCGGCCCCGAAACCGTAGGCGTCGGCCGGGGCCGCGAGCAGCTGCGGGACGAGGTAGACCGCCACCGACGTGCCGACGCAGATCACGAACGTCAGCACGCACGACTTCCACACGGCGGGCCGGGCAAGCATTCGCAGGTCGACCATCGGTGTCACCGCGCGTCGTTCGACGGTGACCCAGCCGGCCGTGAAGGCGGCGAGGACCGTGATGAGGGCGCCGAGCACGAGCGGTCGGGTGGCGATGTCGGGTGCCAGTGCGAGCACGAGCATGAGCGTGATCAGCGTGCCGCTCAGCAGGGCGAACCCTGGTAGGTCGATCCCGGTGTCGGGTGACCTGCCTGGCGGGGCGTGCGGGATCAGCCGTGCCACGAGCAGGGTGGAGCCGATCACGGCGATCGTCGGTAGCGCGAACATCCAGTGCCGGGACAGCCCTTCGGCCACGGGGCCGGCCGCCAGCGTGCCGGCCATGCCGCCGCCGACGAACAGGCCGCTGACCACGCCGATGGCCACCTTCGACTCGCCTTCGGGGAGGTGGCGGCGCACCAGGATGAACGACAGGGGTAACGCGCCCACCATCGCGCCTTGCAGCACTTGGCCGAGCAGCAGGACGGGCAGGTTCGGTGCGACGGCGGAGACGAGGCCGCCCGCGCAGACCACCGCCATGAGCCGGATCAGGACGCGTTCGCCGCCGTAGCGGTCGCCCAGTTTGCCGGCGATCGGGGTGATGAGCGCGCCGGTGATCAGCAGCATGACGCTGAGCAGTGCTCCTTCGGCGGGGCTCATGGCGAGTTCGCGTTGCAGCAGCGGGAGCGTCGGTGTCACCACCGATTCCAAGGCGCCGGTGGCGATCGCCAGCAGGCCGAGGGCCGCGACGGCCGGTTTCCCGATGCGGATCGGGGGGTCGAGGGTCGTGGTCATGGAGGTCCTTTCCGTCGTCGCCGGTCCGAGCGGGCGGCGAGCGGAGTGCGGTGTGGGGTTCCGGAGGTGACCGGGGCGGCGCCGGGGCCGGGCTTCACCGGTGCTCGCGTGTCGGTCCCGTTGACCCGAAACTACACTACACCGTGCAGTGTAGTAACGTTAAGCTGTGCCCATGCCGACCACGAAGACACTGCGCGAGGGGTCCGCGCACAAGCGGGCGGCGATCCTCTCGGCGGCCCGGGAACTGTTCCTCGCCGACGGTTTCGACCGGTCCAGCGTCGACGCGGTCGCCGCTCGCGCGGAGGTGTCCAAGCGGACCGTTTACGACTACTTCGGCGACAAGCGGACGCTGCTGCACGCGGTCGTCGACGCCGTCGGCGCCTCGCTGATCACCACGATCCGGCGCACCCTCGACGACACCCTCATCGGGCTCACCGACGCGGCCGAGCTCGAAGACGCCCTGGTCGCGTTCTCGATGCGCATCTCCACCGACATGCTCGGCTCGGCGGAGCACGCGACGCTGCGGCGGCTGGTGCGGGCCGAATCCGGCAACCTGCCGCACCAGGGCTACAACTCCCTGGCCGACACCCCGGACGAGGCCGTCGCCGACCGGTTCGCCGCTCTCGCCGCGGCGGGGCTGCTCGACGTGCCCGACCCGCGGCTCGCGGCCGACCAGTTCATCGCGCTGACCTTCGGCGTCGCGCTGGACCGGCTCGGCTCCGCGAACGCCGCCGAGGACTCCCGCGTGCGGCCGCTCGTCGTCGAGGGCGTGCGGACCTTCCTCCGGGCCTACCGGGCCGGGTAGGGCCGTCGGCGCCGATCCGGCCGCCGTCGGAGGCCGGCCGGACAATGGCCGCGGGGCCGTCCCGTCGGCGGCGCCGACGCGGAGGGAGACGCACCGGCATGAGGATCAACCTGACGAGCGTGCTCGTCGACGACCAGGACACGGCACTGCGGTTCTACACCGACGTGCTGGGATTCGTGCTCAAGCACGACATCCCGATGGGCGGCGGGGCGCGGTGGCTGACCGTGGTGTCGCCGCAGGACCCGGGCGGCACCGAACTGGTCCTCGAACCCAGCGGGCACCCGGCGGCGAAACCCTTCAAGGACGCGCTGGTCGCCGACGGCATCCCGTACACGTCGTTCGCCGTCGACGACGTCGCGGCGGAGTACGAGCGGCTGCGGGCGCTGGGGGTGCGCTTCACCCAGGAACCCGTGGACATGGGGCCGGTGACCACGGCGGTGCTCGACGACACCTGCGGGAACCTGATCCAGATCGCCCACCAGACCGGCTGACCGTGATCACGGGGTGCGTGGTCCCTCCACATCGGAGGGGGCACGCACCCCGTCGGCGTCAGGAGTCGAGGGCGCGGCGCACGAGCGTGGCCAGGTGCACCGGCTCGGTCTCGGTGGCCTGGCGGATCTGCAGCCGGCAGCTGAAGCCGTCGGCGACGACCGCCGTGCCCGGATCGGCGGCGCGCACCGCGGGCAGCAGCGCCTGCTCGCCGCAGGCCATCGACACGTCGTAGTGGCCGCGTTCGAACCCGAAGTTGCCCGCGAGCCCGCAGCAGCCCGCGTCGAGCACGCGCGCATCGGTGCCGGTGGCCGCCAGCGCGGCTTCGTCGGCGTCGAAGCCGAGTTCGGCGTACTGGTGGCAGTGCCGCTGCACCAGGGCCTTCCCGCCGCCGGAGCGCTGCCAGCGCTCGCGAGTGGGTTCCACGTGCTCGGCGAAGGTCCTGGTCGCCGCCGCCAACGCCCGCACGTCCGGGTCGTCCGGAGCGAGCTCCAGCGCGTCGTTGCGCAGGAACGCGGTGCAGCTCGGTTCGAGCCCGATCACCGGCAGCCCCGCGTCGATCCGCGGTCGCAGCAGCCGCGCGGTGCGGCGCACGACGCGGCGCGCGGTGCCCAGCTGCCCCGTCGAGGCCCAGGTGAGCCCGCAGCACACCGGCTCGCGGGGGAGTTCGACGGTGTGCCCGAGGCGTTCCAGCGCGACGACCGCGTCGCGGCCGATGTGCGGGTCGAAGTGGTCGGTGAAGGTGTCCGGGAACAGCAGCGCCCGCTGCTCGCCGGGCGTGGCGGGGTGTTCACGCCGCGCCCACCAGGAACGCAGCGACCTTCCCGCGATCCGCGGCATCTCCCGTTCCGCGGCGATGCCGCCGAGGCGCTTGATCAGCGGCGCCGCCCGGCCGCCGAGCACGGCGTTGGCCAGCGCGGGAGCGAACCGCGCCAGCGCCAGCCACAGCGGCAGGAAACCCATCGAGTAGTGCGAAGCCGGCCGCACCCGGTGGCGGTAGTGGTGGTGCAGGAACTCCGCCTTGTAGGTCGCCATGTCGACACCGACGGGGCAGTCGGTCTTGCAGCCCTTGCAGGACAGGCACAGGTCGAGCGCCTCGCGCACCTCCGGTGAGCGCCAGCCGCCGCGCACGAGAGAACCGTTGAGCATCTCGAACAGCAGGTGCGCGCGGCCGCGGGTGGAGTGCTTCTCCTCCTTCGTGGCCCGGTAGCTGGGGCACATCACCCCACCTGTGGTGTTCAGGCACTTGCCCATGCCGACGCAGCGGCGGCTGGCCGGCGCGAGATCACCGTCGTCGGCGTGCAGCGCGAGCGTGGTGCGGGTCGGGATGCGCGGCGGCGCCACCAGCAGCCGCAGATCGGAGTCGAGCGGGCGCGGGCGCACGATCTGGCCGGGGTTGAGCAGGTCGTCGGGGTCGAAGGCGGCCTTGAACCGTTCGAACTCGCCGATCACCTCCGGCGGGTACATGCGGGCCAGCAGCTCCGAGCGGGCCTGCCCGTCGCCGTGCTCACCGGAGACCGAACCGCCGTGGGCGACGACCAGGTCCGCGGCGGCCTCCATGAACTCGCGGTAGCGGGCCGCGCCGCCCCCGGTGAGCAGGTCGAAGTCGACGCGCACGTGGATGCAGCCGTCGCCGTAGTGGCCGTAGGTGACGCCCTTGCGGCCGAACCGCGCCAGCAGCGCGTCGAACTCGCGCAGGTAGGCGCCGAGCCGCTCGGGGGGCACGGCCGCGTCCTCCCAGCCGGACCAGCGCTCCGAGCCGTCGGCCATCCGCGTCGAGTAACCGGAGCCCTCCTCGCGGATCTTCCACAGCGCGCCCATCCGCGCCGGGTCGGTGTGCACGACGGACTCGGCGCGCGAACCCATCGCCCGGCGGACCCGTTCGGCGGCGTTCTCGGCGTCGCGCACGTCGGTGCCGCCGACCTCCACCAGCAGCCAGCTGCGACCGCCCGGCAACAGCCGCAGCGCGGGCGAAGCGGGGTTGCGGCCGCGCACCACGTCGACCAGTTCGGAACTGAGCCCTTCGATCGCGAGCGCGTCCAGCCCCCGCAACCGGGTCACCTGGTCCGCTGCTGCGTAGCTGTCGTCGAACCCGAGCACGATCATCGCCCGGCACGCGGGCACGTCGACGAGCTCGACGGTGGCGCCCAGCAGCACCGCGCAGCTGCCCTCGGTGCCGGTCAACGCCCGCGCCAGGTGGAAGCCCTGCTCCGGCAGCAGCTGGTCGAGGTTGTAGCCGGAGACCCGCCGGGTGAGGTCGGGGAACGAGTCGCGCACCAGCTGCGCCGAGGAGTCGCGCAGCTCCCGCAGGTTCCGGTACAGCCGCCCGGTGCGGTCCCCGCGGGCGCACAGCGCGTCGAGCTCGGACTCGTGCGTGGCTCCCGCGGTGAGCCGGGTGCCGTCGGAGAGCAGCACGTCCAGCGAACGCACGTTGTCCACGGTCTTGCCCCACGCCACCGAATGCGTGCCGCAGGAGTTGTTGCCGATCATGCCGCCGAGGGTGCAGCGGCTGTGGGTGGAGGGGTCCGGTCCGAACGCGAGCCCGTGCGGTTTCGCCGCGGCCTGCAGCGCGTCGAGCACCACGCCCGGCTCCACTGTGGCCAGTCGGCGCTCGGGGTCCACGTCGAGGATCCGGTTGAAGTGCCGGGAGAAGTCGAGCACCAGGCCGGGACCGCAGGCGTTGCCCGCGATGCTGGTGCCCGCGCCGCGCCCGGTGATCGGCACGCCGTGCTCGCGGGCCACGGCCATCGTCGCGGCCACGTCGTCGGCGTGGCGCGGGAACACCACACCCAGCGGGACCTGCCGGTAGTTGGAGGCGTCGGTGGAGTACAGGGCGCGGGTGCCGGGGTCGAAGCGCGCCAGCCCGTCGAGCACGCCGCGCAGCGCGGCGGCGATCTCGGCGGGTTCGGGCAGGTTCGCGGTGGGCCGGTGGTGGGCGGCGGTCGTCATCGGGGGTGCTCCTGACCAGGATCGGCGCGATCGGTGGGACGGTCCGGGTACGTGCGTGCGGTTCGGATCACCGCTGACTGCACCGTAGGGCCTCGCGGCGCCCGACGGCGGTGTCCACTGTCGGCGCGGCACCACTCTGGAGGTCGTTTTCTGTGCGGAGTGGATGGGAGGGACGCGCGGGTGAACCGATAATGTCGCGGCTGTTCAGGTGAATCGGCTGCGCCGTCGAGGCGCGGGCGTTCACCACGCAGGGCATTCGGGAGGAGATCCACAGTGGGACGGTCCGTACTGGTGACCGGAGGTAACCGCGGCATCGGGCTGGCGATCGCGCGCGCGTTCCAGGCCGCGGGCGACGAGGTGGCGGTCACCCACCGCGGATCCGGCGCCCCGGACGGGCTGCGCGGCGTGCAGTGCGACGTCACCGACGCCGACCAGGTCTCGGCCGCCTTCGACGAGGTGGAGGCCGCGCAGGGCCGGGTCGAGGTGCTGGTGTCCAACGCCGGGATCACCGACGACGGGCTGCTGCTGCGCATGGGGGAGGAGCAGTTCGGCCGCGTCCTGGACGCGAACCTGGCGGGTTCCTACCGGGTCGCCAAGCGCGCGGCGAGCAGCATGCTGCGCCTCAAGCGCGGCCGGATGATCTTCGTGTCCTCGGTGGTGGGCCTGTCCGGCGGGGCCGGGCAGGCGAACTACGCGGCGAGCAAGGCGGGCCTGGTCGGCCTGTCGCGGTCCATCGCCCGCGAGCTCGGTTCGCGCAGCATCACCGCCAACGTGGTCGCGCCCGGGTTCGTCACCACCGACATGACCGACCAGCTCAGCGACGAGCGCAAGAAGGAGATCTTCGGGCAGATCCCG
Source organism: Saccharopolyspora sp. NPDC002578 (assembly GCF_053592695.1). Classification (NCBI taxonomy): domain Bacteria; kingdom Bacillati; phylum Actinomycetota; class Actinomycetes; order Pseudonocardiales; family Pseudonocardiaceae; genus Saccharopolyspora; species Saccharopolyspora sp. NPDC002578. The sequence continues at coordinate 250,906 of NZ_JBSFWJ010000001.1, read as the reverse complement.
CTGGCGCGCTTCGCCGAGCCCGAGGAGGTCGCGGGCACCGTGGCGTGGCTCGCCTCGGACGCCGCGGCCTACGTGACCGGCGCCGTGATCCCCGTCGACGGCGGCCTCGGCATGGGCCACTGAGCTCCCGGCGCCGATCCAGTTTTCGTCCGGCCCGCCCGGTGGCGGGCCTCAGCAAGCACAGCGGAGGAAGTACGTGAGCGGATTGCTCGAAGGCAAGCGGATCCTGATCACCGGCGTGATCACCGACGCGTCGATCGCGTTCCACGCGGCCAAGATGGCCCAGGAGCAGGGCGCCGAGGTGGTGCTGACCGGGTTCGGCCGGATGAGCCTGGTGGAGCGCATCGCGGGCCGGTTGCCCAAGCCCGCGCCGGTGCTGGAGCTCGACGTGACCAGCGCCGAGCACCGCGACAGCCTCGCGGACCGGGTGCGCGAGCACGTCGACGGCCTCGACGGCGTTCTGCACTCGATCGGGTTCGCCCCGGCGTCCTGCCTGGGTGGGGATTTCCTGGAGGCGCCGTGGGAGGACGTGTCCACGGCGCTGGAGATCTCGGCGTACTCGTTCAAGTCCCTGAGCACCGCGACGCTGCCGCTGCTGTCGGAGGGTGCCTCGATCGTGGGAATGGACTTCGACGCCCGCGTCGCGTGGCCTGCCTACGACTGGATGGGCGTGGCGAAGGCGGCGCTGGAGTCGACCAACCGCTACCTGGCGCGTGAGCTGGGGCCGCGGGGGATCCGGGTCAACCTGGTCTCGGCGGGCCCGGTGCGCACGATGGCCGCGAAGTCCATCCCAGGGTTCTCCGGCCTGGAGGACACCTGGTCCGAGCGTGCGCCGCTGGGCTGGGACGTCAACGACCCGACGCCGGTGGCGAAGTCGATCTGCGGGGTGCTGTCGGACTGGCTGCCCAAGACGACCGGTTCCATGATCATGGTCGACGGCGGTTTCTCCGCGCTCGGCGCGTGAGACCGGTGGGGCGTGCGCCGATCGCGCACGCCCCACCCGCGTGAGCGGCCGATTCCGCTCGGGGCCATCATGGTCAGGTGAGTTTCGATGCGCTGCTGTTCTTGTCGTTCGGTGGACCGGAAGGCCCGGAAGAAGTCCGGCCGTTCCTGGAGAACGTCACCAGAGGCAGAGGCGTGCCACCGGAGCGGCTCGACGAGGTCGCCGAGCACTACCACCACTTCGGCGGGGTGTCGCCGATCAACCGCCTCAACCGCGAGATCATGGCCGGCCTGCAGGAGCAGCTGCGCGCCGAGGGCCGCGACCTGCCGGTGTACTGGGGCAACCGCAACTGGCACCCGATGATCGAGGACACCGTGGCGCGCATGGCCGAGGACGGCGTGCGCCGGGCGCTGGTGTTCCCCACCTCGGCGTGGGGCGGGTACTCGGGCTGCAAGCAGTACCACGAGGACATCGTGCGGGCCCGCGAAGCCGTGGGGGAGCAGGCCCCGGACCTGGTGAAGCTGCGCCAGTTCTTCGACCACCCGCTGTTCGTGTCCGCCAACGCCGACGCGGTGCGCCGCGCCTACGCGGACCTGGGCGACACCGAGGCCCGGCTGGTGTTCACCGCGCACTCCATCCCGCTGCGCGCCGACTCCGCGCAGGGCCCCGACGGTCGGCCCGAGTGGTACTCGCGGCAGATCGCCGAGTCCGCCCGGCTGGTCGCCGAGGAGGCGGGAGTGGAGACCTACGACGTGGTCTGGCAGTCCCGCTCCGGCCCGCCGCACGTGCCGTGGCTGGAACCGGACGTGGTCGACCACATCGAGGAGCTGCACGCCAAGGGCGTCGCCTCGGTCGTGGTGAGCCCGATCGGGTTCGTCTCCGACCACCTGGAAGTGGTGTGGGACCTGGACAACGAGGCCGCGGAGAAGGCCGCCGAGCTCGGCATGGGCTTCGCCCGCGCCGGTACCGCCGGGGACGACCCGCGGTTCGCGAAGATGATCGTTGAGTTGATCTCCGAGCACGTCGACGAGGTTCGCCCCCGCAAGCTGTCGCTGATGCCCGCCGCGGGCTGCGGTCGCAACGGCGAAGCCTGTTCCCCGGGCTGCTGCACCTCCGTCAACGGCTGAGCCCGGCTGGTTCTTCCGGGACGGGCGTTCTGAGCCCCGTCCCGGAAGAGTCCGGTGTCCCGCGCAGTCGCCGGGAGACGGGCGGTCAGAGTCGCCGGTAGTAGGCGGTGACCGGCAGCGGGACGCACCCGAGCCGCTCGTACAGCGACCTGGCCGGGGCATGGAAGGGATCTCCGCCCGTGCCGATCTCGACCACCTCCGCACCCAGCGCGCGCATTGCGTCGAAGGCGTGCTCGCACAGCGCGGTGCCCACGCCCTGCCTGCGGTGTTCGGCGGAGATGGCGAGCAGCGTGACCGTGCCGCTGCGGCGCGCCGGATCGACGCTCCACGCCACGTATCCCGTGACGGCGCCTCCGAGCTCGGCGACGGCGACGTAGGTGTGCCGCTGTGGCGCGTGGAGCTCGGCTACCTGCTTGCGGTAGTCCTCGCGCCAATCGCCGTGCTGGTTGGCGAAGACGACCTCGCCGACCAGCGGGCGGAAGACGTCCTCGTAGAACGGCCGAAACGTGTTGATGGTCAGTTCGGTGAGCGTGGCGAGATCATCGCGGGCGAACGCGCGGATGAGCATGATGGGGTGCCTTTCGAGCTGAGGGCCGATACCCGGTGCTGACGAGGGCATTGGGTGGGTTCGCCCACGGCCGGTGCGGACCGGCGGTGAGCGGCCCCTCAGCGGCGGGTGCGCAGGGCGGCGAAGCACTCCATGCCGCGGATCGTAGCCGGTTCCGCCGCGCGTCCGGATTCGTCGTTCGCGAACGGTCCGCCGGGTCACGGTCCGGGTTCGCCGAGGCCGGTGCGGGTCAGTGCGGGGAGATGTCGCCGACGGCGAGGAAGATGTTCGTGCAGTGCTCGACCAGGGCATCGCGGTCGACGGGCAGGGTGCCGTCGAGCCAGGCGGTGAGCGTCTGGGCGAGGCCGCCGACGGCGAACTGGCTGAGCACGTCGAGATCGGCGCTGTCGGGCAGGCCGTAGAAGTCCTTGGCCTGACCGCCGAGCAGCCCCACGAACAGCAACGTGGAGCGCCGCCTGCGTTCGGCGAGCGCGGCGCCCGCCTGCGCGGAGAACAGCAACCGGCCGCGCCGCGGATCGTCGCCGACGATGCCCACGAGGGTGCTCAGCCCGGCCCGAGCCTTCGCCCGCGCGTCGAACGGCGCCGCGGCGACCGCCTCCAGGGTGCGGTTCGCGAGGTCCTCGATGACGTGGTCGTAGACGGCGGCGGCCAGCGCTTCGCGGTCGGTGAAGCTCTCGTAGAAGTAGCGGGCCGCGAGCCCGGCCTGCTTGCACGCGCCGCGCACGGACAACGTCGCTTCGCCGGACCCCAGCAGGTCGAGGCCCGCTTCCAGGAACTGCGCCCGTCGCTCGGCCCTGCGGTCGTCGCCTTCGACACCGCCGTACACGCGCAGGGGGGACGGCTCCATGCGGCCATCTTGGCATCTCGCGGGGGAGCGCGGTCTTGACAGGTTCCGCGAAGATCGGTTCCATATCTGCTAACGGGCGTGAGCAGAGTTCGCCGGGCGGAGCCGCCCGAGCGAACGCCCGGTAGCGGAGGAGAGGGACCGATGACAGTTCCCACCGAATCGCGAGTGCGCGAAGACGAGCTGATCGTCGGCGCCGGCCTGCTGGCGGGCGGCGCGAACGTGATCATGCAGCTGGCCCGGCCCGGCGTCGGCTACGGAGTCGTCGAGAGCGAGGTCGACACCGGCAACATCTTCAAACACCCCATCAAGCGAACCCGGACCACGCTGACCTACCTCGCGGTCGCGTCGATGGGCACCGACGAGGAACGAGCCCTGTTCCGGCGCGCCACGAACCGCTCCCACGCGCGGGTGCGCTCCACCGAGTCCAGCCCGGTGTCCTACAACGCCTTCGACAAGAACCTGCAGCTGTGGGTCGCCGCGTGCCTCTACCGCGGCGTCGAGGACGTGTACACGATGCTCGTCGGCGGCCTCACCGACGCCGAGATCGACGAGCTCTACCAGCGCTCCGCCCCGCTCGGCACCACGCTGCAGGTCACCGACGACATGTGGCCCGCCGACCGCGCCGAGTTCGAGCGGTACTGGAACGACGCGCTGGAGCAGGTGCACGTCGACGACACGGTGCGCGAATACCTGCACCAGATCGCGGTGCTCGGATTCATGCCGCGCTACGTCAGCGCCCCGCTGGGCGGGTTCAACAAGTTCCTCACCACGGGATTCCTGCCGCAGCGGTTCCGCGACGAGATGCACCTGCCCTGGACCGGACGCGACCAGCGCCGCTTCGACCGGCTGATGCGGGCCATGGGTGCCGTCATCCGGCGGTTGCCGCCGGTGCTGCGCAAGTTCCCGTTCAACTACTACCTGTGGGACGTGCGCCGCCGCATCAAAGCGGGCAGTCCGCTGGTGTGAACCGAGGAGCGCCTCAGTGCTTGCTGGCGCTCTCGGCGAGCACCCGGACCATCTCCGCGATCGAGGCCCGGCGCGCGGCGCGGACCGAGTCGAACAGCGGGCGCAGCGCCTCCGTGCGAGCTCGGGTCGCCGAGGCCGACAGCGCTCCGCCGGGAGCGTCGTCTGTGGCCACCCACAGGATCGCCTCCACCTCGGAGGCGCGCTGCAGGATCCGCAGCGGGCGCTGCGGCACGTCCTCCGGCCACGGCGGCTTCGGGCGATCGGCGACGGTCGAGGCGATCTCGTCGCGCACGCCGGGGCGCCGCTTGGCGATGTCGAGGTCGATCAGCGTGCTGGCGGCCTCGCGCATCGCCGAGGACATGCCGTGCTCGGCCTCGCCGATCGGCAGGTGCTCGGCCGGGGGCAGCTCGCCGACGGGGAACACCGTCCAGCGCAGGATGCCCTCGGCGACCGTCTCCGGGACCAGGCCGAGCCCGGCCTCGGGCAGGATGACCGCCTCACCGCGCCGCAACGCCTGCTTCGAGAACGGACTCGCGGTACCGAGGCCCCGGACGTCGCCGGGGACCGGGAGGGCGAGTTCTCCGTCGGTGGCACCGGATTTGCGCAGCGCCGCCAACAGCAGCGCGGGACCGGCGGGGGTGTCCTGGGGGCCGGGGAGGTCCAGCCGGGCGGCGAGTTCGTCGTCGGCGGCGCGCACTTCCTGCGACTCGCCCCAGATCTGCAGAGCGTCGAGCACGTCGTCCGCGGCGGTCGCACCGTGCAACCAGGCGGACGCCCACACGACCATCGTTGCGCTTGGGCATGGCACGGTAAGGAAGAGTACGTATCCCGCACGCGGATTTCCGCCGGGGGGCGGTGCGGTGTGGGCCGCGTCGCGATCCTCCCCGCGGCGCGCCGCGAACCGCGCGGCTCACCCGGATGAGTAAGGTTCGCGCGTGCGTTCGGTCAACTACGGCAACGACATCCTGTCCTCCGGCCGCAAGCGCCGCGAGATCCCCGAGGTCCCGGCCGAGCCCGGCCTGGTGGTCGAGGATCCGGCGAGCGGCTTCTGCGGCGCGGTGCTGCGCGTGGAGAAGGGCAACGTGGTGCTCGAAGATCGCCACGGCGCGCGGCGGCTGTTCCCGATGCGCCCCGCGGCGTTCCTCTGCGAAGGGCGACCGGTCACCCTCGTGCCCGCGCCCGCCACCGCACCTGCCGCCACCCGCACGTCGGCCTCCGGATCGGTCCACGTCGACGGCCTGCGGGCGCGTGAGGCGCGGGGCAGCCGGATCTGGGTCGAAGGGCTGCACGACGCGGAGCTCGTCGAGCGGGTCTGGGGGCACGACCTGCGGGTCGAGGGCGTCGTGGTGGAACCGCTGCACGGCGTGGACGATCTGCCCGGACTGCTCGCCGAATTCGGCCCCCGCACGGGGCACCGCGTCGGCGTGCTCGTCGATCACCTGGTCGAGGGCAGCAAGGAGTCCCGGCTCGTCGAAGGCATCACCGATCCGCACGTGTGCGTCACCGGCCACCCCTTCGTCGACGTGTGGGAGGCGGTCAAACCCTCCTCGGTCGGCATCGAGGCGTGGCCGCGGGTCCCGCGCGGGCAGGACTGGAAGGAAGGCGCGTGCGCCGCGCTCGGCTGGGGCGAACCGGCCGACGGGTGGCGGCGCGTGCTGGGTTCGGTCAACGGGTTCCGCGACCTGGAGGCCCCGCTGATCGGCGCCGTGGAGCGGTTGATCGACTTCGTGACCGAGGGCTGATCCGGTCCGAGCGCGCCGCGCGGGCGGGCGAGCGGGTCCGTGCCCACCGGATATCCCGGGTTGATCACGTCGAGCGAATTCGCACACAAGGCCGGTGGGCTCTGCCACGATGGACCCATGGCCTCGCTCGTGTGGTTGATCGTCGGATTGCTCCTGGTGGCCGCCGAAGTGCTGTCCGGGGAATTCGTGCTCGTCATGCTGGGCGTCGCGGCGCTGGGAACGGCGGGCGCGGTCGCCCTCGGGGCGCCGGTCTGGTTGAGCGCACTGGTGTTCGCCGGGCTGGCCGGAGGGCTCGTGCTGGGGGCACGTCCCGCGCTGAAGCGTCGCTTCGAGGTCCGCAACGAGCTCAAGACCAATGTGGACGCGCTGCTGGGGAAGCGGGCGACCGTGGTGTCCACCGTGGACCACCGCGGTGGCCGGGTCCGCATCGACGGTGACGTGTGGTCGGCCCGCACGCTCGACGAGGCCGAAGTCTTGGAGACCGACACGACGGTGCTGGTGATGGAGATCTCCGGCGCCACCGCCATCGTGTCGGCGCAACCGTGAACTGGAGGGCGAAGTGGGTCCTGGATTGATCGTGCTGGTGGTCGTAGTACTGCTGGTGATCGTCGTGGTGGCCAAGTCGGTGCTGGTGGTGCCGCAGGCGCAAGCATCGGTGATCGAGCGGCTGGGCCGGTTCCGCACCGTCGCCGCTCCGGGCCTGAACTTCCTGATGCCGTTCCTGGACCGGGTGCGGGCGAAGATCGACCTGCGCGAGCAGGTGGTGTCCTTCCCGCCGCAGCCCGTGATCACCCAGGACAACCTGACGGTGTCCATCGACACCGTCGTGTACTTCCAGGTCACCGATTCGCGGTCGGCGGTCTACGAGATCTCGAACTACATCATCGGCGTGGAGCAGCTGACCACGACGACGCTGCGCAACGTCGTCGGCGGCATGAGCCTGGAGGAGACGCTGACCTCCCGCGACCAGATCAACACGCAGCTGCGCGGCGTGCTCGACCAGGAGACCGGGCGCTGGGGCATCCGGGTCGCGCGGGTCGAGCTCAAGGCCATCGATCCGCCACCGTCCATCAAGGACTCGATGGAGAAGCAGATGCGCGCCGACCGGGAGAAGCGCGCGATGATCCTCAACGCCGAGGGCGCGCGGGAATCGGCCATCAAGACCGCGGAAGGGCAGAAGCAGTCCCAGATCCTCGCCGCGGAGGGCGCCAAGCAGGCGTCGATCCTCGACGCCGAAGGTGAGCGCCAGTCCAGCATCCTGCGCGCCCAGGGCGAGCGGGCCAGCCGCTACCTGCAGGCGCAGGGGCAGGCGAAGGCGATCGAGAAGGTGTTCGCCGCGGTCAAGCGCGGCAAGCCCACCCCGGAGCTGCTGGCGTACCAGTACCTGCAGACCTTGCCGCAGATGGCGCAGGGGGACGCGAACAAGGTGTGGGTGGTGCCCAGCGACTTCAACAAGTCGCTGGAGGGTTTCGCCCGCATGCTCGGCGCGCCGGGGGAGGACGGCACGTTCCGCTACGAGCCGCCGAAGGAGGAGCCGCCCACCGACCGCCCGGAGGACGAGGAGGAGTCGGTGGCCGCGTGGTTCGACACCTCGTCGAACCCGGAGGTCGCCGAAGCGGTCCGGGCCGCGGAGGAGGTGGCGCGCAAGGAGGTCCCGAGCGCCACGTCCGGGCTCTCGGGCGGCCAGGCGCTGTCCGGCGGGCCGCAGGCGCCCCAAGCGATCAGCGGGGAGACGGGAGCTCTCGGGCAGCCGCCGGCGGGCGGCACGTCCCCGGCGTGAGGTAGTTCCGGGCCGAGGCCCGGCCGAGTGGGCGGCGTTCGCGCCGCCCACTCTTTTGCCCGGATGAGTTTATTAGCACGATTATTTCAGTGTCGAGTGAAATTAACGATCTAAAGATCAAGAAAACACCGAGCCGAGACGGTGAGCGCTCGTGAAGGTTCAGGCCGGGTCTTCGAGCATCGGGCCGCCGGCGACGCCGAGCGCGTGCAGCACGCCCAGCAGGTGACCGCGCAGCAGCGTCTTCGCCGTCGCGGCCTCGCCGTCGCGCAGCGCTGCCGCGACCTGGGTGTGCTGGTGGTTGATGTGCGGCTGCCAGTCCTGGGTGCGGGCTCCGGCGGTGATGCGCAGCTGGCGGTCGCGCAGGGCGGTGTAGAGGTCGTCGACGATGGGGTTCGCGGCGGCGGCGACTAGCCGGGCGTGGAAGTCGCGGTCGGTCTCGTGCATCTCCGAGGCGCTCAGGGCGCTGCTGTCGCAGGCGGGGTGCGCGGTGAGTTCCCGGCCCACGGTGGCCATCGCTTCGGGGCCTTCGGTGGCGAGCTTGTCGATCGCGAAGCTCTCCAGGGCGAGGCGGGCTTCGAGCACGGCGCGGGCTTCGGTGGGGGTGACCGGGACGACGAGGGCTCCGCGCTTGGGGTAGAGCCGCAGGAAGCCTTCGGTCTGCAGCCGGAGGAAGGCCTCGCGCACCGGGGTGCGGGACATGTTCAGCGCGGTGGCGACCTCGCCTTCGGACAGCAGGTGGCCGTCGGGGTAGGTGCCGTCGAGCAGTCCCGCTTTGACGTGCTGGTACGCCCGATCGGCGGCTGGCGGCCCGGTGCCCGCCGAGGCGGGTTCGGTGGCTGGTCCGGTCCGGGGTTCCGGTGTTGCGCTCGACACGCGCCCATAGTACTGATCCGCATCTTGTATCTATGGTGGATACAAGTCGAGGAAGGTGGGTGTTCCGGTGTCGGTCGGTGTTGCCGGAGATCGGTCAGCGGCGAGGTCGGTCGCGCCGCCGCGCGGTGCGTGGCTGGTGTGGGGCGTGGGCGCGGCGTGCTACTTCGTGGCGCTGTTCCACCGCGCGAGCCTCGGGGTCGCCGCACCCGACGCGCTGGTGCGGTTCTCCGCGGGCCCGGGGGTGCTGGCGCTGTTCTCGGCGTTGCAGCTGGGCGTCTACCTGGTGCTGCAGGTGCCGTCGGGTCTGCTGGCGGACCGGATGGGGCCGCGCCGGGTCATCACCGGAGGTGTGGTCGCGCTGGCGGTGGGCTCGGCGGTGTTCGCGGTGAGCGGGTCGATCCTGGGCGGGGTCGCCGGCCGGGTGCTCATCGGCATCGGCGACGCGTTCATGTTCACCAACGTGCTGCGGGTCGCGGCGCAGTGGTTCCCGGCGGAGCGCTACGGCCGGGTCGCGGCGTTGACGGGCCTGGTGGGTGGTCTCGGGCAGGTGTTGTCCACGGTCCCGTTGACGTCGGCGCTGCACGGGCTCGGGTGGACGTCGACGTTCCTCGGCGCGGCGGTGCTGACGGCGTTGCTGGCGGTGGTGGCCGGGGGCGTGATCCGGGATCGTCCGGCGGGTGCGGTCGCGGCGGCCACCGGTGACGTGGGGGAGCGGATCGGGCGCACGTTGCGGCTGGTGGTGGCGCAGCGCGGGACGAAGCACGCGTTCTGGGTGCACTTCGTGCTGCTGTCGCAGTTCTTGGCGATCACGACGTTGTGGGGTGCGCCGTGGCTGACGGGCGCGCAGGGCGTGCCCGGTGGTTCGGCGGGTGCGCTGCTGCTGGTGTCGGCGGTCGGGTTCATCGCGGGTTCGCTGGTGGCCAGCCAGTGGATCGCGGGCAGGCCGCGTCGGCGGGAGCGCTACACGTTGGCGATGTCGGTGCTGGTCGTGCTGGCGTGGGTGGTGATCGTGGCGTGGCCGGGTGTGCTGGGCGCGCCGCTGCTGGTGGTGGTGCTGGGCGTGCTCGGTTTCGGTGGTGGCGCGGCGATGCTGGCGTTCGACGGTGCGCGGGAGGCCAACGCGGTGCACCGGTCGGGGGCCGCTTCGGGTGTGGTGAACATGGGCGGGTTCCTGGCGGCCGTGCTGATCCAGGTGTTCGTGGGTGCGGTGCTGGAGGTCGTGTCGGGGTTGCCCGCGATGGCGGCGTACCGGTGGGCGTTCGTGCCGGTGGTGGTGCTGCTGGCGGTGGGTACCGCGGGGCAGTGGTGGTGCCGGTCGCGGCGCGGCTGAGCTGCGGGGCTGTGCGGCGCGGTTAGGGTCGGCGTGATCGGTTTCGTCGGTCGGAGGAGGTCGTGTGTCCACTGCGCTGGAGCTGCGGAACGTCGTGGGCGGGGTTCGTGCGGGGGCGGTGTCGGGGGAGGCGTTGCCGTTGGTCGATCCCAGCAGCGGGGAGGAGTACGGGAGTGCTCCGCTGACGCGGTGGACCGATGTCGATGAGGTGATGGGCGTCGCGGCGTCGGCGTTCGAGCGGTGGTCGGTGGCGACGCCGGGGCAGCGGCAGCGGTCGTTGTTGCGGTGGGCGGACCTGGTGGAGGAGTCCGCGGAGCGGTTCGTGGTGGCGGAGTGCCGGAACACGGGCAAGCCGTGGGCGGTGGTGCGGGAGGCGGAGTTGCCGCGGGCGGTGGATCTGCTGCGGTTCTACGCGGGTGCGGCGCGGTTGCAGGAGGCGGGCGCGGCGGGGGAGTACGAGCAGGGGTGCACGTCGTTCGCGCGTCGGGAGCCGATCGGGGTGTGCGCGCAGGTCGCGTCGTGGACGCATCCGTTGTTGCTGGCGGTGGCGCGGGTGGCGCCTGCGTTGGCGGCGGGCAACGCGGTGGTGTTCAAGCCGGCGGAGACGACTCCGGTCAGTGCGGTGCTGTTGGCGGAGTTGGCGGCGGAGGTGTTGCCGTCGGGGGTGTTGAACGTGGTGTGCGGTGATCGGGACAGCGGTCGGGCCATGGTGGCGCACGAGGTGCCGGGGATGTTCTCGATCACCGGGACGGTGCGGTCGGGCATGGAGGTGGCGGGTTCGGCGGCGGCGGATTTGAAGCGGGCGCATCTGCAGTTGGGTGGGAAGGCGCCTGCGGTGGTGTTCGACGATGCGGATGTGCGGCGGGCGGCGCGGGGGATCGCGGCGTCGGCGTTCGGTGGGGATGCGGGGCAGAGCTGCACGGCGGTGAGCCGGGTGTTGGCGGGTCCTGGGGTTTACGAGGAGTTGGTGGCGGCGTTGGCGGAGCAGGCGGGGGTGTTGCGTCCGGGGCCGCCGCAGGATCCGGATGCGGCGTTCGGTCCGCTCAACAGCGCGGGCCAGTTGGAGTTGGTGGCGGGGTACGTGGAGCGGTTGCCGGAGCATGCGCGGGTGGTGGCCGGTGGTCGTCGTCGGGGTGGGCGTGGGTTCTTCCACGAGGCGACGGTGGTGGCCGATGTGGAGCAGGGTGATGAGTTGGTGCAGCACGAGGTGCTGGGGCCGTTGGTGACGGTGCAGCGGTTCGGTTCGGAGGCCGAGGCGGTGGCGTTGGCCAACGGGGTGCGTTACGGGTTGGTGGCGAGCGTGTGGACGCGTGATCATGCGCGGGCGTTGCGGATGTCGCGGGCATTGCAGGCGGGCACGGTGTGGGTGAACGTGCATCGGCCGTTGGTGGCGGAGATGCCGCATTCGGGGTTCAAGCATTCGGCGTCGGCGCGGGATTTCGGGCGGTTCGGTTTGGAGGAGTACAGCCGGATCAAGCACGTGATGTCGGCGTGGGACGGGTGAGCGGGTGCGCTCAGGTGGTGGCGGCGGTGCGTTGGTCGTCGAGGCGGTCGAGGTCGTGGAGTGAGGTGCCTCGGGTTTCGCGGGCGCAGGCGACGGCGATGAGGGTGATGGCGGCGCCTGCGGCGAGGTAGGTGGAGATCGGGGTGGAGTTGCCGTAGGTGTCGAGCAGGGCGACGGCGATGATGGGGGCGAGGGAGCCGGCGACGATCGAGGTGACCTGGTAGCCGAGGGAGATGCCGGAGTAGCGCATCCGGGTGGGGAACATTTCGGCCATCATCGCGGGCTGTGCGGCGTACATGAGTGCGTGGAAGAGCAGGCCGATGGTGATCGCGGCGAGGATGGTCGGGTCGTGTCCGGTGTCCATCATGGGGAAGGCGAAGAAGCCCCAGGTGGCGGTGAGTGCGGCGCCGAGTGCGCTGACGGGGCGTCGTCCGATGCGGTCGGCGAGTGCGCCGACGAGGGGGATCGCGGCGAAGTGGATGAGGTGGGCGAGCAGCATCAGCCAGAGGATGCCGGTGGTGGTCTTGCCGACGACGACGCTGAGGTAGGTGATCGAGAAGGTCGCCAGCAGGTAGTACATGAGGTTTTCGCCGAAGCGCAGGCCCATGGCGGTGAGGACGCCGCGGGGGTAGCGGCGGAGTGCTTCGAACACGCCGTAGGTGGGGGCGTGGGTGCGGGCGGCTTCGGTTTGTGCGGCGGTGAAGATGGGGGCGTCGGTGATGCGGGTGCGCACGTAGTAGCCGATGAGGACGATGACGGCGGAGAGCCAGAAGGCGATGCGCCAGCCCCAGGCGAGGAAGGCTTGGTCGGTGAGGGTGGTGGTGAGGCCGAGCAGGACGAGGGTGGCGAGCAGGTTGCCCATGGGGACTCCTGCTTGGGGCCAGCTGGCCCAGAAGCCGCGTTTGTCGTCGGGGCTGTGTTCGGCGACGAGCAGGACGGCGCCGCCCCATTCTCCGCCGACGGCGATGCCTTGGATGAAGCGGAGGACGACGAGGGTGGCGGGGGCGAGGTAGCCGATGGTGTCGAAGGACGGGATGCAGCCCATGGCGAAGGTGGCGATGCCGACCATGATGAGGCTGACTTGCAGGAGTGTTTTGCGGCCGTACTTGTCGCCGAAGTGGCCGAACACGAGTCCGCCGAGGGGGCGTGCGGCGAAGCCGACGGCGTAGGTGACGAAGGCGGCGAGGATGGCGTCGAGTTCGTTGCCGCCTGCGGGGAAGAACAGTTTGCTGAACACGAGGGTGGCGGCGGTGCCGTAGAGGAAGAATTCGTACCACTCGACGACGGTGCCTGCCATGGAGGCGGCGACGACTCTTTGGAGCCCGGTTCGTTCGGGCACGGGTTGCGACGTCATGGGGGCTCCTCGGTTCACGGTCGACCCGCGCCGGTCGTTGATCGGCTCAGTCTGCGTGCGCCTCGTTGCAATGACAATGGCCGTTTTGCAACCGGCGCGTGCATCGAGTGGTGACGTGCGAGGGGGGCGGGTTCAGGCGGTGTCGCTGAGGGCGGTGGACAGGAGTGCTGCGGCGGGGCCGGTGAGGCGGTGTCCGGCGCGCCACACGGCGTGCAGGGGGCGGTGCAGGTCGAGTCCGGCGACGGGGATTTCGGTGACCTGCCCGGTGCGCAGGTCGGAGTCGACGGCGAGGGCGCTGAGCACGGCGGGGCCGGCTCCGGCGACGACGCTGTTGCGCACGGCGGTGGTGGAGTGCAGTTCGAGCAGTGGTTCGGCGGGTGCGGTGGTGGTGTTCGCGAGTGCGCGTTCGAGGGTTTCGCGGGTGCCGGAGCCGTGTTCGCGGACGATGAGGGGCGTGGCGGCGAGTTCGGCGGGGCCGAGGGGTGTGCGGCGTCGGGTCCAGGGGTGTGCGGGTGGGACGACGACGGTCATGCGGTCGAGGGTCAGGTAGCGCACGGACAGGCCGTCGGGGACGTCGGGTGTTTCGAGGAAGCCGAGGTCGGCGCGGTCGTGGCGGACGGCTTCGGTGACGGCGGCGGAGTTGGCGCTGTCGAGTTGGATGCGCAGTCCGGTGAAGGCGGTGCGCAGGGTGGTGAGCCAGCGCGGCGCGAGGTAGTCGGCGATGGTCATGCTGGCGGCGACGCGGAGTCGTTGCTGGTGGCGGGCGCGCAGGGCGTGGACGCCCGCGGTGAGGGCGTCGAGTTCGGTGAGGACGTGGCGGGCGTGGTCGAGGACGGTGTCGCCTGCGGGGGTGAGGGTGGCGCCGCGGCGGGTGCGTTCGACGAGGTGCAGGCCGAGTCCGCGTTCGAGGCTGCTGAGGCGTTTGCTGGCGGAGGGTTGGCTCATGCGCAGTTGGGCGGCGGCGGCGCCGATGCTGCCGAGTTCGCTGAGCAGCACTAGTAGCCGCAGGGACGTCGGGTCGGGGTCGGCCATGCAGCGACTGTAGCTCTGTGGCCTGCGGTGGGGGGCTGGTCATGCACTGCGGTTATGAGGACCTGCGTGGTTTCCGGCTACCGCAGTCGGTGGCCGGGCGGCGAGGGTCGGGTCATGCGGATGTCGATGAGCGCCGGGCCGGGTGTCGTGCGGGCCGTGCCGGGGCGGTTGCCCGGGATCGTGGTGACGGTCGGTGCGGTGGTCGTGGCGTCGGCGGTGGCATCGCTGGTGCCGGGTGTGGGGCTGGTGACGGCGGCGGTGGCGCTGGGTGTGGTGGTCGGCAACGTGCCGGGGTGTCCGGGTGCGGCGGCGCCGGGGTTGGCGTGGGTGTCGAGGGTGGTGTTGCGGGCGGGTGTGGTGCTGCTGGGGTTGCAGCTGGCGGTGGGGCAGGTGCTGGAGTTGGGGGCGGCGACGGTGGGCGTGGTGGTGGCCGCGGTGGTGGTGACGTTCGCGGGCACGGTGCTGCTGGGGCGTGCGCTGGGCGTGTCGCGGGGGTTGTCGCTGCTGGTGGCGACGGGGTTTTCGATCTGCGGGGCGTCGGCGATCGCGGCGGTGGAGGGCGTGGTGGACCGCGAGGACGAGGAGGTGGCCACGGGGGTGGCGTTGGTGACGGTGTTCGGGTCGTTGTCGATGGTGCTGCTGCCGCTGCTGGGCGGGATGTGGGGTGTGGGGCCGGAGCTGCTGGGCCGGGTCGCCGGGGGCAGCGTGCACGAGGTGGCGCAGGTGGTGGCGGCGGCGTCCCCGGCGGGTGCGGCGGCGGTGTCGGTGGCGGTGGTGGTCAAGCTCGGCCGGGTGGTGCTGCTGGCGCCGCTGGTCGCGGGCATCGGTCTGCTCCGCCGTCGCCGCGGTGGTGGTGGTGGTGAGGGTCGGCGGGTGCCGTTGTTGCCGTTGTTCGTGGTGGGGTTCTTGGCGGCGATGGCGGTGCGCAGCACCGGGCTGGTGCCGGGTTCGGTGCTGGAGGTGGCCCGGGAGGCCACGACGGTGCTGCTGGCGGCCGCGTTGTTCGCGCTGGGCACCTCGGTGCGGGTGCGCGGCTTGGTGCGAACGGGCCCGAGGGCGTTGTTGCTCGGCGTCGGGTCGACGGTGCTGATCACGTCGGTGACCGTCGCGGGCATGCTGACCGTGGCTTGAAGCGCGGCGGTGAACGCAGGGCTCCCTTCGCAGCGCGCTCCCGGTGCGAGCCGGACACCCGCGATGACCGGGATTCCGCTGCGCTGAGGTGATGTCCGGATCCGCTTGCGTACGGGCGCTCTGGCACCTTCAGGCCGAGCGAGTTCGCCGTCGATGGCGGCGGCAGCTGATGTTCTCGCCGCGTGTCGAGGAGCCCGGTGCCGATGCGGAGTCCGGGCCGGGGTTCTCACGCGACAGCGCCCGTGGCGTGGGGCCACGGGCGCTGTCGCGTTGCGGGAAGAACCAGCGGTTGTCCCACCGGTTCGGTTCGGTTCACCGCCGGGGGCGGCTCCAGGGGTGGGCTTGTTCGTAGGCGCGGGAGGCGCGCAGCACGCGCGCGTCGCTGTGGCGGGGTCCGACGATCTGCAGCCCGATGGGCAGTCCGTCGCTGGTGAATCCGCAGGGCACGCTCGCGGCGGGCTGCTGGGTCATGTTGAACGGGTAGGTGAACGGGGTCCAGCCGGTCCAGCGGGGGGAGGCGGCTGCGGCGGGTGCTTCGGCGCCGGCTTCGAACGGGGCGATGCCGACGGTGGGGGTCAGCAGCAGGTCGTAGGTGTCGTGGAAGGCGCCCATGCGCTGGCCCAGGGCCATGCGGGTGTTGGTGGCCTCGAGGTAGTCCTGGGCGGAGTAGGTGAGGCCTTCGTCGACGATCTCGCGCAGGCCGGGGTCGAGCAGTGCGAGTTGTGCGTCGGTGAGGTGGGCGACGGATTTGGCGGCGCCGGAGAACCACAGGACGTGGAAGTCGGCGACGGGGTCGCTGAATCCGGGGTCGGCGTGTTCGACGGTGGCGCCGAGTTCGGTGAACACTTGGGCGGCTCGGGCGACGGCGTCGGCGACTTCGGGGTCGACGGTGGCGAAGCCGAGGTCGGGGCTCAGGGCGATGCGCAGGCCTTGCACGCCGTCGTCGAGTCCGTCGAGGAAGGAGTGCGCGGGTGGTTCGAGCGCGGACCAGTCGCGGCTGTCGGGGCCGCTGAGCACGTCGAGCATGAGCGCGGTCTCGGTGACGGTGGTGGTCATCGGCCCGGCGTGGGCCATGGTGCCGAAGGGGCTGGCGGGGAAGTGCGGGACGCGGCCGTAGGTGGGTTTGATGGTGTAGATGCCGCAGAAGGCCGCGGGGATGCGCACGGATCCGCCGCCGTCGGTGCCGATGGCCAGGGGTGCCATGCCGAGGGCGACGGCGGCACCGGCGCCGCCGCTGGAGCCGCCGGGGGTGCGCTCGGGGTTCCAGGGGTTGCGGGTGATGCCGGTGAGGGTGTTGTCGGTGACGCCTTTCCAGGCGAGTTCGGGGGTGGTGGTCTTGCCGACGAACACGGCGTTGTGCTCGCGCAGCCGTGCCACGGCGGGGGCGTCGGCGGTCCAGGGTTGCGCGGGGTCGACGGTGCGGGAGCCGCGCAGGGTGGGCCAGTCGCGGGTGAGGAAGATGTCCTTGATGGAGGTGGGGACGCCGTCGAGGCGGCCGTCGGGTTCGCCGCGGGCCCAGCGGGCTTCGGAGGCGCGGGCCTGGTCGAGTGCGCGGTCGGCGTCGACGAGGCAGTAGGCGTTGACGGCGCCGTCGGCCTGGTCGATGCGGCGCAGGGTGGCTTCGGTGGCTTCGACGGGGGAGAGTTCGCCGTGGGCGAAGCCGTGGAGCATCTCGGTGGCGGTGAGGTCGGCCGCCGTGGTTTCGGCGGGCGCGGCCGGTGGGGTGTCGGCATGGGGGGTCGAGGTCATCGCTTGCGCTCCGTTCCGCTGACGTAGCCGCGTTGTTTGTCCACCACGTTGCGCAGTGCGCCGCCTTGGGCGTAGCCGCGCAGGTTGTCCAGGAACAGTTCGACGAGTTCGGTGGTCCAGCCGATGGTGTCGCCGGACATGTGCGCGGAGATCAGGACGTTCGGCATCTCCCACAGGGGGGAGGTTTCGGGGAGGGGTTCGGTGTCGAACACGTCGAGGGCGGCGCCGGCGAGGCGGCCTGCTTCGAGTGCTTCGACGAGGTCGGGTTGGACGACGAGTTCGCCGCGGCCGACGTTGATCAGGCGTGCGGTGGGTTTGAGCGCGGTGAGGGCCTCGGCGTCGATGAGCCCGTGGGTCTGGTCGGTCAGGGGTGCGGCGAGCACGACGTAGTCGTGGTCGCCGAGGACGCCGTGGAGGTCGTCGGAGGCGTGCACGGTGCCGAAGTCGGGGTCGTGGTCGCGGGCGACGCGTCCGGCGCCTTCGACGTGGAGTCCGGCGGCGGTGAGCTGGCCTGCGATGGCGCGTCCGATGGGGCCGGTGCCGACGACGAGGGCGCGTTTGCCCGCGATGCGTTCGGTTTCGCGGTGGCGCCATTGCCGCTGGTCTTGCAGGCGGACGCTGGTGTGGAGGTCTTTGGCGAAGGCGAGCACGGTGGCCAGGACGTATTCGGCCATGGGCCCGTCGAACACGCCGCGGGAGTTGGTGAGGGCGACGTCGGAGTCGAGCAGGGCGGGAAACAGCAGCCGGTCGACTCCGGCGCTGGCGGCGTGGACCCAGCGCAGGTCCTGGGCGTGGTGCCAGGCTTCGGCGACGGCGTCGGAGCGGAAGTCCCACACGAACAGCACGTCGGCGCCGGGCAGTGCGTCGGCGAGTCCGTCTTCGGTGGTGGCGCGGAGTTCGGCGACGCCTGCGATGCGGTCCATGGCGGGGGGCGGTTCGCCCCCGTGGAGGACGACGACGGTGGGGGTGTTGTCGGTCATGACCTGGCCTTCGGAGGTGGGCGGGTAGCGGTTCGCGCGTCGTCGCGGTGTCTCTCCGGGCCGTCGGCGGCCGGGGATTGACACGCTAGGAAGCGCTCGTAGGATTGTCAACAATCCGCAGGTATCTCGCGGTGGGGCCGGAGCCTGTCGGCGTGCCGGCCCGCGAGGCGGGTCTTCGGCCCTGGGCAGGGCACGGCGTGGCCACCGCTGGTGGCCGCGAGCCGAGACCGCGGAGACCGATCCACATCTGCTCGCCCTCTCATGGAACGGATTTCACGATGCCCAGGTACCTGTCGATCACGCTGGAGAAGCGTGGCGTGTCCTGCGTGGCGGAGTTGCTGGACAAGGACGCCCCCCGCACCTGCGAGGCCGTGTGGCAGTCGTTGCCGCAGGCCGGTCCGGTGCATCACGCGAAGTACGCGCGCAACGAGATCTACACCATGGTCCCCCGCTTCGCCGAGCGGGAACCGGGCCAGGAGAACCCGACGGTGACGCCGATCCCCGGTGACCTCGTGTACTTCTCCTTCGACAGCGGGATGCTCGACCGCGAGTTCAAGGAGGAGAAGGACATCGAGGCCCTGCCGGGCGTGATCGACCTGGCGATCTTCTACGGGCGCAACAACCTGCTGCTCAACGGCGACGTGGGCTGGGTGCCGGGCAACGTCTACGGGTCGATCGTGGACAACCTCGGCGCGTTCGCGGAGGCCTGCAACGACGTGTGGCGTTCCGGCAGCGTCGGTGAGCGGTTGCGCTACGAACGCCACTCCGGTTGACCGGGGGCCGTGGCATGGCGCCGGAGGACTTCCTGGGGGCGGTGTCGGGTCCCGCCCCGCAGCGCGGCGTGGGCGTGGTCGCGCCGTTCGACCTGGCGATGGACCGCGAGTTGTGGCGCTGGGCGCCGGAGAACGTGACGTTGTACGTGACGCGCACGGCGTTCGTGCCGGTGCCGATGACGGTGGAGATGGCGTCGTTGATCTCGGACGAGGCCGCGGTGCACAGCGCCACCCGCGACCTGCTGTCACCGGAGCCGGAGGTGGTGGCCTACGCGTGCGCGTCGGGCAGTTTCGTCGACGGCGCGGCCGGGGAGCGCAACCTGACCACGGTGATGCGGGAGGCCGGTGCTCCGGCGGCGGTGACGACCTCGGGTGCGCTGGTGGAGGCGCTGGGGGTGCTCGGGGTGCGGCGGGTGGCGATCGCGACGCCGTACGTGGAGAACGTGACCGAGCGGCTGGTGGGTTTCCTCGGTGAGCACGACGTCGAGGTGGTCACCAGCGTGGGCCTGGGCCTGCTCGGGCGCATCTGGAAGGTCGATTATCGCCAGGTCGTGGACATCGTGCGTTCGGCGGACCGCCCGGATGCGGAGGCGATGTTCATCAGCTGCACGAACCTGCCGACCTACGACATCATCGGCCCGTTGGAGCAGGAACTGGGCAAACCGGTGTTGACGGCGAACCAGGTCACGATGTGGGCGGCGCTGCGCACGATGGGGTTACCGGCGGTGGCCCCGCAGCAGCGCCTGGTGGGGGCGTTCGACGTTCCGGCCGCCTGAGCTGCGCGGTTCACATTCCGTGACCGTGTCGATCGAATTACGAAAGCATGTCCACCACTGCGGGCGGCACCGAACCGTGCGGTAACATTGTCGACAATTGACCGCCGGTCCGGTGTCGTTCGCCCCCGCAACCCCTGGTCCATGGCGGGTCGCGGGAACGAATCAAGGAGGGAGCTGCCGGTGTCGATCACCGCAGGGATTCTCTACCCCGGATACAGCGCCGAAGACGACTACCCGGCCCTGGAACGCCTGCTCGGCGGCGGGATCTCGTTGCCGCTGGTGCACACCTTGATGCGGGAGGACGCGCATCGAGTGGACGCGCTGCTCGACGTCGGTTCCGCCGAGGTCCTCGCCGAAGGGGCCCGTGAACTGCTGACCCGCGGGGTGCAGGCCGTGATCTGGGCGTGCACCAGCGGCAGCTTCGTCTTCGGCTGGGAAGGCGCCCGCGACCAGGTCGAGAAGTTGCAGGCCGTCACCGGTCTGGCCACGTCGAGCACGTCGTTCGCGTTCGTGCACGCCGCGGCGCGCCTCGGGTTGGACCGGGTGGCGGTGGCGGCGACCTATCCGGCCGACGTGGCCGACCGGTTCGCCGATTTCCTGGCACACGGCGGGATCGAGGTGACCAGGTTGTCCAGCCGCGGCATCGTCACCGCCGCGGAGGTCGGCACGTTGACCCGCGAGCAGGTGCTGGAGTTCGCAGCGGCCAACGACGATCCGACCGCGCAGGCACTGCTGATGCCCGACACCGCGCTGCACACCGCGGCGTGGCTCGACGAGCTGGAGCAGCGCCTGGGCAAACCGGTGCTGACCGCCAACCAGGTCAGCGCGTGGGAAGTGCTTCGGCTGGCCGGTGACCCGGGACCCCACGAGGGCCTGGGCACGTTGTTCCGGCAGGCCGGCCCGGACAGGGGTGAGCTCGGGGGAGCCGCTCCGCGCTGAGAACTCGATGAGGAGATGGTGTCGGTGCTCGGAGTCGACGAGCAGAACCAGCACGGCGAGTTAGAGCCGGTGCAGCGGAAATCGACCGCCGCGATCGTGGCCGACCAGCTGCGGTCGGCGATCATGTACGGGTCGCTGCCACCGGGCAGCCAGATGGGCGAGGCCGAACTGGCGTCGCGGCTCGGGGTGAGCCGCGGCCCGCTTCGGGAGGCGATGCAGCGGCTCGTGCAGGAAGGGCTGCTGCACAGCGAACCGCACCGCGGCCTGTTCGTGACGACGCTCGACGCCGACGACGTCACCGACATCTACCTGGCGCGCCTGGCGGTGGAACGCGCCGCGTGCGAACGCATCATCCGCCACCACCGGGTGGAGGCGGTCGCGGAGCTCACCGCCGCCCAGGCCCGCATCGTCTCGGCCGCGGGCCGCGGCGACGCGATCGAGCTCAGCGACGCCGACCAGGAGTTCCACGAAACCCTGGTGCGGGTCTCGGGCAGTCCGCGGCTGCAGCGGATGGCTCAGACGCTGCTGGTGGAGAAGCGGATGTGCCTGACCGCGCTGCAGGACAAGTACACCGCCGACCCGCAGACCCTCGTCGACGAGCACAGCGGCCTCGTCGACGCCATCGAGTCCGGTGACGAGGCGCTGCTGCTGGCCCGGCTGGAAGCGCACATGAACGACGCGCTGGAACGCCTCAACGCGTTCACGCCGCTGCTGTCGGAGGCCGACCCCGTCGCCTGACCCGACCCCGCGGCACCCGGGGCCTGGTGCGCTGTGATCATCGCGGGCCGTCATCGGCCGCGGTGTTCTCCGCGCACCAGGCGCCCGGTGAATCAGTGCGCGGGCGCGACCGGCTCGGGCAGTCCCGCTTCGGCGCGCACCGCGCGGCCGGTGACCTCCACGGCCTTGAGGGCGTCGACGACGTCGTCCACGGTCACCGGGAACGGCAGGTTGTGGATCGTCTCGGCCGGGGCCGTGGCGGCCTCGGCGACGGTGCGCAGCACCGAGTCCTGGACACCGCCCAACCCGGCCTCGGTCAACGTGGTGGGCAGGCCCACGCGGGTCGTGAACTCGATGAAGTCGTGGATCTCGCGCGCCGGGCGGCCCTCCAGGACCAGCTGGGTGATCGACCCGATGTTGACCTTCTGCCCGTGGGCGAGCCCGTGGGTGTGGTCCACGGCGGTGAGCCCGTCGTGCACGGCGTGCGCGGCGGCGAGCCCACCGGATTCGAAACCCAGCCCCGACAGCAGCGTGTTGGCCTCCACGACCGCCTCCACCGCGGGGGTCACGATGCCGTGCTCGACCGCGCGCACCGCGGGGATCGCCGATTCCCACAGGATGTCCCAGGACAGCTTCGCCAACGCCCGCCCCGCGCGGGTCGCCGCGCCCCCGGCCATCGTGGCGGCGTTGGACTGCTCCACCGCGCGGGCCTCGATCCAGGTGGCCAGCGCGTCCCCGACCCCGGCGACGAGGAAACGAGCCGGGGCACTCGCGGCCAGCAAGGTGTCGACCAGGACCAGTTGCGGGTTGCTGCTGTAGAACCGGTACGACTCGAACGCGCCCTGCTCGGTGTAGACCACCGACAGCGCCGAGCACGGCGCGTCGGTGGAGGCCACCGTCGGCACGCTGGCCACGGGCAGCCCGGTGTCGTCGGCGGCGGCTTTCGCGGTGTCGATGGGCGCGCCACCACCGACGCCGACGATGACGTCGCAGTCCCGTTCGCGCAGCACCCCGGCGACCCGGCGGCTCTCGGCGGCCGTGGGCATCCCGTTGAACCGCTCGAACACCACCGGCAGGCCCACGTCCTCGAACGAGCGGGTGATCGCGGATTCGGTCAGCCCGCGCACCACGTCATCGGCCAGCACCAGCGGCCGCCGCCCCAGCTTCACCACGTAGGAACCCAGCGAGTCGAGCGCGCCGCGGCCCTGCACGTAGCGGCCGGGCGAGATCATGGTGCGCAGCGCTGTGGATGTCTCGGTCATCGAACGTCCCTCCTGGCATGCCCTCGCCGCGCGAGGACGCCCGTCGAGTGGCGGGGTGCGGATCAGGCGCACCGCGTCGTGCGCCCCCGCGCCGATTCGATCGCGCGCGACCGTCTGCGGCAATCGCTGCTCCAGATGGTGATAACGCCCGTCCCGAATCGCCGGTGGACTACCCGCCCCGGCTCGCCGACAACCCCGGCTCACCGGCCTGATCGCAACGGTCAGAGGGCGAGGAACCGGTCAGCGGCCACGGTCAGGTGGTGGTCTCCAGCGGGGGCATGTGGCGCAGGGCCGTGCGCGCCTGCTCGGCGACCGCGCCGTCACCGCGGGCCAGTTCGGTGAGCCTGCCGCGCCAGAACGCCCACCGCGTCCGGCTGAACCCTCCTGCGTCGACGCCCGCGGCCCTGCCCAGCGGCCCCACCCGCGCCGGACCCCGGTCCGGTGGCGGGTCCGGTCGCAGGCTCAACTGGGCCAGCGTCGGCCCGCAGTGGCCGAGCCACGCCAGCACCGCGCCCAGATCCGCAGCGGGTGTGGTGTCCTCGAGGTGCTCGCGCAGCGTCCAGATCGCGTAGCGGGAGAAGTCGATGCCGGCCGCGGTCAGCCGCGCGGCGAAGGCGTTGAGGTTCACCTGCTGCTCGGAGCCCGTCTCGTCGAGGTCCCAGGTTTCGCGCAGCTGCGCGCCGAAGCACGGCAGGTCGGTCAACACCACCTGGTCACCCCAGATGACGCACCGGTCGCCGTCGTCGCGGGTCAGGGGTGCGCGGCGCCGGATCGCGTCGAGCAGGTCGAGAAGATCGCGCTGCGCGGCCCGCGAGCGGCGGGCCGCCTGCACCACCGGCCCCCACGCGGCCCACAACATTCCCTCGATCGCGGAGTCCTCGGCGCCCTCGACGACCAGCGCCGTACGGAAGGGCTCGATGAACAGCGACGCGGCCGACTCCGGCGCGGGCGCGCGCAGGTGGTCGTCGATGAGCGCCCGGTAGTGGCGCGAGGCGGTGTCGTGATCCATGGCGACCCGCACCGTAGCCGCGCCCGCACACGCCCGAGACCGGCCGGGGCCCGGACGGCGCAGTGCCCCGCGCTCGCAGGGACGCGCGGGGCACTGCCGGTGGGCTCAGCGGATCACAGGCCGCCGATGGCGATGTACTTGGTCTCCAGGAACTCGTCGATGCCGACCTTGCCGCCCTCCCGGCCCAGGCCGGAGGCCTTCACCCCGCCGAACGGGGCGGCCGGGTTGCTCACGACGCCCTGGTTGAGGCCGATCATGCCGCTCTCCAGCGCCTCGGACACGCGCAGCGCCCGGTGCAGGTCCTGGGTGTAGACGTAGGCCACCAGGCCGTACTCGGTGTTGTTGGCCTCGTCGATGGCGGTCTGCTCGTCGGTGAAGGTGCTGATGGGGGCGACGGGCCCGAAGATCTCCTCGCGGGTCATGCGGGATTCCAGTGGCACGTTCTTGAGGACCGTCGGCGGGTAGAAGTAGCCCTCGCCGCCGTGGACCGAGCCGCCGACGACGACTTCCGCGCCGCGGCCCACGGCGTCGTTGACGAGTTCGTCGACCTTGCCCAGCTGGGTGGCGTCGATCAGCGGCCCGACCTCGACGTCGTCGCGCACGCCGCGGCCGATGCGCAGCGACCCCATGCGGTCGGCGAGCTTGCGGGAGAACTCCTCGGCGACGTCTTCGTGCACGTAGAACCGGTTGGCCGCGGTGCAGGCCTCACCGATGTTGCGCATCTTCGCCTGCATCGCGCCGTCCACGGCCACGTCGAGGTCGGCGTCGGCGAACACCAGGAACGGGGCGTTGCCGCCGAGTTCCATCGACACGTTGAGGACCTGCTCGGCGGACTGCTCGATGAGTTTGCGGCCCACCGACGTGGAACCGGTGAACGACAGCTTGCGGGCCCGCCCGTCGCGGATCATCGGTTCCATCACCGAGCCCGCACCGACCGCGGTGACCACGTTGAGGACCCCGTCGGGCAGGCCCGCTTCCTGCAGGATCTCCGCCAGCGCCAGCATCGACAACGGCGTCTGGTGGGCGGGTTTGATCACCGACGTGCAGCCCGCGGCGATGGCCGGGCCGATCTTGCGGGTGCCCATCGCCATCGGGAAGTTCCACGGCGTGATCAGCAGCGTGGGGCCCACCGGCTGCTGGGTGACCAGGAACCGGCCGGAACCGCTGGGCGCCACGGCGTAGTCGCCGCCGATGCGCACGGCCTCTTCGGCGAACCAGCGGAAGAACTCCGAGGCGTAGGTGACCTCGCCGCGCGCCTCCGGCAGCGGCTTGCCCATCTCCAACGTCATCAGCAGCGCCAGGTCCTCGTGGCGCTGCTGGATCAGCTCGTAGGCGCGGCGCAGGATCTCCCCGCGTTCGCGCGGCGGGTGCTTGGCCCAGGACGCCTGGGCTTCGTGGGCGGCGGCGAGCGCGGCGAGCCCGTCGGAGGGGGTGGCGTCGGCGACCGAGCACAACGCGCGACCGGTGGAGGGGTCTTCGACCTCGTAGGTGCGGTCACCGGTGGCCGGTCGCCACTTGCCGCCGATGAGCAGCTGCTTGGGGGCTGCGTCGACGACGCGGGCCTCTTCGGACTCGGTGCCTGCGGGGGAGCTGCTCGTGGTGCTCATCGGTTCAGCGGGCCTTCCGTGTCGGCGGGTGGACAGGACGCAGTCGTGATGGTTGCATGTCACACGCGATTGTCAACAATCCTACATTCGGGACACGACAGCTTGGAGTCGAACATGGCTGAGCTCTCGCCGGTGTTGCAGCAGGCGACACCTGTGCTGGCCGCCCGCGGACAGGGCGTCTACCTCTACGACGAGGACGAACGCCGCTACCTCGACTTCACCGCCGGCATCGGGGTGACCAGCACCGGACACTGCCACCCGCGCGTGGTGGAAGCCGCGCAGCGCCAGGTGGGGACCCTGATCCACGGCCAGTACACGACAGTCATGCACCGGCCGCTACTCCAGCTCACCGAACGGCTCGGCGACGTCCTGCCCGCGGGCCTGGACCGCATGTTCTACGTCAACTCCGGCAGCGAAGCGGTGGAGGCGTCGGTGCGGCTGGCGCGCCAGGCCACCGGGCGCCAGACCATCGTCGCCTTCCAAGGCGGCTTCCACGGCCGCACCATGGGCGCCGGGGCCCTGACGACCTCGGGTGTGAAGGTGCGCGCCGGGATCGGGCCGATGATGCCGGGCGTGGCGTTCACCCCGTTCCCCGAGACCTACCGCCACGGCTGGTCGGAAGCCGAAGCGGTGCGCTTCGCGCTGGCCGAGCTGGACCAGCTGCTGCTGACGGTCACGTCCCCGAAGGACACCGCCGCGTTCATCGTCGAACCCGTGCTCGGCGAGGGCGGCTACATCCCCGCGCCCGCCGCGTTCCTGGAAGGGCTGCGCGAACGCGCCGACCGCCACGGCATCCTGCTCATCGCCGACGAGGTGCAGACCGGGGTGGGGCGCACCGGGAAGTTCTGGGGACACCAGCACTCCGCCATCACACCCGACATCCTCATCACCGCCAAGGGGCTCGCCAGCGGTTTCCCGATCTCCGGCATCGCCGCCTCCAGCGCGCTGATGAGCAAGGCCTGGCCCGGATCGCAGGGCGGCACCTACGGCGGCAACGCGGTGGCCGCCGCCGCGGCACTGGCCACCCTCGACGTGGTGCGCGACGAGAACCTCGTCGACAACGCCGCCGAGCAGGGCGCGCGGCTGCAGGAAGGGTTGCGCAAGGTCGCCGCCGAACACCCCGTGATCGGTGAAGTGCGCGGCCGGGGCCTCATGGTCGGCAACGAGTTCACCACCCCCGAAGGCACCCCGGACGGCGCGACCGCCGCCCGCGCGCACGCCGCCGCCGCCGAACGCGGCCTGCTGCTGTTGACCTGCGGCCCGGCGGGCAACGTGGTGCGGATGATCCCGCCGCTGATCGTCGACTCCCAGCAGGTCGACGACGCCGTGGGCCTGTGGTCGGAGGCGGTGGCCGCCGCCGTCGCGGGCTAGCGGACCGGCCGCGATCGGAGACCGCGAACGGGGTGCGGCGCACGCGCCGCACCCCGTTTTCGCTGTCCGGGTCCGCCACGTGCGGGATCTCCCTGCCGATGCGCCCCGGGCAGGGGCGGGTGACGGCGCCGGACGGGTGGTTTCCATACCGTTGCGGTAGCGGTGTGCCACCGGCGGGAGACCTTCTGGGATGCTGCACCGCACAGGTCGGCACGGAGCGTGCCGGTGAGTCGACTCCGCAGGTGTGAAGGTCATGAGTGATTGGTCGGCGAATCCGCCGAGGGGCCGACGGCCGCAGCAGGGCGGTTACGACTACTACGCCCGCGGCCGCAACGGCGGCGGCGCACCGCCGCAACCACCGCAGCCACCGCCCACGCGGCGAGCCTCGCCGCCCCCGCCGCCACCCAGGCGCAAGCGCCCGAACTGGGCCAAGCGCATCGGCATCGTGCTGCTGGTGCTGCTGCTGGTCGTCGTCGGCTTCGGCATCTACACCGACAGCCTCCTGCAGCGCACCCCCGCGCTGGAGTACGAGGGCCGCATCGCCGACACGCCCGGCACGAACTGGCTGCTGGTGGGCTCCGACAGCCGCGAAGGCCTCGACGAGTCCCAGCGCGAGGAACTGTCCGCCGGAGACGCCGCCGGGCGCCGCACCGACACCATGATGCTGGTGCACATCCCCACCGGTGGCGGGAAACCGGCGCTGATCAGCCTGCCCCGCGACTCCTACGTGCCGATCCCCGGCCACGGCCGGGACAAGCTCAACTCGGCGTTCGCCATCGGTGGACCGCAACTGCTGGCCGAGACCGTGGAAACGGTCACCGACGTACACATCGACCACTACGCCGAAATCGGCCTCGGCGGCTTCTCCTCGCTGGTCGACGCCGTAGGCGGCGTCGACATCTGCCTCGACGAGCCGATGGACGACGACATGGCCAACGCGCACCTGCCCGCCGGGTGCCAAGAGCTCGACGGGCCCCAGGCGCTGGGCTTCGTGCGCGCCCGCTACTCGGTGGCCGGTGGCGACCTCGGGCGCGCCGAGAACCAGCGCAAGCTGCTCGGGGCCCTGATGGACCGGGCGATGAGCCCGGCGACGCTGTTCAACCCGTTCCGGCTGGTGCCGCTGGCCAACGCGGCGGGCACCACGTTCCTGCTCAACGACTCCGACCACATCTGGCACCTGTTCTGGCTGGCCAAGGCGCTCGGTGACGTCAGCGGCGGCAACGGTGTCACCACCACCGTGCCCTTCGGTGACTTCGGTGAGACCGACAGCGGCCAGTCGGTCATCGTGTGGGACAAGCAGGACGCGGTGCGCATGTTCGACGCCATCGCCAACAGCGAACCCATCCCCGAAGACCTCGTCGGCCCCTGACCACGGGGGAAGGCCGGGAAGACGGCGAGAGGGGCGCGACGAGTACTCGTCGCGCCCCTCTTCTCGTGCGTGCCGGGTTACAGGACGAAACGCTCCAGCTGGGCGGGGTCGCCGTTGAAGGTGTTCTGGTCACCGGGGAACACCCCGGCGTTGGAGAACTGCCAGATCGCCTGGTACGCCCAGCCCGCCGGTAGCGGGCCCATGTCCGGGGCGAACCGCGCCAGCCACAGCGGGTTGTTCACCGCGAAGTCCGGATTCGCGCCGGTGCACTGGTCCCACCAGCGCGTCGTGGTGTAGATCGCGGGGAACCGGCCGGTGCGCGACAGGTAGGTGTTGCTGAAATCGGCGATCCACGCGGAGATCTGCTCCGGGGACTGGCCGTAGCACATCTCGCCGTAGGGGTTGGATTCGATGTCGAGGGCCCCCGGCAACGTGCGCCCGTCCGGGATCCAGCCGCCGCCGTGGTCGACGAAGTAGTGCGCCTGCTCGGCTCCGGTGGAGCTGTCGGGCAACCCGAAGTGGTAGGCGCCGCGGGTCATGCCCACCGCGTGCGAACCCTCGTACTGCTGCAGGAAGCTGTCGCTGGTGAACCCGATGCCCTCGGTGGCCTTGACGTAGGTGAACCGGGCCCCGTCGGCGTAGGCGCGCGGCCAGTCCACCGCCCCCTGGTGTCCGCTGACGTCCATCCCGGCCACCCCGGCGCCCCGCGTCCCGGCGCGGTCGGTGTCAGCGGTCGAGGAGCGCCCCACGCTGTAGCCCGCCCACGCCCCGTCGGGGTCGGCGCGGTCGAGCGAGGGCGGCGCGCCGGGCGAGGCGGCACCCGGCAGCGGGAACCCGGCCAGCAGCGCACCACCCAGCGCGGTCGCCACCGCGCGGCACAGCAGGGATCGGCGCCGGGATCGGAGCGGGGTGCGGGGAACGGTCACGGCGGTTCGCCTCCTAGGTGGGGGACGTCCGGGCGGCAGACGCCCACGCCGATCGATCACCAAGATCACGGAGCGTCGAAGATCGTGCGGGCAGCGACGATAACCGCTTGATCGCGTTCTCGCCGGGTCGCAGTGGCCGAACCGTGATCTGGCCACCCCCGATTGGATAATCACCGGCACGTCCGGTACGTCTCGGTGCCATGGCACAACGATCCAGCGGCCCCGGCGGCCCCCGGCGCGACGGGCACCCCCGCCACGAACACCGCACCACCACCGGCCGCGGCGGCGCCGGCCACACCGGTGCCCGCGACGCCGACGGACTGCGCGCAGCCCTGCGCGACCTGCACGGCGCCGGCTACGGCCGCTACAAATCCCTCACCGGCACCTGGTCGTTCGACGGGTTCGACCTGGAGGTCCAGCGCGTCCAGCCCGACCCGTACGCGCCCGCGAGCCGCTGCGAAGTGCGGGTGCACCCCGACACCGCCGCACTACCACCACAGCTGTGGTCCACGCCGGTGCGGGCGCGCGGGCTGGCCGGGTTCCTGGTGCGCGCCGCCGAGCACCGGCTGCGCGGCAGCGACCTGCGCGTCGACGCCGGGCGCCAGCAGGTCCTCGACCGCAGTTCCTGCCAGCTGCTGCCCGATGGTGGGGTGCGGTTGCGGCTGGGCATCGACCTGCCCGGCCGGGGCCGCAGCATCGACGGGCGCGCCGCCGAACGCGCCCTGTGCGACCGGCTGCCCGACATGGTCGAGGCCGCACTGCGCCACGACACCGCCGAACAGGAGCGGATGCGGGAGTTCGTGGAATCGGTGGAGGACACCGACGCGCTGCGGGAGGAACTGGCCGCCCGCGACCTGGTGGCGTTCGTCGCCGACGGGGCCGTGCTGCCCCGGGCCAGCGGAGTCGACGAACGCCCCCTGCCCGACGCGGTGCCGTTCTCCTCACCGGAGTCGATGCGGGTGCGCGTCACCCTGCCCAACCGGGGCGAGATCACCGGCATGGGCATCGGCGAGGGCATCACCCTCATCGTCGGCGGCGGCTTCCACGGCAAGTCCACGCTGCTGCGGGCCCTGGAGAACGGCGTCTACGACCACGTGCCCGGTGACGGACGCGAACTGGTCGTGGCCCGCGAGGACACCGTGAAGGTCCGCGCCGAGGACGGGCGCCGCGTGCACCGGGTCGACGTGAGCCCGTTCGTGAGCCACCTGCCCACCGGCGCGGACACCGCGGACTTCTCCACCGACAACGCCTCCGGCTCCACCTCGCAGGCCGCTTCCATCGTCGAATCCGTCGAGGCCGGCGCGGGAGTGCTGCTGGTCGACGAGGACACCGCCGCGACGAACCTGATGATCCGCGACGCCCGCATGCAGGCGCTGGTGGCGAAGGAATCCGAACCGCTGACCCCGTTCCTCGACCTGATCCGCCCCCTGTCGCGGTCCCGCGGGGTCTCCACGGTGCTGGTGATGGGCGGATCCGGGGACTACATGGACGTCGCCGACCGGGTGCTGATGATGGACTCCTACCAGGCCAAGGAGGTCACCGAGCGGGCGCGGGCGCTCGCGGCGACCCCCACCGGCCGCAACCGGGAAGCCGACGAGTTCCCCCCGGTGCGCAGGCGGGTGCCGGACCCGCGGTCGATCCCCACCGAACGCCCGAAGGTGCGGGCGCGGGGCACCGACGCGCTGACGCTGGGGGAGTCGACGGTGGAACTGCGCGCCGTTGAGCAGATCGTCGACCCGTCCCAGGTCACCGGGATCGGGTTGGCGCTGGTGACGTGCGCGCGTTCGGGCCTGCTCGACGGCACCCGCACCGTGGCCGAGGTCCTCGACGGCTACGGCGCCGAGGTCGCCGAACGCGGCGTCGCGGCCGTCGACGCCCGCTACGTGGGCGACTTCGCGGTGCCGCGCCGGTTCGAGCTGGCAGCGGCGCTCAACCGGCTGCGGCTGCTGCGGGTCTCGGCGTTCCGCGACTGAGCCACGTTTCCCGCTACGGCCACGGCGGGCACCTTCGGGGGTGGCAGCAGGTCACCTCGGGGTCGGAGGGAGGCGCGTGATGGCGGGCATCGGCGCGGCCGGTCGTTACCGGGACCGCCGCCACGCGGGCCAGGTCCTGGCCCGCCACCTCACCGGCCGCGACTGGCACCGCCCCCTGGTGCTGGGGTTGGCGCGCGGGGGCGTGCCGGTCGCCGCCGAGGTCGCCGCCGCGCTGGGCGCGCCGCTGCGGGTGGCGGTGGCCCGCAAGATCGGCGCCCCCGGCCGGGCGGAGCTCGCGTTGGGCGCGGTCACCGCCCACGGCCCGCCGACCTACGACCAGCGGCTGCTGCGAGCCTTCCACCTCGATGCGGCCGCGCTGGAGCAGGAGTGCGAGCGGGAACGCGCCGAGGCCCGCAGCAGGGAGGCCCGGTTCGGCCGGCCCCACGGCCCGAACCCGGCGGGACGCGACGTGCTGCTGGTCGACGACGGCCTGGCCACCGGTGCCACCGCGCGCGCGGCGATCCGGATGCTGCGCGAGTCCGAGCCGCGCTCGATCGTGCTGGCCGTGCCGGTCGGCGCCCCGGATGCGGTGGCCGCGCTCGAAGGAGAGGCCGACGAGGTGCTGTGCGTGCTGCGGCCGGTGGACTTCAGCGCGGTGGGGCAGTGGTACGGCGGTTTCCGGGAGACCACCGACGAGGAGATCCTGCGGTTGCTCGCGTACTCCGGCACCGGCGGGCAGGACTGACCCCACCCCGCGGTCCGCGCCGGCTGGTGCCTTCATGGGACACCTCGGTCCGCGCAGCTCGTTCTCGATCGGCGGTCTTGGCGGTGGTGAACCCGGTGAGCGGTGACGTCGAGCAGGCCGATCACCGGCTCCTCGACCGCGATCCCGGCGATGTCGTGGGCCGCACGGCAGCCACCGGAAAAGTCGGGTGCCGCGGCACTGGGGAAGCCGCTGCGGTTCCACCATTCGGACCTTCGATCACGACAAAACCACCTCGTGTTGCTCGATGCGCAACAGGCTGGGGAGGTTGTGCGGGAAACGGGTGGATTCGGGATCTTTCGACCCGAAGGTGTGGTCTCGACCGCCCGAGTGGGGTTGGCTGAACCCTTATGACCCTCCCCGGACATTCCCAACACCCGCCGGCCCCGACGCAGCGGCCCGCCGCTCGCCGCGGCGTCACGCGCACCGGGGACGACGACGGCCGCTACACCGCCGAGGTCGCCGCCCAGATCGGCGAAGCCGCCCACGTCCTCGGCGAACGCCTCCAAGACCCCGCGATGCCGCACAGCATCGAGGACCTCGAGCACGTCACCCGCGGATTCGCCACCACCGTCGAAGGCATGTCCGCCGGAGTCGCCGGCATCACCGAATGGCTGCGCGCCGCCGGTCACGCCGGAGCCCTGTCCGGGCACGCCAGCGTCATGTCCGAACGGCTCAGCCACATCAGCCGGGAACTCGCGCGGCTGGCCGACGCCGTCGACGCCGCCGAACACCCGGCCTGAACCGCGGCCCTCAAGCGTTCTCGTCGTCCTCCGGGGCCGGGGATTGCAGCACCGCGGGATCGTCGTCGGCGGGCGGTTCGGCGTCGAGCTCCTCCTGCGCCCGCGTGGGGTGGTTGCCCTGGAGCATGCCGCGCACGTCGGCTTCCAGCGCATCGTCCTGCGCCGGGCCGTGCTTGTCGCTGCCGCGTTGCATCGTGCTCACCGTCCTCGCGTCGGTTCCGCGCCCCGCGTACCCGCCGCGGGCGCGCCACAACCACCCGGCGACGCGGTGATCCGCACCCCGAACCTTTGAAGTTAGGCAAACTAAAGAACTAGGCTGGCGTGACGTGACCGCCCCACCCGCAGACACCCGCGACGGCGGACCGCGCCTGCCCCGGGGATTCGTGGCGACCATCGCCGCGGGCTCCGTGCTCCAAGCGCTCAACGCCTCCACCATGACCGTCGCGCTGATCGACATCCGGGACGCGTTCGACGCGGGCGCCGCCGCGTCCTGGCTGATCTCCGGGCTGTACCTGGCCACCGCCGTCGGCTCACCCACCGCGGGCAGGCTCGCCGACCGAGTCGGAGCCCGCCGCGTGTTCCTGGTGTCGCTGGCGCTGACCGCGCTGAGCTCACTGCTCGCGCCGCTGGCACCGGACCTGGGCTGGCTGATCGCGCTGCGCATCCTGCTCGGCCTGGGCACCTGCGCGGCGTTCCCCGCCGGAGTCGCGATGCTGCGCGCCGAATCAGACCGGCGCGGCATGGCGCTGCCCGCGGGAGCGCTGAGCCTGCTGGCCATCGCGGGGCAGGTCATGGTCGCGTTCGGCCCCGTGCTCGGCGGAGTGCTGGTGACCTGGCAGGGCTGGCAAGCGATCTTCCTCATCAACGTGCCGCTGGCCCTCGCGGTCGCCGCGCTCGCCTGGAAGCACCTGCCCGCCGACCCACCCCGCGAACGCACCTCCACCACCGCGGTGCTGCGCGCCCTCGACCTGCCCGGCGCGGCCCTGTTCACCGCGGCCGCCGCCGTGCTGATGCTGTTCCTGCTGTCGCTGGCGACCACCCCGAACTGGTGGCTCGCCGCCGCACTGGTCGTGCTCGTGGCCGCGTTCGCCGCGTTCGAAGCACGCGTGCCCGACCCGTTCGCCGACGTGCGCATGCTCGCCCGCAACCGGGCGCTCGCCGTCACCTACCTGCGCACCGCGTTGACCTACGTGGCGTTCTACGCCGTGTTCTACGGCTACCCGATGTGGCTGCAGAACGCCCGCGGCCTCAGCCCCGACGCCGCGGGCCTGGTGGTGCTGCCGATCGCGCTGCTGGCGATGGTGGCGGTCGCCGCGGCGGGCCCGGTGATGCGCCGATCCGGCCACCACCCGGTGCTCGTCGCCGGATCCGTGGCGCTGCTGGCCGGCGGACTCGGGCTCACCTGGCTGCACTCGGCCAGCCCCCTGGTGTGGCTGCTGCTGGTGGCCGCGGTGCTCGGCGTGCCCAACGGGTTCAACAACATCGGCAACCAGGCCGCGATGTACCGCCAAGCCGACGCCGCCGACGCCGGGATGGCCTCCGGGCTGTACCGGACCTCGCAGTATGTTGGTGCCAACATCGCGGCGGCCGTGATCGAACTCGGCTTCGCCGGCCCCGCCGCCGATGCCGGGCTGCACCGGCTCGGTACCGTCGTCGCCGTGATCAGCGCGGCACTGCTGGCCGGTGCGCTGCTGGAACAGGTGCTCGGTCACCGCCGCGGCGGACGGCGGTCCCCGACCGCGCACAGTTGATCACTAGGGTGGCGTGCGGCGGGCGCGGACGGCGCCCGCCGATGTGGAGGTGTACCGGTGGATCGGGGCAGTGCAGGCGATGCGTCGGCCGCATTCGATTCGCTGCTCAACAGCCTCGTCGAAGGCGGCGGTGAGCAGCGGCGCGCCGACGCGGGCCCCGGCGGGCTCGGCTTGGCGAACCTGCTCGACCCCGAAGCCCACGACGTGGTGTCCAAAGCGATCCGCGCCACCGTCGACTGGGGCAGCCGCGAACTCGACAGCACCCACCTGCTGTGGGCCGTCACCCAGGTCGAGTCGACCTCCCAGATGCTCTCGGACTCCGGGGTGCGCGTCACCGACCTCGCCGCCGGAGTGCGCACCGTGGCCGGCACCGTCGACGCCGTGTCCGGAGGCGCCCGCCGCGCCCCCGTCCTGTCGTCCTCAGCGCGCCGCGCCCTGCTCGGCGCCCACCAGCAGGCGCTGGGGGAGGGCGCCGAAGTCGTCGGGGCCCGCCACGTGCTGCTGGGCCTGGCCACCGACCCCGAATCCGTCGCCGGCCGCGCCCTGGCGCGCGCCATGGAAGGCGGCGGCGACCGGGCACGCGGCTCCCGCACGTCGAACTCCGCGCTCAGCACCACACCGCGCCTCGACGAGTTCGGCCTGGACATGACCGAACTGGCCCGCGCCGGCCGCCTCGACCCGGTCATCGGGCGCGACGAGGAGATCGACCAGGCCGTGGAGGTGCTGGGGCGGCGCTCCAAGAACAACCCGGTGTTCATCGGCGACCCCGGAGTGGGCAAGACCGCGCTCGTCGAAGGCCTCGCGCAGCGCATCGTCGACCGGGAAGTGCCGTGGCCGCTGGCCGGCAAACGCCTCGTGTCGCTGGACCTGGCGGGCATGGTCGCGGGCGCGAAGTTCCGCGGCGAGTTCGAGCAGCGCTTCCGCGACGTGCTCACCGAACTGCGCTCGCACCGCGACGAGGTCGTCGTGTTCATCGACGAAATGCACGCCATCGTCGGCGCGGGCGCCGGAGAGGGCTCCATGGACGCCGGCACCATGCTCAAACCGGCCCTGGCCCGCGGCGAACTGCACCTCATCGGCGCCACCACCGTCGAGGAGTACCGCAAGCACGTCGAGAAGGACCCGGCGCTGGAACGCCGGTTCCAGCCGATCAACGTGCCCGAACCGTCCGTGCCCGACACGGTGCGCGTGCTCGAAGGCGTCGCCGAGAAGTACCGCACCCACCACCGGGTGCGGATCTCCGCGGAAGCC
This sequence comes from Saccharopolyspora sp. NPDC002578, assembly GCF_053592695.1. Taxonomy (NCBI): domain Bacteria; kingdom Bacillati; phylum Actinomycetota; class Actinomycetes; order Pseudonocardiales; family Pseudonocardiaceae; genus Saccharopolyspora; species Saccharopolyspora sp. NPDC002578. Next base: position 215,750 of record NZ_JBSFWJ010000001.1, on the reverse strand, counting down.
CTCGACGCCGCCGCGCGCCTGTCCGACCGCTACCTCACCGACCGGTTCCTGCCCGACAAGGCCGTCGACCTGCTCGACCAGGCCTGCTCGCGGGTCCGGATGCGCCGCGGCGGAGCCTCCTGGGGACCCGAACCGCTCGTCGACGCCGCCGACGTCGCCGACGTGGTGGCCCGACGCACCGGCATCCCCGTCGACGAAGTGTCCGCGCAAGACCGGCGGCGACTGCTGGACCTGGAAAAACGACTCACCGAACGGGTCGTGGGCCAGGACGTCGCGGTGCGCTCGGTCGCCGAGGCGGTGCGCCGCGCCCGCGCAGGCCTGGCCGACCCGGAACGCCCCATCGGCAGCTTCCTGTTCCTCGGCCCCACCGGGGTCGGCAAAACCGAACTGGCCCGCGCCCTGTCGCGGGTGCTGTTCGGCGACGCCGAACGCATGGCCCGCTTCGACATGGGCGAATTCCAGGACAAGCACACCGTGTCCCGCCTCATCGGCGCCCCACCCGGCTACGTCGGCTACGGCGAAGCGGGACAGCTCACCGAACGGGTCCGCAGGCAGCCGTACTCGGTGGTGCTGCTCGACGAAGTCGAAAAGGCCCACCCCGACGTGTTCAACACGCTGCTGCAGGTCCTCGACGCCGGGCGGCTGACCGACTCCCAGGGCCGCGCGGTCGACTTCCGCAACACCGTGATCATCATGACCTCCAACATCGGCTCCGACCGCATCCTCGACTCCACCGCGCCCGCCGACGAACTCGCCACCCTGCTGCTGGAGGACCTGCGCGGCTTCTTCCGCCCCGAATTCCTCAACCGCATCGACGAGGTCACCGTCTTCCGCGCCCTCGGCGACCGGGAACTCGGCGAGATCACCGCGCTGCTGCTGGAACGCACCGCCGCGCAACTGCACGACAAAGGGGTGCGCCTGGAGGTGTCCACGGCCGCGGTGGAGTGGCTGACCGAACGCGGCGCCGGCGGCGAATACGGCGCGCGGCCGCTGCGGCGGGTGATCCAGCGGGAACTCGACACCCGCCTGGCGTCGCTGCTGCTCGACGGGTCCCTGACCGACGGCAGCGAAGTCCTCGTCGAAGTCCTCGGCGGCGAACTGTCCCTGCACGTCTCCGCCGCCCGCCACGGCGCCGCCGGAGGCCGCCACGCCGCCCCCGCGCACCGCCGCACCGGCGCCCCCGCCTGAGACCCGCCGAACCCGGTAGATCGTTTCGCCGCGCCACCGAGCGGGTAGTCCGCAGACCGACGGTGATCGACCACGGTCAGGGCAGGGGAGAGGCCGATGCCGCGGACACTGGCGCACAAGCTCATCGACGCGCACCTCGTCGACGGCGAGGCAACGCCCGGCGCGGAGATCGCGCTGCGCGTCGACCAGACCCTCACCCAGGACGCCACCGGCACCCTGGTCATGCAGGAACTGGAAGCGTTCGGCCTGGAACGGGCCCGCACCGAGCTCAGCGCCCAGTACGTCGACCACAACCTGCTGCAGGCCGACGAGAAGAACGCCGAAGACCACACCTACCTGCGCACCGCCTGCGCCCGCTACGGCCTGTGGTACTCCCGCCCCGGCAACGGCGTGTCCCACCCGACCCACATGCAGCGCTTCGGCGCCCCCGGCAAGACCCTCGCCGGATCCGACTCCCACACCTGCGCCGCCGGATCCCTCGGGATGCTCGCGATCGGCGTCGGCGGCCTGGAAGTGGCACTGGCCATCACCGGGCAGCCGCTGCGGCTGCGGATGCCGCGGATCTGGGGCGTGCGGCTCACCGGCGCACCACCACCGTGGGTGTCGGCCAAGGACGTCGTCCTGGAGATGCTGCGCCGCCACGGCGTGTCCGGCGCGACGGGCCGCATCATCGAATACCACGGGCCGGGCCTGGCGTCGCTGTCGGCGATGGACCGCCACGTCATCGCGAACATGGGCGCCGAACTGGGTGCGACGACCAGCGTGTTCCCCGCAGACGACGCCGTGCGGGACTTCCTGCGCGCCGAAGACCGCGACACCGACTTCACCGAGTGGGCCGCCGACGACGACGCCACCTACGACCTCACCGACGACCTCGACCTGTCCCGCCTCGAACCGCTGATCGCCCGCCCCTGCTCACCGGGCGACGTGGTCGCGGTGCGCGAGGTCGCCGGCACCGACGTCGGCCAAGTCGTCATCGGCTCCTCGGCGAACCCCGGACTGCGGGACTTCGCGATCGCCGCGGCCATGGTCCGCGGCCACCGCACCGCCGCCCAGGTCAGCTTCGACGTCAACCCCACCTCGCGGGAGATCCTCACCGACCTCGCCCGCATCGGCGCCGTCGGCGACCTGATCACCGCAGGTGCCCGCATGCACCAAGCGGGCTGCCTGGGCTGCATCGGCATGGGCCAAGCACCCGCGACCGGGCAGAACTCGCTGCGCACCTTCCCCCGCAACTTCCCAGGGCGCTCCGGCACCCCGCAGGACTCGGTGTGGCTGTGCTCCCCGGAGACCGCCACCGCCGCCGCGTTGACCGGCCGCATCACCGACCCCCGCGACCTCGCCGACCGGCTCGGCCTGACCCACGAGGTCGCGCTGCCCGAACGGGCCTCGGTCAACACCGGCATGCTCGTGGCCCCACCACCCCCAGACGAAGCCGTGCAGGTCCGGCCGGTGAAAGGCCCCAACATCTCCGCGCTACCGGAGTTCACCGCGCTGCCCGAGAACATCGAAGCACCGGTGCTGCTGATCACCGGCGACGACGTGTCCACCGACGAGATCTCCCCGGCGGGCGCCCACGCGCTGCCGCTGCGCTCGAACATCCCCGAACTGGCCCGGTTCACCTTCACCCGCCTCGACCCCGACTACCCCGACCGCGCCGAACGCACCGGTGCGCACCTCATCGTCGGCGGCGACAACTACGGGCAGGGCTCGTCGCGGGAACACGCCGCGATCACACCCCGCTACCTCGGCGTGCAGGTGGTGCTGGCGAAGTCGTTCGCCCGCATCCACTGGCAGAACCTGGTCAACTTCGGCATCCTGCCGCTGCGCTTCACCGACCCCGCCGATCACGACCGCATCACCACCGGCGACGTGCTGCGCATCGACGACGCCCGCGACGCCATCACCGGAGGCGGCGACATCACCGTCCGCAACACCACGCAAAGTGACACCTTCACCGCCACTCATCACCTGTCCGAGCGACAAGTGCAGGCGGTCCTCGCGGGCGGCCTCATCCCGCTGTTGGCGGCCTCCCCGTAAGTCTTCACACGATGGTGGCGACCCTTGTTTCGGTTGGACTAGCGCTCCTACGGTGGGAAAACGCGGTTGAGCACCAGGCCACGACAACACCGGCCGCCCTCGATCCGCGGCGTCGCGGGAGACCCCGCACCACCCGGTGTCACTCGGCGTGATCGCCGACGCCTCTCGACGCGCGCCGCGCACCGACGGCGACCGGCCACGGCCTGCGACCGCGAGCACCAGTCGATCAGGGGGAGGCAGTGTGATTCTCGCGAACACCGGCAACAGCGACCGCACGGCGCAACACCGGCGCCACCCGGCCGGCCCGCCACGGCACCGCACGATCGCACCGCCACGCGACGCGGGAGAACCCATCACCGGCACCCCCGCCCACACCAGGTCGCTGCGGCTGTCGGTGCAACGCCCCGACCCGGGCGTCGTCGTGGTCCGCGTCGGCGGCGAAATCGACCTGTCCTCCGCGCCCCGCCTGGCCGAACTCGTACGGCAACGCCTCACCGCCGCCACGCTGCGCGCCGTCGTGCTCGACCTCTCCGAAGTGACCTTCTTCGGCTCCGCCGGGCTCGAACTGCTCCTGCACGCCCAACGACGCGCCGAAGGCCGCCGCACACCCCTCTACGTCGTGTTCGGCACCGGAGCGGTGCACCGGCTGATCCGGCTCACCGGGCTCACCGACCGCTTCACCAGCCGCGACACCGCCACCGAAGCCGTCGCCGCCATCCGCCACCACCACGGCTGAGACACCCCGGCGCTACAGGTCGCGGCGCATCGCCACCCGCGCCGCACCCGCCACCACCTCGGCCTCCGCCTCCAGACGGGCCACGAGCCCCGGCGTGAGCTCAGCGGCCCCGAGTGCGCGGAAACCCAGCCGCGCGTAGTACGGGGCGTTCCACGCCACGTCGCGAAACGTCGTCAACGTCAACGCACCCGCCCCGCGCCCCGCCGCGCACCCCGCGGCGTGCTCCAGCAGCGCCGCCCCGATGCGGCGCCGCGCCCACCCCGGATGCACGCTCAACTGCGCCACGTGCACCGCACCGTCGAGATCCTCGGCGGCCGCGAACGCCACCGGGCCCACCGCCTCCACCGCCACCCACAAGCCCCCGGCGTCGCGGTAACCGTGCAACACCGGCACCGGCAGCGGCGGATCGTCGGCGACGTGATCCATCCCCACCTCGCGGAACCACACCCCCGAGGCGCGCTCGACCTCGGGCAGCAACGCCACCTCACCACCACGGGCATCCCGGATCCGCACGAGCACGAGCCTTCCCGACGCGCGGGAACCACGGCAACCGAATTCGCCGCCGCGGTGTGGCCTTCGTCGGCATGACGATCGAACCCGCACCGCCGAGCGCCTGCGCAGGGCAGACTGACCCCGTGACCGGATCAGTGGAACAGCGGCCCGTCGCGTCCCGAGCCCCCAGCATCACCGACCCGCCGAGCCTGGTGGAGCTCGCGGCCAGCACCGTGCGCCGCATGATCGTCAGCGGTGGCCTGCGCTGCGGGGAACGGATCATCGAAAACCGCCTCACCCAAGAACTCGGCATCAGCCGCCCACCGCTGCGCGAAGCGCTGCGCGTGCTGGAACGCGAAGGCCTGGTGCGCCAACTGCCCCGCAAAGGCGTCATCGTCACCCCGCTGACGCTGCACGACGTCTACGAGATCGTCACGCTGCGCCGCGAACTGGAACGCCTCGCCGTGCGCCTGGGAATGCCGGTCCGCGACCCGGCGCGGCTGCAGCGCTGCCGCACGGCACTCGCACTGCTGACCGAAGCCGCCGAAGACGGCGACGCCGCCCTGTTCGCCGAACGCACCCTGCGGCTGCGCCTGGCCGTGGTCGGACTCGCCGGAAACCGGCGCCTCGAAGACGGCTGCCGCTCCCTGGGACTGCAGCTGATGCTGGCGATGACCCTCAACCACCGCGCACCCGACCGGGCACTGCTGGAAACCGACCTCAGCAGGCAACGACGCCTGGTGGCGGTGATCGAAAGCGGCGATGCGGATACGGTGCTCGCGGAACTGGCCCGCTGCACCGATCCGAGCATGTTCGACGGCCTCGAATCGACCGTCGGCGGCCATTCCGAGGAGGCGGTGCAATGGCTGCGCCGGGAACGCGCGAATCGGGAGGATCAGTGAACGCCCCACACAACACCGCAGGTGAGGTCCGCACCGTCGTCATCGACGACCACCGGCCGAACCTGGACGAGGGAGCATGGGCCGCCCCGGGCGCCACGCTGATCGGCAGAGTGCACCTGCAGGCCGACGCGAACGTCTGGTACGGGTCGGTGCTGCGCGGCGACACCGAGCACATCACCGTCGGGCGCGGCAGCAACGTCCAGGACGGCTGCGTCATCCACGCCGACCCCGGATTCCCCGCGACCGTCGGGGCAGGGGTCACCGTCGGGCACCGGGCGGTGCTGCACGGCTGCACCGTCGGCGACGACAGCCTGATCGGCATGGGCGCGGTCGTGCTCAACGGCGCCGTGATCGGCGCGGGCTCCCTGGTCGCCGCGGGCGCCGTCGTGCTCGAAGGCACCGAGGTCCCACCGGGATCCATGGTCGCAGGCACACCCGGCAAGGTCCGCCGCGAACTGACCGACGACGAGCAGGCCGCGCTGCGCATCTCCGCGCAGACCTACGTCGCCAACGCCGCCCGCCACCGCGACGCCCTCAGCGGCTGACCCGGCAGGGGAGGGGAGACCCACCCCGAGGAGCCCGGAAAGCCCGGAAAAAGCGAAGTGCCGTGGTCCCACCCCTCGTGAGGAGTGGGACCACGGCACCGTTCAGCAAGCCTGCATGGGTCGCCAGGTCTCACTTGATGTGGCGTTGACCGTGCTCGCCGGTGAGACACCGCCGAAGCGGTGGTGACCCGGTCCGCGACCCGGTGTGGGCGCCACGTTCAGCCGTTGTCCCTAGGGCTGACGAACAGAGCGACGACTCAGCTCTGACCGCGACGGGCGGCTGAGCTCAAGGCATGCGAGTGGGGGTGTCGCATCACGGTGCGAGCCCGGCCCATCTCTCGTGCCATGTCACCCAGCCAACGAACCAGACCTGCCATTTCGGCGTCCCTTCACACGTAGTGGTCCAGCCGCCACCGCCCGTTCAGGGTTCGCGGACTGGTGTGCCCCCGGGTGAACGTGCGGTGCCATCCCCGTAGTCGTCACTGGTGAGCGCCGTGTTTCACCCATGAGGTCACGAACGCATAACGACCGATCCGGAAGGTGGGTTTACCCGCCCGAAGACCGGATGAAACGTTTCACCAACCGCACGCAGCACCCACACGATCACACCGGGTGACTGCCCACCGCATCGCGGATCTCCGAGACCATCGACATCCCCGACTCCCGCGCGCAATGCGCACAACAGAAGAACCGGCCACTGACCTCCACACCATGACCCAAGATGCGACACCCGCAGTGCTCGCACTGCGGAGCCAACCGCTGCGCCGCGCACTCGAACGAATCGAAGGTGTGCACGTTCCCGCCGGTCGTGTGCACCTCGAAACTCATCCAGTACTCGTTGCCGCACACTTCACAGGTCGCCATGACACGCCTCCGCACACACAGGGGAAATGACTTTCAACGAAGGCCCCAGCATGCGGCGACCCGCACCCCCCGGCAACCGCACCAGCCACCCATGACCTGCAGCGATACCCCGCCCTGCTCGGTTGGGGGCTGCCCGCCGCCACACCGCTGTGCCACGATGATCGACGCTTCCGAAGTGGTCTGCACCAACCGGTCGGCTTCCAGGGGAGAACACATGCACGACGATCGCGCCGTAGTGGAAAAACGACTCGACCGAGTCCTCACCGAACGCCTGCACCCCGCCGTGCACGCACGGACCCACCCCCTCGACATCGCCGCATGGCACGTCCCCGGAGAACCCGTCCCCGCCACCCACGCCCTCCACGCCACCTACAACCCAGTCCAACCCGGCCAACCCTGGGGACCACCCTGGGGCACCACCTGGTTCCGCATCTCCGGCACCATCCCCCACGACTGGGCAGGACACCCCCTCGAAGCCGTCATCGACCTCGGCTTCGACCTCGACCGCCCCGGATTCCACTGCGAAGGCCTCGTCCACACCGCCGACGGCACCCCCCTCAAAGGCCTCAACCCCCGCAACACCCACATCCCCGTCGACGCCGAACCAGGACAACAACTCCTCTGGTACGTCGAAGCCGCCGCCAACCCCCTGATCCTCGGCGACGACGGCTACCGGCCCACCGCACTCGGCGACCCACCCCCATGGCTCGACGGACGCCCCACCACCGGACAACCCCTCTACCAGCTCACCCGCGCCGACCTCGCCCTGCGCGACCTCCACACCTGGAACCTCGTCCACGACACGGAAGTCCTCGCCCAACTCATGCGCGAACTACCCACCGACTCACCACGCCGCCACGACATCCTCCGCGCCCTCGAACGCATGCTCGACCGACTCGACCTCCACGACGTGCACACCACCGCACCCGCCGCCCGCGCCGAACTCACCACCGCCCTCGCCGCACCCGCCCACACCAGCGCCCACCGCCTCAGCGCCGTCGGCCACGCCCACATCGACTCCGCCTGGCTGTGGCCACTGCGAGAAACCATCCGCAAAGTCGCCCGCACCGTCGCCAACGTCACCGCACTCATGGACGAACACCCCGACTTCCGGTTCGCCATGTCACAAGCCCAACAACTCGCCTGGCTCAAAGAACACCAACCAGAACTGTTCGACCGAGTCCGCCACCACGTCCGCACCGGCCAATTCATCCCCGTCGGCGGCATGTGGGTCGAATCCGACACCAACATGCCCGGCGCCGAAGCCATGGCCCGCCAATTCCTCCACGGCAAACGCTTCTACCTCGACGAATTCGGCATCGACACCCCAGAAGTGTGGCTACCCGACTCCTTCGGCTACAGCGGCGCACTCCCACAACTCGTCCGGCTCTCCGGATCCCGCTGGTTCCTCACCCAGAAGATCTCCTGGAACCAGACCAACAAATTCCCGCACCACACCTTCCAATGGGAAGGCATCGACGGCACCCGCGTGTTCACCCACTTCCCACCCATCGACACCTACAACTCCGAACTGTCCGGAGCCGAACTCGCCCACGCCTCCCGCAACTTCGCCGAACACGGCCACGCCACCCGATCCCTCGTCCCCTTCGGCTACGGCGACGGCGGCGGCGGACCCACCCGCGACATGCTCGCCCGCGCCCGGCGCCTCGCCGACCTCGAAGGATCACCCACCGTCCAGCTCGACTCACCCGCCGAATTCTTCGCCGCCGCCGAAACCGACCACCGCGACCCCGCCGTCTGGTCCGGCGAGCTCTACCTCGAATTCCACCGCGGCACCTACACCTCCCAAGCCCGCACCAAACAAGGCAACCGCCGCAGCGAACACCTCCTGCGCGAAGCCGAACTCTGGAGCACCACCGCCACCGTCGCCCTCGGCCGCGACTACCCCCACGAACAACTCGACGCGCTCTGGAAAACCGTCCTGCTCCACCAATTCCACGACATCCTGCCCGGATCCTCCATCGCCTGGGTCCACCGCGAAGCCGAACAGACCTACCAACGCGTCGCCGCCGAACTCCACGAACTCATCGACCAAGCCCAACGCGCCCTAGCCGGACCCGGCACCGACCCCATCACCTTCAACGCCACACCCCACACCCGCGACGACATCCCCGCCCTCGGCGCCGGCACCCCCACCCCCGCAGCAGCCACCACCGCCACCGAAAACCCCGACGGCACCCTCGTACTCGACAACGGACTCATCCGCGCCACCCTCGACCACCGCGGACTGCTCACCACCATCACCGACCTCACCACCGGCCGCGAAGCACTCCCACCCGGCCACCCCGCCAACCTCCTGCAACTGCACCCCGACCACCCCAACGCCTGGGATGCCTGGGACCTCGACGAGTTCTACCGCCACCACAGCCACGACCTCACCACCACCGACCACCTCACCCTCGACGGCACCACCGCCGTCATCCACCGCACCTTCGGCGACTCCACCATCGAACAACGGATCACCCTCCACGGCCGCAACATCGAATTCCACGCCGACATCGACTGGCACGAAACCGAAAAAATCCTCAAAGTCGCCTTCCCCCTCGACGTCCACGCCGACCGCTCCGCCGCCGAAACCCAATTCGGCCACGTCCACCGCGCCACCCACACCAACACCTCCTGGGACGCCGCCAAGTTCGAGATCTGCGCCCACCGCTGGCTGCACGTCGGCGAACACGGCTACGGCCACGCCCTCGTCAACGACTCCACCTACGGCCACGACGTCACCCGCGACACCCGCCCCGACGGAGCAACCACCACCACCGTCCGCCTCTCCCTGCTGCGCGCACCCCGATTCCCCGACCCCGACACCGACCACGGCCGCCACCACCTGCGCTACGCCCTGGTCGTCGGCGCCGACATCGGCGACGCCGTCCGCGAGGGCTACCGCATCAACCTGCCCCCACGCGAAATCCCCGGCTCCGCCCACATCACACCCCTGGTCACCCTCGACTCCGACGCCGTGATCATCGAATCCGTCAAACTCGCCGAAGACCGCTCCGGCGACGTCATCGTCCGCCTCTACGAATCCCGCGGCGGACGAGCCACCACCACCCTCACCCCCCACTTCGACACCACCGCCGCAACCCGCACCGACCTGCTCGAACGGCCGACGGGGGAGACCTGGCACGAACCCCGGCCACTGCGACTGCGCCCCTTCGAAATCGTCACCATCCGCTTCACCCGAACCTGACCCGAAACAGAGGAGTCCGCATTCGCCGCACCACGCGAATGCGGACTCCCGCATTTCCACCACCCGCACCCGACCCGGCCGACGGTTGCCCCGAACCAGCGAAATCAACCGAACGCCACCCGGAAAAGACCAACCACACCATTCCTCGACCGAACGGACCATTGCCGAAACCGACCCCGCGATGAAAGATTCCCCAGCACCGGAGACACCCGCCACCCACCGGACCAGGACACGACACCACGTCCCCCGGCCCGGTAACACCCCACGGCACAACCCCGCACAGCCGGGTGAAACACCGCCCGCTCCTCTGATCGCCGCCGCGCCCCGCAACACCGAAGTGCGCATGATTGCCGGTGCGCACCCGACCCGCCCCGGCGGGCCGACACCAGCGCACCGGTGCCGCCGGTCCCGCACCGACGGCGCGAAAGAAAAAACGGGGATCGTCCGAGCCGCCACATCGGCTCGGACGATCCCCGCCCCACATCACCCCAACAACCGCAACCACGTCTCGCGATCGCACACCCCGCTCACCCGCAACCCCCGAGACGCCTGGAACTCCCGCACCGACCCCGCAGTGCGCAACCCGAACCGATCCCGCTCACCGGAATGCGCACCCCGCGCCGTCAACAACACCTGCACCGCCCGCACCGCATCACCCGACGCATCCACCCCCAGCACCGGCACCAACCGCGCCCAATCCGACCCGCCGAACACATCCGGCTCAGCCACCCGCGACGCATAGCACGACGGCCCCGCGACACCCCGCTCACGCCGGAACCGCGCCACCGCATCCCCGGTCACCGCATCGAACACCCCGTTGACCACCACCTCACCCGCACCCCGCGCACGCAGCAACAACTGCAACGCCGACACCACCGGACCCGCCGCCCCCGGACGCAGCAACGGCCACACCACGGGCTGCACCACCGCACCGCCCGTCGCCGAACCCACCGCCGACCGCAGATCCGGCAACCGCGCGTAGAGCACATCACCAGGGCACGCCGTCGACATGAAATCCCGATGCCCGTAGATCGCGCCCGCCTCGATGCCGTACTGCGACACCATGTACGAGCACAACTCCACCAACGACTCCCACAACGCGCCCGGAACCGACGCATCCGTGTAGGTGCCCTCGTTCTCGATCCCCAGCGCCACGTCGTTCTGCTCACCCGCATGCGCACCCAGCACGTGCTGCGAACCGCCCTGCAACGCCGCGAGGCTCTTGTGCCTGCCCTCGGTCAGATGCCCGCCCCGGCTGTTGGTGAAGTTCTGCCCCGTGTCGATCCAGCCGTTGGAGTCCATGTGGAAGTCCTGGATCTGCCGGGACAACGCGAACGCGTGCGACTGCGACGTGTCGGAACTGTTCCCCGTCGCCGTGTGATGCACGATGATCTTGCTGGGCTTCGAATCGAGAACATCGATGCTCCCGTTGGCACTGCGGGCGTCCCACGCCCCCGTACCCGAGATCGACGGCGCCGCGAACCCGCGCGCGGAACGCGAACCCGCCGCGACCGCGGGCGCCCCCAGCGCCCCCGCAGCGGTCACGGCGAGCCCGGCGCTCAACAGCGCGCGGCGGGCCAGTTCAGGATGACGCGACATGAATTCCTCCCAGTGCGGTTCTCGATCGTGCTGGTGAACCTAAGAACCGCAGCGTGCCCGCAGCACCCACACGATGTGAATTCCTGGCTAAAACCCGCCATCAACCGTTGCTCACCCACCGTGATGTTGTGGGGTGATCTTCACACCCGCCGATGGGTACCGTCGGACGGTCACCCCAGAACCCGCGGAGGTAACCCGTGTTCGTGGCAGTCACCGGCGCGCAAGGCGTCGTCGGACGCGCGGTCGTCGCAGCCCTGGCCCACGCCGGGCACCGGACCCGCCCCATCGACCGCATCGCCACGACCGACCCCGACGTGGTCATCGCCGACGCCTGCGACTACCCGCGACTACGCGACGCCCTCGACGGCACCGACGCCCTCATCCACCTCGCGGGCATCCCCAACCCGCACGCCGCCGACGCACCCACCGTGCACAACACCAACGTCGTCGCCGGCTACAACGCGCTGCACGCCGCCGTCGAATGCGGCATCACCACCGTCGCGCTCGCATCCAGCATCAACGCCCTCGGCGGAGCCTTCAGCCGACGAGCCCGCTACGACCGATTCCCCGTCGACGAACAGCACCCCACCTACAACGAAGACCCCTACAGCCTCTCGAAGTGGATCGCCGAAGCCCAAGCCGACAGCGTCGCCCGCCGCCACCCCCGCATGACCATCGCCAGCCTGCGCCTGCACGGCGTCACCGAATCCCGCGACACCGCCCGCACCCGGCTCGGCCCCGCCGACTCCACCATGGCCATCAACCACCTGTGGGGATACGTGCGCGCCGACGAGGTCGGCCGCGCCTTCGAAGCCGTCCTGCACGCCACCTGGCAGGGACACGAGGCGATCAACATCGTCGCCCCCGACACCATCAGCGACCAGCCGTCGCTCGACCTCGCCCGGCACCACTGGCCCGACGTCGAACTGCGCGGCGACCTCCCCGGCAACCGCGGCTTCTACGACTGCGCCAAAGCCCGCCGACTGCTCGGATGGGCCCACACCGCAACATGAACGCCCCGCCTCACGTCACGCCGCACCGCCCACCGCGTCCCCCTCGGAGCGGGCCGATACCCGGCCCCGCACGGCGGGCGACGCCGCGCACCAGCGGTGGGGGACAGTGATGAACCGCTTCGCCGAGTTCCTGCGGCGCCAGATCGACATCGACCTGGAACTGCTGCGCTGGGCACGCGAGGACATGGAGGCGGGCACCACCGCCCGCTGCGGCGGCAGCGTGTTCCGCGGGTTCCGCGAATGCGAGCTCAAGACCCGCCTGCTGCGGCTGCACCAGCACTGCGGCGCAGGCAACGGCCCCTGCGACGAGCTCGGCCAGACCTACCCGCCGGAGGACGAGCGCGGCTGCACCACCCGCGCCCTGCTCGGCCTGCCCTACTCCGACCGGCCCGGCTACCGCGCGCGCTGGCGCCCCTGAACGGCGCGGGGTCAGGCGGTCAACAACCGCCAGCCGCCGCCCGCCAGCAGCAGCGTCGCCAGCAGGCCCGTGAGCAGGAACCCGGCGACCTCGCCGAGCAGCATGCACAGCACCGCGACCACCACCGCCACGATGCCCAGCACGACCCGCACGCCCGGCCGGGACCTCTCCGGCAGCTCCGCTTCCCGCAGGCGATGGGCGAAATCAGGGTCCTGCAAGCTCAGGCCCTTCTCGATCTCCGCGATACGGCGACGTTCGTGCCTGGGCAGCATCCCTCGACCTCCCTGCAGTGGACTGGTGAGGGAGTACCCGGAGCCACGAGATCGCTACACCCCCTGCGCGAGGAACGCCAACCCCCGAACAGGGGACACCGGCGAGAGCCGGGCGGAGGTCGGGGAGAGGGGAGCGGAGGCGGCGAAGAGCTGTCAGGGCGACCGTCGGGGCTGGGCAAGGCGGTCTGGGCGGGCGAGGAGTGCTGGCGATGGCGGCCTCGCCGGCTGCCGGAGATCGGGGAGCCCGGCGTGGTCGACCTGGGCGGCGAGCGCGGACACCTCTCAAAGTTGATCAATGCGGATTGGTGGATAACGTTGATTATCCACCAAATGGAGAAGGGGATGAGGGGCTCCCGCCCGGGGGACCTGTTCGCCGCTGCCGGTACTCCATCGCCACGGCGCCCGTTTCGCGCTTCGACGTTCGCGCCTCGGCATCGCGATCACGCCGTGGTGCCGGGCGGCTCACTTGGACGGCTCGTCGGCGCCGCCGGTCCTTGATCCACGACGTCCTTGTGGATCTTCAGCGGCGCCGGAACGCCTTGCCCGCCAGTGCTCCACAGCCCCTGCGAACGTAGAGAAACGTCACTGTGACGGAAACAGGAAGGGCAAGGGGACGCGCAGGTCAAGTGGGGTATCCGGGCCGGAGCGGCACGACGGTGCACTTGGGCGCTCACGGCGACGCTCACAGTCCGGCGCCATGGCGGTCCGGCCCGCACGACGTCCGCCGCGGCGCCCGCCGTCGCGGACGAACGGCACGCCGCAGCCGAGCCGGCGCCGGCGCCTCGACGGTCGCCCGAGCCCTGCCGGACGGCCGTCGTCGGAACGGTCGTCCGGTGCGGCCGACAGGCGGATTTCAGCCCCTCTCGCCCCGATGATCCCAGGTCGACGAAGTGCCGATAATCTACATTATGTCAAGTAATGGAGATCAGGCCGCGCTTCCCCTCCCCGCGCCTACACCTCGAAGTACGACTTCACCGGGGCCAGCAGCTGCTCGCGGTGCTCGGTGAGGAACGCCTCGATCGACCGCGGCGGCTTCCCGGTGAGGTCGGCGACCGCCGTGGTGACCTGAGCGAGCGCGCCGTCGGTGACGAGTCCCGCGAGCTCGACGAAGTGCCGCACGTACGACTCCGGCATCCCCCGGTCGATCATGATCGGCGCGAGCTCGTCGAGTCCGGGATGCACGAGCTCGATCTCGCGGTCCAGGGTCGTCGAGAGCGCGGCGGTCAGTTCCGGCGCGGTCAGCGCCGCGGGGCCGGTGAGGTCGTGCTCCCCTCCCCTGGGCGCCGCGCCGGTGAGCACCGCGAAGGTGCTGTCGGCGACGTCGCGGGCGTCGACGTGGGCGATCTTCCCTCCGAAGGGTTCGAAGAACCGGCCTTCGGGGGTGACGCTGGAGATCCCGCGCACGAGGTTCTGCATGACGGTGTTGGGCCGCAGCACGGTCGCGGCGAGCCCGGAGTTCGCGAGGTGGGCTTCGATCGTGGCGTGGGTGCCGAACGGCATGGGGCCGCCGGTCCGCGTGCCCACGGCGGAGATCTTCACGACGTGCTCGACCCCGGCGGCCGCGGCGGCGTCGATCGCGGCGCGCTGCTGGGCGATGACCGGCTCCTCCTCCGGGTAGGGCCCGGCGGTGTTGAGGAAGAGCTGGTCGACGCCGTCGAACGCCGCGGGCAGGGTCGCGGGGTCGTCGAGGTCGCCGAGGACGACGTCGGCTCCGGGGATGGTGACGCCTTCGCGGCGCACCAGGGCGCGGAACGGCACGTCGTGGTCGGCGAGCAGGCGGGCGAGGGCTCCGCCGATGGTTCCGGTGGCTCCCGTGAGCAAGAGCATCAACGGCCTACTTTCATCGATGAACGTCGAACATAGATGAACGCTACACTTCTCGGCGTGCGCCGACTCGACCACCCGAAACTCGACGACGTCCCGCTGGCCAAGGCCCTGTCCGCGCTGGGCGATCCCGTCCGGCTCGCGATCGTGCGCGGGCTCAGCGACGGCGAGGAGCACCAGGGAGCGCAGTTCGAGGTGCAGGTCTCGCAGTCGACGTTGAGCCACCACTTCACGACGCTGCGCGGCGCCGGCGTGGTGTTCATCCGGCCGGAAGGCACCCGCTGCTGGCATTCGCTGCGCCCGGAGTTCGAGCAGCGCTTCCCCGGGCTGCTGGCCGCCGTTCTCGCCCAGGACTGAGCCGGGCCGTTTCGAGTTCCGGACAAGCCCCTTCCGGGGTGGTCCGCGTGGGGAAGCATGGTCCTGCTCCCCCAGCGGCGTTGCTCCGCGCGGCGGAGCCGGTGCGGATCGGTGGGACGGACTTCGCGCCGCGTGTTCCGCTCCGGCCGCGGAATGCGTACATTGATCCACTCTGCATACGTAGTCAACTGCTGATCGGCGGGAGTGGGTCACATGGTGGTGTCCAGGCGATCGTTCATGCTCGGGACGGGTGCGGCGCTGACGGGGGTGGCGTTCGCGCCCTCCGTGCTCGGCGCGCCGGGAGCGTCCGCGGCCGGGGGCACGCCCTCGTGGCTGGCCGACTCGGTGCTCTACCAGCTCTACCCGCAGAGCTTCGCCGACACCGACGGCAACGGCATCGGCGACCTGCGCGGCATCATCGAGCACCTGGACCACCTGCAGTGGCTTGGTGTCGGCGCGATCTGGGTGAACCCGGTGTTCCCGTCGCCGCTGACCGATGCGGGCTACGACATCTCCGACTACACGGGCGTGCACCCGCGCTACGGCGACGAGCAGGACGTGGCGGAGCTGGTGGAGCAGGCGGGCCGGCGCGGCATGCGGGTGCTGTTCGACCTGGTCGCGGGCCACACCTCCGACCAGCACCCGTGGTTCTTGGATTCGTTGCAGAACGACCAGGACCACAACTACATCTGGGCGACGCCGGAGCAGCTGCCGGAGGACGGTTCGCTGCCGGAGGAGTTCGTGGCCTCCCCCGGTCCGCGCCAGGGCGCGTTCCGCAAGAACTACTACGACACCCAGCCGGCGATCAACTACGGCTACGCGCGGATGGATCCGGCGGAGCCGTGGCGCCAGGGCGTCGACGACGAGGGTCCGCGGCGCAACCGCGAGGCGATCTTCCAGGTGATGGACCACTGGCTGCGGCTGGGCATCTCGGGGTTCCGGTGCGATCTGGCGGCCACGCTGGTCAAGGACGACCCGGGCTGGGTGGAGACGAGCAGGTTGTGGGGCGAGCTGCGCGAGCGGGTCGCGCAGAGCCACCCGGAGGCGGTGCTCATCTCCGAGTGGGGCGACCCGGAGACGTCGGTTCCGGCCGGTTTCGACGCGGACTTCTACCTGCCGGTCAACGGTCCTGGTGATGGGGCGCCGTGGAAGTCGTTGTGGCACGAGAACCCGTTCTTCGGTGCTGAGGGCACCGGGACGGCGAAGATCTTCGTGGACGCCTTCACGACGGCGACGGAGAAGATCGGGCCGGGGCGCATCATGCTGCCGACGGCCAACCACGACAGCGCGAACCGGCTCAACGACGGGGTGCGCACGCCGGAGGAGCTGCCCGTCGCGTTCGCGTTCCTGCTGACCTGGCCGACGGTGCCTTCGCTGTACTACGGCGAGGAGATCGGGATGCGGATGATCGAGGACCTCCCGGAGGTCGAGGGCAGTGCGGGTCGTCAGCGCAACCGCACGCCGATGCAGTGGAACGACGGTCCGAACGCCGGGTTCTCCAGCGCTGCGGCCGAGGACCTCTACATCCCGATCGATCCGTCGGAGGATCGGCCGAACGTGCAGGCGCAGCGGGACGATCCTGGTTCGTTGCTGCACTTCGTGCGGCGGCTGCTGGCGTTGCGCAAGCAGCATCCGGAGCTCGGCACGCAGGCCGGTGTGGAGGTGTTCTCCGACGGTTATCCGCTGACGTACCTGCGCGGGGGTCGTTTCCTGGTCACCGCGAATCCGCGGCGGGAGGAGGCGGCGGTGACGGTGGCCGATGAGCGGCTGGCCGGGGCTCGTCCGGTCGAGGACAGCGGTGTGCGGGTGGAGGGTGAAGTGATCACGGTGCCGGGGTTCGGTTACGCGATCTTGGACTTGCAGGGCTGAGCGGTGCGTGGGCGGCCCGTGTCGCGGGTCGCCCACGGCTTGGTGGGTTTCGGGCCTTGCGCTGGTGCGCACGGTGGACGCAGGCTGCGCTTTTCTGCGTGCTCGGTGTCGTGGCGTGGTGGGTCGGTCGGTGGTCGGTGCTTCTTGACGCCCTTGGTGGCGGAAGCTAGCCTCCGACAACCTTCATACGTATGCATAAGCGTGCACTGGGGCCGCGACCACTGGAGATGCCCATGTCCATCGGAGTACCGGGATCACCCGCTCCTGCCGCTGCGGCGGAACCGGAGCAGACGACGAAGAAGAAGATCCGCCGGGCGGTCTACGCCGGCGGTGTCGGGAACTTCGTCGAGCAGTTCGACTACGGCCTCTACGGCTACATGGCGCCGATGCTGGCTTCGTCGTTCTTCCCGGGCGGCAACAGCGCGGCGGCGGTGATGAGCACGTATGCGGTGCTGGCCGTGGCGTGCGTGTTCCGCCCGTTGGGAGGCACGCTCGTCGGGCGGTGGGGTGACCGGGTGGGGCGCAAGAAGGCCTTGCTGTGGACCATCATCATGATGGGCGTGTCGACGGCCCTGATCGGTGCGCTGCCGACGTACCAGCAGGTCGGGTTCTTGGCTCCGCTGCTGCTCGTGGTGATCCGGACGTTCCAGGGGATGATCTCGGGTGGCGAGTACGTGGGTGCGGTCGCGTTCATCGTGGAGTGGGCGCGGCCGAACCAGCGCGCTTACTACACGTCGTACGCGTCGAACAGCTGCTTCCTGGGCATCTTGTGCGGTGCGGGTGTGGCGGCGTTGACGAGTGCGGTGTTCGACCCGGCGCAGTTGGAGTCGTGGGGTTGGCGGATTCCGTTCTTGGCGGTGCTGCCGCTGTCGGCGGTCGGGTTGTGGCTGCGCAGCCGGATCGAGGAGACCCCGGAGTTCATGCGGGAGACCGAGGGCGGCACGAAGATCGTGAAGGCGCCGGTGCGGGAGGCGCTGCGGGAGCAGTGGCGGCCGATCCTGGTGTTCTGCGGTGCGTCGATCATGTTGGCGATCTTGTCCTACACCTGGGTGACGTACTACCCGGAGTACCTGGTCAGCGAGCTCGGACTGACGAGGTCGCAGGCGTTGTTGTCGAACTTGATCTCGGTGGCGGTGCTGATGCCGCTGTTGCCGTTGGCGGGCAGGCTCTCGGACCGGATCGGGCGCAAGCCGATGCTGATCACCGGTGCCCTCGCGTGCATCGTGCTGGTGCCGGTGGCGTTCGCGATCGGTGAGCAGGGCGGTTTCGCGTCGGCGGTGTGGAGCCAGTTGGTCTACATCATTCCGGAGTTCTTCTTGACCGGGATCGTGACGACGTGTTCGGCGGAGCTGTTCGCGACGCGGACGCGGTTCAGCGCGAGCGCCATCGCGTACAACAGTTCTTTCTCGGTGTTCATGGGGGTGACGCCGTTCGTCGCGGCGTTGCTGGTGAGCACGTTCGGCACGATCTACGCGGTGTGGGCGTACTTGGCGGTGGCGGCGGTGCTGGCGCTGGTGGTGATCACGGTGTTCATGAAGGAGACCTACCGCAGCGATCTCGGTGCGGACAAGTTCGCCAAGGAGGAGCTGGTCGGGTCCGGCCGGTAGGCCGGGTGTGCGTTCGGCGGCTTCCTCGCCGCGGGGTCGTTCTCGGTTGTGGCTGTGCCCCAGGCGGGAGGGCCCTGGCGAGGGGGCCGCCGAGTGCTGTCCGGGGTGGGTGGTGCGGTCAGACCCGCCAGGCTCGGCGCAGGGTGGGTGGTGCGTGGGTGCCGCGGCGCACGAGTTCCGGGGTGAAGGCGACTTGGCGGGCGGATCGGTCGGTCTCGCCGGTGAGCCGCTCGACGAGCAGGCGGGCGGCGGCTCTGGCCATTTCGGGGAGGTCGTAGCGGATCGTGGTGAGCGAGAACGCTTCCCAGGAGGCCATCGGCAGGTCGTCGAAGCCGATCAGGGTGAGGTCGTCGGGGATGCGGAGTCCTTCGCGCAGCGCGGCGTTGTAGGCGCCGATGGCGACGACGTCGTTGCCGCAGAACACGGCGGTGAGGTCGGGGTCGGCGTCGAGGAGTTCGGTGAGTCCTCGGTAGCCGGTGTCGAAGTCGTAGGGTCCGCGGCGGATGCGGGCGGCGGGCAGGGTGATGCCGGCGTCGGCGAGTCCGCTGACGAAGCCGTGTTCGCGGTCGCGTCCGGAGCTGGTGTCGGTGGAGCCGCCTAGCAGGGCGACGGTGCGGTGTCCCAGTTCGGCGAGTTCGGCGGCGACGATGCGGCCGCCGCGTTCGTTGTCGACGACGGCGGAGTCGGCGCCGTCGCGTCCGTCGATGCGGTTGAGGAACACGAAGGGGACTTGTTTGCGCCGCAGGGCGTCGGGCAGTGCGGAGCCGGTGGTGGCGGTGGTGAGCACTGCGCCGTCGATGGAGTGGTCGAGCAGCCGTTCGGTGGCGAGGGCGTCGTCGGAGCGTTCGGTCAGCAGCATCATGCGGTAGCCGCGTTGTTCGAGTTCGTCGTGCAGCGGGCCGACGAGGTAGGGGTAGAACGGGTTGGCCAGGTCGCTGACCAGCACGCCGATTCGGCGCGTGGAGCGGGTGGAGAGGCTGCGGCCTGCTTCGCTGGGCACGTAGTTGAGCGCGTCGGCGGCGTTGCGGACGCGTTGTTGCGTCGCCTCGGACACTCGCGGGTCTCCGCGCAGGGCGCGCGAGACCGTGGCTTGCGATACCCCGGCGAACCTGGCGACATCATGACTCGTGATCGACATTCGACCTCCCGGTATACGGATTCTAGTCGGGTGCGCGCGGGATGATCTGGACGGTTCGGGGAGTGCTTTCACCTGCGGGGCTCATTGACCGGCAAGGGGCCCGATGCTGTAATGCATACGTAGTCATCGAATGCGGAGGTGCACGGATGCAGCAGGGACCGGTACGGGTCAACGAGGACGAGATCGCGCGCAGGACGATCCGGCGCAGCGATTTCGTGTCCTGCGACCAGGCGTTCATCGACTGCCGCACGCCGGGCTCGGAGCGCAAGGAGAACTACGCGATGATCGGGCCGGGGGTGTCGCAGAACTCCAAGCAGGTCATCAACCTCCGCGAGCCGCACGGCTACAACATCGGCGCGGCCGCGATGCCCAACGGTGTGGTGAACAACCTGCACCTGCACTTCACCGCCGAGGTGTTCCTGTGCTTCCGCGGCGAGTTCCTGCTGCGGTGGGGTTCAGACGGCAACGAGGGCGAACTGGTGCTGCGGGAGGGCGACATCGCCTCGATCCCGACGTGGATCTTCCGCGGGTTCACCAACATCGGCCCGGACGACGGGTGGCTGTTCACCTCGCTCGGCCACGACGACACCGGCGGCATCATCTGGGGCCCCACGGTGCTGCGCGACGCCGCCGGGTACGGGCTGCACCTGACCGAGGACGGGCGGCTCATCGACACGGTCGCCGGGGACGAGCCGCCGGAGGACGTGGAGCTGGTGCGCCCGATGGCGGAGCCGGACCTGGCGCGGTTGCGGTCGTTCTCCGCGGAGAAGATGCGGCGGCGCGTGGTGACCCAGGACGACCTGGAGTGGTGCTCGCAGCCGTTCCTGGACTCGGTGGTCACCGGGGGCGGCGCGGAGCTGGCGCTGGTCGTCGGGTTCGGCATGACCGAGGACCTCGACCAGGAGCCGCGGATCTTCAACCCGCACGGGCACAACATCGCGTGGCTGCGCGCCGAGCCGGGCGCGGGGATGCTCGGGCACCGCGTGGAGCAGACGCAGGTGCTCATGGTCAAGGACGGGCGCTGGGAGGTCACGCTCAACGACCACGAGCCGGTCACGGTGGAGCTCGGCGAGTGGGACATGCTCTCGGTGCCGCCGGGCGCGTGGCGCAGCATCCGCAACGTCGGTGAGGGCACCGGCAAGCTCGTGGTGATCAACTCCGGGGACGGGCGGGTGCGCGTCGACTGGGACGAGGAGGTCGTCAAGGCCGCCGCGGACGCCGGGTACTCGATCGATCACAACGGTTACGTGGCGCCGTACGCGCTGGTGCCGCGCGCTCGTGGCTGATCCGACGGTGGTGCTGGTGCCCGGCATGCTCTGCGACGCGGCGCTGTGGGCGCCGGTCGAGGGCGCGCTGGGGTTGCCGGTGGTGCACGCGCGGATCGACGCGCCGAGCATCACCGGCATGGCCGAGCAGGTGCTTGCGGCCGCGGACGGTCCGCTGCTGGTGGCCGGGTTGAGCTTGGGCGCGATCGTCGGGTTCGAGGTCGCGCGGCTGGCTCCGCATCGGGTGGCGGGTTTCGCGGCGTTGGCCACCAACGCCGCCGCTCCCCTGCCGGCGCAGCACCAGGGGTGGTCGCGGATGGCTCGGCGGACGCGGGCGGGTGATTTCGCCGGTGTCGTCGAGGAGGTCCTGCCGAGCATGTACTCGCGGCCGTCGGAGGCGGCGGCGCGGGAGTTCCGCGGGATGGCCGAGCGGATCGGTCCGCGGCGGTTCCTGGACCAGCTGGCCGCGCAGGGCACTCGGGTCGACGCGCGCGGGGCGCTGGGGTCGGTCCGGGTGCCGTCGTTGGTGGTGGGCGGTGTCGAGGACGCGTTGTGCCCGCCGGAGTTCCACCGCGACATCGCGGCGCGGTTGCCCGGTTGCGAGCTGGAGTTGGTGGCGGGTGCGGGGCACCTGCTGCCGTTGGAAGTTCCTGAGGTCATCGCCGGGTTGCTGGCCGGGTGGGTGCGCCGGTGCGCTCCCCCTGCGGCGGCTCGGGGTTCGGCCGCGAATTGAGGAGGACGACGTTGTCCGAAGTGATCAAGGGTGCGGTGGCGAAGCCGACCGCGACGGAGGATTCCGCGTTGCGCGATCGGGTTCGCGGGATCATCGATGACATCCGGGACCGCGGTGACGTGGCGGTGCGGGAGTACTCGGAGCGGTTCGACGGGTGGAGCCCGGAGTCGTTCCGGCTCTCGCCGGAGGAGATCGAGCGGATCGTGGCGACGGTGCCGCAGCAGGTGCTCGACGACATCCGGTTCGTGCAGGAGCAGGTGCGGGGTTTCGCCGCGCACCAGCGGGAGTCGTTGCGCGATGTCGAGGTGGAGACGTTGCCGGGGGTGCGGTTGGGGCATCGGCACGTTCCGGTCGGTGCGGTGGGTGCGTACGTGCCGGGTGGGCGGTATCCGCTGACGGCGTCGGCGCACATGACGATCGTGACGGCGAAGGTCGCGGGTGTGCCGCGGGTGGTGGCGGCGACGCCGCCGATCCGCGGTGAGGTGCCGGCGGCGACGGTGGCGGCGATGCACTTGGCGGGGGCGGATGAGATCCACCTGCTGGGTGGTGTGCAGGCGGTCGCGGCGATGGCGGTGGGCACGGAGTCGGTGGGTTCGGTGGATCTGCTGGCGGGGCCGGGCAACGCGTATGTCGCGGAGGCGAAGCGGCAGTTGTTCGGTGAGGTCGGGATCGACTTGTTCGCGGGTCCGACGGAGATCTTGGTGATCGCCGATGAGCACGCGGATCCGTTCGTGGTGGCGGTGGATCTGCTGTCGCAGGCCGAGCACGGGCCGGACTCCCCTGCGGTGCTGGTGACGACGTCGCGGTCGGTGGCGGAGGCGGTGATCGAGCACGTGGAGAAGTTGCTGCCGGGGATGCCGACGGTGGACTTCGCGGGTCCGGCGTGGCGTGATCACGGTGAGGTGGTGCTGGTGGAGTCGGTCGACGAGGCGTTCGAGGTGGCCGATTCGTACGCGAGTGAGCACGTGCAGGTGCTGACCGAGCAGCCGCGGTTGGCGTTGGAGCGGATGCGCGACTACGGGGCGTTGTTCTTGGGTGAGGGCACGTGCGTGTCCTACGGGGACAAGGTGATCGGGACGAATCACGTGCTGCCGACGAAGGGCGCGGCGCGCTACACCGGCGGGTTGTGGGTCGGGAAGTACTTGAAGACGGTGACGTACCAGGAGGTGACGGATCCGGTGGCGAGCGCACAGCTCGGTGCGGTGTGCGGTCGGGCGGCTCGGGTGGAGTTGTTCGAGGGGCATGCGCGGTCCGGTGATGTGCGGGCGGCGAAGTTCGGTGACGCGGCGTTGGAGTGGGCCGATCATGTCCGCGGCTGAGCTGGCGGGGCGCACGGCGTTGGTGACCGGGGGCGGTAACGGGCTCGGTCGGGCGATGTGCCGGGCGTTGTCGGCCGAGGGTGTGCGGGTGATCGCGGTGGGGCGTACGCGCGGGTCGTTGGAGGAGACGGTCGCGGGGTTGCCTGGTGCGGGGTTGGCGGTGACCTGTGATGTCGCTGATCCGGATTCGGTGGCGGAGTTGGCGGGGCGGTTGGCCGGTGAGGAGGTGTCGGTGTTGGTGAACAACGCCGGTGTCGCCGGGCCGGTGGCTCCGTTGACGGAGGTGGAGCCCGCGGAGTGGGATGCGGTGTTCGCGGCGAACGTGCGCGGCACTTTCCTGATGTGCCGGGCTTTTCTGCCTGCGATGACGGCGCGTGGTGCGGGTGATGTGGTGAACGTGGCGTCGGTGTCGGGTAAGCGGCCGTTGGCGCGTCGCACTCCGTACTGCGCGTCGAAGATGGCGGTGCTGGGGTTGACCACGACGTTGGCGGCGGAGGTGGGGCCGTTGGGGGTTGCGGTGAATTCGTTGTCGCCGGGTCCGGTGGAGGGGCCGCGGATGGAGCGGAATTTCCGGTTGGAGGCGGAGCGGACGGGGACGTCGGTGGCGGATGCGGAGGCGGCGTTCGTGTCGCGTGCGGCGTTGGGCCGGATGGTCACCGAGGACGAGGTGGGTGCGGCGTTGGTGGCGATGTTGCGGATGCCGGGGTTGTGCGCGGCCGATGTGGATCTGTCGGCGGGGATGGTGGCGCGATGAGGTTGAAGGCGAAGTTGCGTTCGGGTGCCCGGTTGCGCGGGGGGATCCTGCGGTTGCCAGCGGAGATGCTGGTGGAGTTGTCCGGGGTCGCGGAGCTGGATTACGTGCTGGTGGATTGCGAGCACGGTCCGGCTGATCTGGTGGTGTTGCAGCAGCACATCGCGTTGGCGCAGGCGCATGGCGTGCCGGTGCTGGTGCGGGTGGGGCGCGGGGATGCCAACCAGGTGCTGCGGGTGCTGGATCTGGGTGCGGAGGGCATCGTGGTGCCGCACGTGGAGTCGGCGTCGGAGGCGCGGGAGGTGGTGCGTTCGGCGCACTATCCGCCGCGTGGTGAGCGGGGTTTCGCGACTTACAGCAGGGCCGGTCGTTTCGGGGCGGTGTCGGCGGCGGAGCACCTGGATGCGGCGCGGGACGTGCTGGTGATCGCGATGGTGGAGACCGCGGCGGGTGTGGAGAACGCGGCGGAGATCGTGGCGGTGGACGGGGTGGATGCGGTGTGGGTCGGTCCGGCCGATCTCGCGGTGTCGCTGGGGGTGCCGCCGGGTGATGCGGCGGTGTCTCGGGCGAAGGAGCAGGTGCACTCGCGGGCGCGGGAGGCGGGTGCGGCGGTGATGAGCATCGTGTCGAGCGCGCGGGCGGGTGCGGTTGAGGACGCGGATTTTGTGGTCTACAACGTGGCGCACATCTTGTTGGACGTGTTCCGGTCGTTGCGGGCGGGTTCTGAGCCGGGTTGAGGTGGCATGGGAAACGGCCCATCGGATCGCGGGGAGCGTTCCGGTGGGCCGTTTTTCGTTGTGTGCGGGTCAGTAGAGCTCGGGCCGTCTGTCGGCGAACAGGTCGGCGTGGGGGGTGAGGCGTTTGTCGCGGGAGGCGTGCAGGTCGAGGTCGGTGCAGGCGGTGTCGGTGGTGTCGGTTTCGGCGCTGACGCGGCCTTGCTGGTCGATGATGGCGGTGCCTTCGGTCCAGTGGGTGCCGCGTTCGGTTCCGGTGCGGTCGCAGCAGGCGATGGCGAGGTGGTTGACGCGGGCGGCGGCCATGGCGATGACGACTTCGGGGGCGCGTTCGCCGGCGGGTCGTGGCAGCAGTGGCCAGTTGGTGGGTACGGCGAGCAGGTCGGCGCCGTGGAGGGCGAGTTTCCGGGTGAGTTCGGGGAATTCGAGGTCGTAGCAGATGAGCACGCCGATGCGGCCGTGTGAGGTCTTCAGCACGGGTGGTGGGGTGTCGCCTGGGGTGAACAGGAGTTTTTCCTCGTCCCACAGGTGGGTTTTGCGGTAGACGGCGATGAGTTCGCCGTGGTCGAGGACGGCGGCGCTGTTGTAGAGGTGTCCGTCGGGTCCGCGTTCGCAGAATCCGCCGACGACCACGGAGTGCGGGGCGGCGCGGCCCCATTCGGTCAGCAGTGGGTCGTCGGTGTCGATGGCGACCGAGCGGGCTTCGGCGGTCGAGTTGAGCCGGTAGCCGGAGGTGACGAGTTCGGGCAGGACGATGACGTCGGCGCCGCGCGCGGCGGCCCCGCGCACGGCCGTTGCCGACAACTCGCGGTTGTGCGGCAGGTCGGCCACGCGCGGGGCCAGTTGGGCGCAGTGCACCCGGGTCATGGTCGCTCCGGGTGTCGTGGGTTCATCCGAGTTGCGCCGGGGGTTCGTCGGCGAGCAGTTGGGCGAGGACGTCGAATTCGTTGAACAGCGACCATTCTTCGACGATGCGTCCGCCGGAGAAGTACAGCTGGGACATGCCCCACAGGTGGGCGCGGCGCCCGGTGGGGGTGCCGTAGAGGCCGTAGCCGCGGTGGGTGCCGGTGCCCGACCAGCGCACCGAGACGCTGTAGCCGTCGGTGTCGTTGCCCATCCAGTACACCTCGTCGACGGCGACGCCGAGGTCGGGGAAGGTGGCGAGCAGGGAGCGGGCCATCCCGCGCACGTCGGAGCGGTTGCGGCCGGTGCGGTTGGTGGTGCCGTGCCAGCGCACCGCGTCGGCGTAGACGCGGTCGAACATGCTCAGGTCGCGGCGGTTGTAGACGTTGTGGAACAGGGCGCGCACGGTCTGCTCCACGTCGAACGCGCCGGTGGGCAGCGGCATCGTTTCGGGTTTGCGGCCGCCGGTGAGGCGCAGTGGTTCGCTGAACTGGCGGGCGGTCAGCGGGGCGATGCCGCCTTCGTTGCCGTAGGTGCGGGCGGCGTCGACGACGTTGACGCCGAGCTGCTGGAGCTTGGCGGCGGTGTTGTAGAGGACCCACTCCTCGTAGATCTCGTTGTCGCGCACGACGCAATTGGCCATGACCCAGGTGTCGAGCTTGCGGCCGGTGGGGGGTCCCCAGCGCCAGGGGCCGGTGTGGTGGCCGATGTTGATGGCGCGGTGAGAGGTGACGAACCCCTGGTCCTGGTCGCCGGCCCAGATGACGTCGTCGGCGTAGTGGCGGCAGTCGGGGAAGGCGTTGATGGACTGCATGGTGCCGTCGACGAGTTGCTCGACGCCGTAGGAGTAGCCGTTGTCGCCGTGCAGGCGGCAGCCGGGGCTGTAGGTGTCGTAGATGTAGCCGACGTCCTGGTCTTCCCAGATGCGGTGGGTGATCCGCACGATGTAGTCGACGATGTCGGTGTAGGTGTCTTCGAAGCCGCGCATGGGTTGCCTGCGCTCCCCCGCCACGCGTGCCGGTTCGTCGGCGCCGTGGCCGGAGTCGACGCGGATGGCGTGGTCGGTGGGCATGGTGCGCGCGGGCGCGTGCATGGTGCCTTCGGGTGCGCCGCGGCCGGTGGCGCGGGGCGCGGCGGCCACCTGGGCGGCGGTGTCGGTGGTGTGCTCGTCGGACTTGCCGCTCATTTCTGGGCTTTTCCCTTCTGGTGGCGTGCGGTGCGGATCGTGGCGGTGGCGCGGTGGGCGGCCATCTGCTCGTAGTCGGAGATGACCTCGACGGCGTCGGCGAGCCGGGGTGTGGCGTGTTCGGCGACGCGCTGGTAGGTCAGCGGTTTGAGGAACCGCGACACCGACAGGCCTGCGCTGTGCTTGGCGCCGCCCGCGGTGGGCAGGACGTGGTTGGTGCCTGCCATGCCCTTGTCGGAGTAGGCGACGGTGGACCAGGGGCCGAGGAAGATGGAGCCGTAGTTGCGCAGCGCCCGGTGGTAGTGCTCGTCGTCGGCGGTGATGACTTCGAGGTGTTCGGGGGCGAGGTCGTCCATCAGGGCGATGGCGGTGTCGGTGTCGGCGGCCCAGGTGACCGAGCCGTGGTCGCGCCAGGCGGGCCCGGCGATCTCGGCGGTGGACAGTGTTTCGAGTTGGCGTTCGACTTCGGTGATCACGGCGTTGCCGAGGGTTTCGGAGGTGGTGATCAGCGCTGCCGGGGAGTTCACGCCGTGTTCGGCCTGGCCGAGCAGGTCGGCGGCGACGAGTTCCGGGTCGGCGGTGTCGTCGGCGAGCACGGCCACTTCGGAGGGCCCGGCGAGCAGGTCGATGCCGACGGTGCCGAACAGTTGGCGCTTGGCTTCGGCGACGAACGCGTTGCCGGCGCCGACGAGGACGTCGACGGGGCGTTCGCCGAGGAGCCCGAACGCCATCGCCGCGAGTGCTTGCACGCCGCCGAGGACGTAGACGTGGTCGGCGCCGGCGAGGTGCGCGGAGTAGAGCACGGCGGGGTCGGGGGTGCCGTCGCGGCCGGGTGGCAGGCAGGCCAGGACGGTGTCGACTCCGGCGACCTTGGGCACGCCGACGGTCATGAACGCGCCGGCGGTCAGGGGGAATCGTCCGGCGGGCAGGTAGGCGCCGACGCGTTGCACGGGCACGTAGCGGTGGCCGGTGATCAGGCCGGGGGCGAGTTCGGTTTCGAAGTCCTGCAGGTGGGCGCGTTGGGCGCGGGCGAAGGCGCTGGTGCGTTGGGCGCCGAGTTCGAGCGCTTCGCGGTGGGCCGGGGTGAGGCGGTCGCCGCTGTGGCGGATGGTGGCGGCGTCGAGTTCGACGGTGGGGTCGGTCCAGCCGTCGAGTTCGCGGGCGTAGCGCAGCACTGCGTCCATGCCGTCGCGTTCGATGGTGGTGAGCATGTCGGAGACCCGTTGCACCACGGCCGGTTCGCGTTGGGCGGCGGGGCCGTCGTGGGCGGGTGCTTTGAGGATGCGGTGGGAGCCGCCGAGTTCGCTGAGCAGGGAGGGGGCGAAGCGCATGGCGCGAACACTACGAACCGCCCTGGCACAGGACAAGATGAGAAGTTCCTGCACGTGCCATAGGGTTTTCCTGTGACGTTGAAGCAGTTGCGGGCGTTCGTGCTCGCCGCGCGGACCGGGTCGTTCACCACGGCCGCGGCCGCGATGGGCATCGCGCAGGCGTCGGTGTCGGAGTTGATCCGCAAGCTCGAGGACGAGCACGCGACCCGGTTGTTCACCCGGGGTGCGCGGCGGCTGGTGCTGACCGCGGCGGGTGAGGCGCTGCTGGGGCACGCGGAGCAGGCCGTGGCCGCCGCCGACGAGGGTGCGCAGGCGCTGCGGTCGGTGCGGTCGCTGCACGGGGGTGTGGCGACGTTCGGGTTGCTGCGCAACGCCGGGTACTACCTGCTGTCGGATCTGGCGCAGCGGTTCCACGACCGCTACCCGGACGTGCGGATCCGGTTGATCGGGTTGAACTCGGTGGAGGTCGCCGCGGCGGTCGCGGCGGGCACGGTGGAGGCGGGGCTGGTGGTGCTGCCCATCGACGACGAGGGGCTGGAGGTCACTCCGCTGCTGCGCGACGAGGTGTACTTCGCCACCGCCGATGCGGCCCGTGCCCGGGAGCCGTTGGGCATCGCGGATCTCGCGGCGAGCCGGTTGATCCTCTACGACGCGCACTACGGCTGGTCTGATCCGACGCGGCGCCAGTTCGCCGACCGCGCGCAGCTCGCCGGGCTCAAGTTGGAGCCGTGGATCGAGGTCGAGCACGTCGAGTCGGCGTTGTCGCTGGCGCAGCGCGGTGTCGGGGACACCGTGGTGGCGCGGGCGGTCGCGCAGAGCGCGGCGTGCCCGCCGAACCTGCACACCGTGGGGTTCCGGGAGCCGGTGCACGACACGATCGCCCTGGTGCGCAGGCAGTCCACGGCGCTCTCGCCCGCGACGCGGGAGTTGGCCCGCCTCGCCGAGCGCATGATCCTGCGCGGTGACGGCGACCGGTGAGTCCCGCCGAGGACGTGGCCGGTCCGAACGTCGCCGGGTCGGCAGCGCGGCACGGTCCCGGGTTCCGGGTCAGGCGGTGCGGTCCGCTGTGATGGCGGCCGGTTGCGGGGTGGGGCGCTGCCCGCGGCGCTGCAGCACCACGCCCCACACGACCAGCACGACCGCCAGGCCGATCGACAACCACAGCTCCAGGCGCTTGCCGGGCAGGATCGCCATCGCCAGCAGGATTCCCGAGATCCCGGCGATGGTGAGCACCGTCAGGTACGGGAACGCCCACATCGGCGATTCGAGGCGCGACTCGATGCCCCGCGCCCGCATCGCCCGTCGTGTCGCGAACTGGGTGACGGCGATGACGAGGTACATCATCAGCACGATGGCGCCGCTGGAGGCCAGCAGGTAGCCGAACAGTTCCGGCACCGCGTAGTTGACGACGACCGCGACCGCGCCGATCACCGTGGAGGCCAGCACCGCCGCGCGCGGGGTGCCGTTGGGTCCGGTGGTGCCCGCGAACCGCGGCGCGTCGCCGCGCCGGGCGAGGGAGAACAGCATGCGGGAACCGGTGTAGACCGCCGAGTTCAGGCAGCTGCACACGGCCACGAGCACGACCACGTCCATGATCAGCGCCGCGCCGGGGATGTTCATCGTCTCCAGCGCGGCCTGGTAGGAGCCGCCCGCTTCCAAGCCGGGCGCGTTCCACGGCACCAGCAGCACCACCACGAACACCGAGCCGATGTAGAACAGCGCCAGCCGCCACACCACGGCGTTGATGGCCTTGCGGATGTTGCGCTCGGGTTCGGCGGATTCGGCGGCGGCGATGGTGACGATTTCACTGCCCTGGAACGCGAACATCGCTGTGAGCAGGCCCGCGAGCACCGCGATGCCCCCGTTGGGCAGGAACCCGCCGTTGGCCCACAGGTTCGCCGGGCCGGAGACCTCCGAGCTCGGCAGCAACCCGAAGATCGCGGTCAGGCCCAGCACGATGAACCCGACGATCGCCAGCACCTTCAGCAGCGCGAACCAGTACTCGATCTCGCCGTAGTTGCGCACCGACATCAGGTTCGTGCCCGCCAGCACGGCGATCACGACGAACGCCGGGATCCACGTCGGGATCGCCAGCGACGCCCCGATGATGTCGCCGGCCGCGATCGCCTCGATCGGGATCACCAGCACGTAGAACCACCAGTACAACCAGCCGATGGAGAACCCCGCCCACCGGCCCAGCGCGCGGTCGGCGTAGGTGGAGAACGAACCGGTGTCGGGGTTGGCGATCGCCATCTCCCCCAGCATCTTCATCACCAGCACCACCAGGGTCGCGGCGATGAGGAAGGACACCAGCACTCCCGGGCCGGCTTCGGCGATCGCCGCCGAGGAGCCGACGAACAGGCCCGCACCGATCACACCTCCGATCGAGAGCATCGTGATCTGGCGGCCCTTGAGGCCGGTGGTGAGCGCACCACCGGTGGCGGGCGAGGTGTCGTGGGACATGCGGGCTCCTGCCGGGAACGCCCTGGTGGGCGTGGGACGTGGTGGCGATCAGGTGCGGGCCGGTGGCGGCGCGTGAGCGGCGGGCAGCCGGTTCGCCGGGTCCCACCGGCGCGGCGAGACGATGCGCATGACGGGGCACGGTAGGCGCAACACCGCCGCGGAACCAGAGGTGTTTCCCCGGACTTTCGCGCCCGCGGGCATCCGGGTGCTCCCGGCAGGCGCCGATCGGCGCAACGCGCGGCGCGGCACGAGCCCTACGATCCTGCGATGGGCAGCGACGACGACGCTCTGCTGGCCGAGCAGCTCGCCTACTACCGGGCCGCAGCCGCCGAATACGACCGCCCCTACCGCGAACGCGGGGACCTGCGCGCGCTGCTGGACGTGCTCGACGACCTCCCGGTCACCGGTGACGTGCTCGAAGCGGCGTGCGGAACGGGCCAGTGGACCGGGCGGCTGGCGGCGCGGGCGCGGTCGGTGACCGCCCTCGACGCGGCACCCGAACCGCTGGCTGTGGCGCGCGCCCGCTGCGCTTCGCCGAACGTGCGGTTCGTGCAGGCCGACCTGTTCGAGTGGTCGCCGCCGCGGCGCTACGACGTGGTCTTCTTCGGGTTCTGGCTCTCCCACGTGCCGCCGGCGCGGCTGGCTGGCTGGTGGGAGCGGGTCGCGTCGATGCTCGCGCCCGGCGGCGCGGCGATCTTCGTCGACGACGGGCCCGCGGAGGCCGCGTCCGAGGACGTCCTCGACGGGGACGTGCCCGTGGTGCGGCGGCGGCTGGCCGACGGCGGTGAGCACCGCGTGGTGAAGGTGTTCCACGACGCTGACGCCCTCACCGGCCTGCTCACCGGCTGGGGCTGGTCGGCTCGGGTGCGGCCGGTGTGCGGGAACTTCACCGCGGGCGTGGCACGACCCCCGCGGTGAGCCGCGCGGTGTCGGGGTGCGCTGCTAGGACGGTCGCATGGTGTGGACCTTGAGCGATGTCGAACGGGCGGTGCGGGCGGGCTGGGGCGCGGACACCTGCGCACCGGAGGACCTGCCGAAGTGGTCGACGCGCAACCCCGCCCGCGGCCAGTGCGGGGTGACCGCGCTGGTACTGCACGACCTGCTCGGCGGTGACCTGCTGCGCGGCGAAGTGCGGGTGGGCGGCGAACAGGTCGACTACCACTGGTGGAACCTGCTGGGCGGCGGCGTCGAAGTGGACCTGACCCGCGAGCAGTTCGCCGCCGACGAGATCGTCGGCGCGGGCGTGGTGATCGTGCGGGGACCGCTGTCGCGGATGCACGAGCAGTACGCGCTGCTGCGCGAAAGGGTGCTGGCCGGGTTGGAGGTTCCGGCCTCGCCGACCGCCGAGCCGTGAGCCGGCCGGGGTTCAGCGCTGCGCGATCAGCGCCAGTGCCGCCGTGACCAGTGCCGCGTTGTCCGGGGTGATGTCACCGTCGGGCAGCTGCAGCGTGTCCTGCAGGCCGATGCGCACTTCGTGGCCCTCCCGCACGGCCAACGCCAGCACCGGCCACGCTCCGGCGGCTTCGCCGTGGAGCAGCACCGGTGTGCTGGTGGGGCCGATCTGGTCGAGGTGCGCCCGCGCGGTCGTGGCGGCGCCGCGCGCGGTGGGGTCGGTGACCTCGGCGAGGATCCGCAGCACCTCCCCGCGCGCCGGGGAGTCCCGGAAGTGCGCGGGACCGTCGGTGCCCGAACGCAGACCCGCCTCCACCGCGATACCGCGTTCCAGCAGGGCGCGGGCGATGTCGTCGGCGCCCTGCTCGTGCCAGTTCACCGAAGCGCGGTCGGGCAGCACCGTCCACCCGCGGATCGCCGCGACCCGATCGCGGGGATCCGGGGCCGTCCACGCGCCGGTGGTGACCCCCACGGCCACGCCCGGCGCGGCCGCGCGCACCGCGAGCAAGGCCGCGGCCAGCACGTGCGGATCGACGCTGTCGGTGCCGTCGGGGTACTTCGGGTGCAGGTGCAGCTCGGTGGCCCCGGCCGCGACGCAGGACGCCGCCGCGGCGGCGAGCTGTTCGGGGTGCACGGGCAGGTGGTGGTGCTCGCGCGGAGATCGGGCGCCGTTGAGGCAGGCCTGCAGCATGCGCCGATTGTGTCGGGTTTCGGCGGGGTGGGGTATTCGGTGCGCTGGGTCGTTGCCGTGCTGGTGGCATGTCGTGATCAGTTCCCGGCGCGACCGGCCCCGCCGGGGCGGAGACCGCTGCCCGACAGCGGTGCGCGGGGGTGCGACCGCAGAGCTCGTCGTTGATCTTGCCGTTCCAGGTGAGCGTGATCGTTGTCCCCTCGCGCGGTTCACCCGCTGACCAGCGACCGGCACCGGGCGTCGAAGTTCCCCCACCCCCGTCGCGTAACCCGCCGGGCGCGCACTCGTTAGCGTGGTGGTGTGGTGATGTTGGGTCCGCGCGAGCGGATGGCGATCGACCGGCGACTGGCCGGCTGGGACGTGTCCTCGGCGCGCGGCCCGTGGACCCGGTGGTTCCTCGAATCGGTGCGCGACCGCCCCGGCGTGCGGGCCGCCGAACTGGCCGCGGAGCTCGACCGCCCGGTGTCCCGGCTGAAAGCGCAGGCGTGGTCGCTGGCGGAACTGGACCTGCTGGTGCGCGACGGACAGGCCTACCGGCTCTCCGAACGCGGCGCCGCCTACCTGGCGGGCCGCGACAAATGAGTTGCACCCCCACCGCCCGGCACGCTTGAGTACCGCCCATGACGACCTGAACGGATCTTCACCTCCGCCCCGGTGCCCGAGTCCCTGCCGGAAAGCCCGCCCAGGCCGCAGGACCCGTCCCCGCACCACCCGCGGAGGTGGCCGCAATTTCGCGAGAAATTGAACGCACCCCAGCACGCCCTCGCCCCCCCCGCGAACACCAGTTCACCTGCACTGATGCAGCCCTGCGGGGATCGGGGCGGCGGTGCGGGTGCCGCAATTTCTCGCGAAATTGCGCGGGGGTGAGCAAGGTTTGAACGGGTTCGTCCAGGGGTGTTCGTGGTCAGGTCGCCGTGCGCGGTGGCAGGAAGCTGGTGGGGATGGGTTCGACGGGTGATCGGTTCGCGTGGGAGTCGCTGGATCCGGCGGCGCCGCTCGACGACCTCGCACCGCTGCTGGACATCGTCGGTGACGCGCGCGTCGTCGCCGTCGGCGAGAGCAACCACGACGTGCGCGAGTTCGGCCTGCTGCGCCACCGCGTGACGCGGCTGCTGGTGGAACGCGCCGGGTTCGACGTGGTCGCGATCGAATCCGGATTCGCCGACGCCCGCGCACTCGACACGTGGGTGCACGGCGGTCCCGGAGCCGTGGCCGACGTCGCCACCCGCGGCCTCGGCTACCGCTTCGGTGAGGCCCGCGAAGTCCAAGACCTGCTGAGCTGGCTGCGTTCCCGCGGCGACGTCACCTTCGCCGGGCTCGACGTCCCCGGATCCGCGGGCAACGCCGACCATGCCTGGGCACTGGCCGAAGACGCCCTGCGGGAACTCGACCCGGACGCACTGGCACTGCTCGACGACGCGCGCCGAACCACGGCGCGCTACACCGCCGTGCACAGCGGCCTGGCCATGGGCCGCTACGCCGCCCTCGAACGCCCCGAACGCGACGCGGCCACCGCCGCCGTCACCGAACTGCTCACCCGAATCGACGACCTCGCCCCGATCCTGCCCGCCGCCGCCCGCTACCGGTACGCGGTGGCCGCCCACGCCGTGCGCGGCGCCTGGCGGCTCGACGCGTTCATGCGCGAACTGCTCGCCGTCGCCGCCGGCCACGGACGACTCGCCTCCCGCGACGCGCACATGGCCGACACGGTGCGGTGGCTGCAGACCCACCACGGCCCCCGCGCGCGGATCGTCGTGCTCGCCCACAACGGCCACATCCAACGCACCCCCGTCACCTTCGACGGCATGACCCACCCCCTGGTGCCGATGGGCGCGCACCTGGCCGCCGAACTCGGCGAGCACTACCGGCCGATCGCGATCACCGGCACCGCGGGCACCACCACCGGCATGACCATCGACGCCGACGCCCCCGGCGGCATGCGCCTGCACGAAGCGCCACTGCCCCCGGCCGCCGACGACAGCATCGAAGCGGCGCTCGCCGACACCGCACCCATCGGAGTCGACCTGCGCGCGACCACCGGCGGCCCGAACCTGATCCGCCACGCCGAGACGTTCGTGGCGACACCCGTGTCCGCCGCGTTCGACGCCCTCCTGCAGGTCCCGGCGACGCGCCCCAGCGACTTCGTGCTCACCTGAGCCGCATTCGCCCGGTGGGCTGAATCGGTTCGGGCTCGCACGCGTTGTGATCCGTTGCGGGCGCGCGTGCGGGCGCGCCGCTGCGGGATAGCATCGCGGTCGGTAACCGTCCGGCGAGCAGGAAAGACACTCCTATGACCAAAGCGCCCGTCACCGTCACCGTCACCGGTGGCGCTGGCCAGATCGGCTACGCGCTGCTGTTCCGGATCGCTTCCGGACAGCTAATCGGGGCCGACACCCCGATCAAGCTCCGCTTGCTGGAGATCCCGCAGGCCGTCAAGGCCGCGCAGGGCACCGCGATGGAGCTCGACGACTGCGCGTTCCCCCTGCTGAGCAGTGTTGACGTGTTCGACGACGCGCGCGCCGCGTTCGACGGCACCAACGTGGCGCTGCTGGTCGGTGCGCGGCCGCGCACGAAGGGCATGGAGCGCGGCGACCTGCTCGAGGCCAACGGCGGCATCTTCAAGCCCCAGGGCGAAGCGATCAACGCCGGTGCGGCCGACGACGTGAAGGTGCTGGTCGTCGGGAACCCGGCGAACACCAACGCGCTGATCGCCCAGTCCCACGCCCCCGACGTTCCCGCGGAGCGGTTCACCGCGATGACCCGCCTGGACCACAACCGGGCGCTGACGCAGCTGGCGCAGAAGCTGGGCGCCACGGTCACCGAGATCAAGAAGCTCACGATCTGGGGCAACCACTCCGCCACCCAGTACCCCGACCTCTTCCACGCCGAGGTCGACGGCAAGATCGCCGCCGAGCAGGTCGAGCGGTCCTGGCTGGCCGACGAGTTCATCCCCACCGTCGCCAAGCGCGGCGCGGCGATCATCGAGGCCCGCGGCGCCTCGTCGGCGGCCTCGGCCGCCAACGCCGCCATCGACCACGTCCACACCTGGGTCAACGGCACCCCCGAAGGGGACTGGACCTCCGCCGGTGTCGTCTCCGACGGCTCCTACGGCGTGCCCGAGGGCATCATCTCCTCGTTCCCGGTCACCGCCAAGGACGGCCGCTTCGAGATCGTCCAGGGCCTCGACATCGACGAGTTCTCCCGGCAGCGCATCGACGCTTCCGTCAACGAGCTCGTCGAAGAGCGCGACGCGGTGCGCGGCCTCGGCCTCGTCTGAGCAGTCGCACACGGCAGGGGCCTTACCGGGGATTCCGGTAGGGCCCCTGCCGTCGTTGCAAGGCCGTGCCCGCCCCCGTACTGGAACGGCGCACCACCCGGCCCGCGGTCATGATCACATTCGCCTAGGTGCCGGCCGCCTGAAACATCACCCGGGCGCGAAGAACCAGCCCCGCAGGCAAAAGCCGACTCAGCGGCCTGGCGGAACCGGCTGTGCGACCGCTTCGCGCAGCTCGGCGGCCGCCTCGTCCATGAGCTGAGCGAGGGTGGTGTCCGGCTCGGCCAGCCAGCGCGGCAGGGCACGCCGGTGGATCGCCAGCGCCACGTCGATGATGAAGCGTGCTCTACCGGGTTCGACGCCGCGGCGCTCGAGCGCCGGTGCCAGCGCGTCGGCGATGTCGGCGAGCTTGATCAGATCGCGCTCGGCCAGCGCCGGATTGGCGGCGATCACCCTTCCCCGGCGCAGCAGGAACTCGCGCGGCCGGAAGATCCCCTCGGCGGTTCCCAGCGCGGTCAGCAGCGCCTCGATCGCAGTGAGCCCCGGGTCGGCCGCCTCGACCTGGGCGACGAGGTGAGCCTCGAGTTCGTCACCGGCGAAGAGAACTTCCCGCTTGTCGGGGAAGTAGCGGTAGAAGGAACGCTCCTTCAGCCCGGCGGCGCCTGCGATCTGCGCGACCGAGGTGCGGTCGAACCCCTGCGTCTCGAACAGCTCCAGCGCCGCGCGTTCGAGCCGGCCCTGTGCGTCGGATTCCCATCGCGGCATGCCCACCAGAGTACGACAACAGAAGCTGTCGTCAGCTGCTACGGTCGATGACAACAGAGGCTGTCATCAGAGGAGAGCGTCGTGAAGGCTCTGCAGTTCGACCGTTTCGGTTCCCCGGACGTGATCGTGCTCCGCGACGTCCCGCAGCCGGAGCCCGGACCCGGCCAGATCCGGATCGCCGTGCGGGCGTGCGGGCTGACACCGGCCGACTGGCACGTCGTCGACGGTCTCCTCGCCGACCATCTGCCGCCGCTGCCGCGCGGACTCGGCCTCGAGGTCGCGGGCACCGTCGACGCGCTCGGCGACGACGTCACCGGCGTCCGGATCGGCGACCGCGTGTTCGGCCCGGCCACCTTCGACGGCCCGACGGCCGGCGCCGCCGAGTACGCGCTGATGCCGGCCTGGGCACGCATCCCCGAGAACGTCACCGCCGAGCAGGCCGCCGCGCTGCCGATGGCGGCCGAAACGGCGTGGCGCGCGCTCGACGACCTCGGCGTCCAACCGGGCGAGCTGCTGCTCGTCCACGGCGCGGGTACCACCGTGGGCGAGGCGGCGGTGCGCTTCGCGCTGCACCGGGGAGTCCGGGTGATCGCCACCGCCGGACCGACCCGGGCCGCCGCCCTGGAAGAGATCGGCGCCCAGGTCACCGCCTACGGCGAGGGCATGGCCGAACGCGTCAGCGCACTGACCCCAGGACCCGTGGACCGCGCCCTGGACACCGCGCCCACCGGGGGCCGGATCGACCGCGCCGACCAGCCCAGCCCCGCAGGCGGCTCACTACCGACCCTGATCGAACTGACCGGCGACCCCGACCGCGTCCTCACCGTCTCGGACTTCGCCGCCGCAGCCGAACTGGGCGTCCGGATCACCACCGACATCCGCTACGACCGGATGGACGAGTTCGCCCGGCTCGCCGGTGACGGCATCCTGGTCGTCCCCGTCGCCCGCACCTACGCGCTCGACCAGATCCAGCAAGCGGCCGAACTCAGCCGATCCCGCAGGCCCGGCGGCAAGCTCATCCTCGTCCTGTGATCACCCGCCGGCGGCTCAGAACTCCGGCAGCGCCGAGGTCTTCGCCGTGTGCAGGTTCGCGATGACGTTGCGGGTGCACGGGTCGGGGGCGCCGCCGCTGCACGCGGTGTCGGCGTACTCGTCGGCACCGGACTCGAACAGCAGGTACGTGGTGCCGTCGTGGTCGGTGATGCCTTCGGCGAGGCTCGGCGCCCGGAAGCACTTCGTCGACGCCTTGTCGATGTCGGTGGCGCCCTCGTCGACGACGTAGACGTTGCTGCGCTTGTCGCGCCCGTAGGAGGTGCTGTAGAAGAAGTGCCCGCCCGCGACCGACAGCCCCTGCGTCTTGGTCGGCACCTCGTACTTCGCACCGGTCGTGAGCGTCCCGTCGGCGGCCACCGCGTAGGCGTACATGCTGTCGCGGCCGGAGTCGTTGAACTTCCCGGAGTACAGGGTGTTGCCGTCGGCGGCGAGGAACGACGCGCCGTAGACCTCGCGGGCCTCGCCGGTCTGGGCGAGGACCTTCCCGTCATCGGCCTTCATCGCCCGCGCGACCTCGGCGGCCTTGTACTTGCGGATGGTGTGCCCGCCGTCGCCGGTCTGACGCCCCGACACGAACACCCAGCCCCGCGCCACCGCGATCCCGCCCACGTGCGATTCGGCGATGTTCACCGCACCGACCCGCTCACCGGTGGCGGGATCAACACCGTAGATCCGCGCGTGCTTCCCGTCCGGGCCGTACTCGGTGATCAGCAGCAGATCCTTGCCGCCGTCCCAGTCGTTCCAAGTGGTGAGCCCTTGCGGCACGTACGAGCCGAGGCCGGGAATGCCGGGGCCCCGCTGGAACTTCCCGTTGTAGACCTCACCGGCCGAAGCGCCGTCGTAGAACCCGGAATCACCGCCCGCACCGGTGTCGCAGCTGATCGCCGCCGGTGCGGCGAGCGCCCACGCAGGGACGAAGACGGTGCCGCTGAGCACGAGAGCGGCGCCGAAGGCGGTGGACAGGGTGGTGCGGACTGCGGACCTCATGACGTCTCCCCTTGACGGATGTCCTGCTCGCTACGCCACTACGACGCGACGGCGGCGCCACCGGTTCCGATCACCTCACAACCCGCCCGCGACCCCTGCCGCGCGTGGGTGCGCCGCTCCTACTCCGGAGTCCGAACAGCGCCCTACGGTGGATTCATGGGCTCACAGGAGACGAAAGCGCTGGAAGGCCCGCTGGGCGGGTTCCTGCGGGCACGGCGACGGCAAGTGCACCCGCACCAGCAGGACCTGGTGCCCGGCGGGCCTCGGCAAGTGGCGGGGCTGCGGCGGGACGAGGTCGCGATGCTGGCCGGGATCAGCACGGACTACTACGTGCGCCTGGAGCAGGGCCGCGAGCGGCACCCGTCGCGCGCCGTCCTGGACGGGCTGTCGACGGCCCTGCTGCTCGACCGCGCCGCGTCCCGATACCTGCGCGAACTCGCCGCGGACGACGGCACCGACGCGGACAACGGTGCCGATCCGGACAGGTTGGCGGCGGTGCGGCCGTTGCTCGCCGCGCTGACCGTCCCCGCGATCCTGGTGGACCGCCGGCTCGACGTGATCGCCGCCAACGCGCTGGGCGACGTGCTCCACGAAGGGCTGGAGCATCGGGACAACTACGCGCGGATGGTGTTCCTGTCACCGGGTGCGACGGAGTTCTTCGTCGACTGGCCCGATCTGGCCCGCTGCATGGTGGCGACGTTGCGCGCCGACGCCACCTCCGAGGCGAATTCGGGCCGATCGACGCGCCTGGTCGGCGAGCTCGCCGTGGCCAGCGACGTCTTCAGCACCGCCTGGGCGGACCACGACGTGTACGAGAAGGCCCTCGACCGCAAGCGGTTCCGGCATCCGCTGGCCGGAACGCTGGTGTTCGACCAGCACGTGCTGGAACTACCCGACAGCGACGGCCACCGGATCTGGGCCTACCACCCCGCCGACGCCGCCACCGACGCCGCGCTGCTGCGACTCGGATCGCTGGCCACCCTCACCGAACCCACCCCTCGCACCGCAGACCACCGCTGACGACGGAGATCACCGCAACCGGACACCACCACGGACACAGGACGAACCATGCACGTCATCACCGGCGCCACCGGCCGCACGAGCCGCGCCGCCGCATCGCACCTGCTCGACCACGGCCACCCCGTGCGCGCGGTCGGCCGCGATTCGCGCAGGCTCGCGCCCCTCGCTGAACGCGGCGCCCAGGTCCACCAGGCCGACCAAGGCGACCCGGCCGCGATGACCACCGCCCTTCGCGGCGCCGATGCCGCCTACTTGGTCATCCAACCCAACTACATTCCCGACCACCCCGACTTCGCCGCCTTCCAGGACCGGGCGGCGGCCGCGCTCACCGACGCCGTCGCACGATCCGGAGTGCCCCGCGTCGTGGCGCTGAGCAGCTGGGGCGCGCAGCATCCCGCCGGAACCGGCCCCGTCGCGGGCCTGCACCGCTTCGAGAACCGGCTCTCGGCCGTGGCCGGAGTGGACGTCACGTGGCTGCGCGCCGGGTACTACATGGAGAACCTCCTCGACCACCTCGATTCCGTGCGCACCGACCGCCGGATCGTCGCGCCGTTCGATCCCGACGCGCCGTTGCCGCTGATCACCACCTCCGATGTCGGCATCGCCGCGGCCGAGGAACTGACCCGGCCGCGAAGCGGCACCCGGATCCGGGAACTGCACGGCCCACGAGACGTCACCATGAACGAGGTCGCATCGGTGATCGCGACGGCCATCGAGCAACCCGTCACCTACGAACGCTGCACCGTGGAGGCGTTCCACGACCGCCTGCGGGAAGCGGGCGTGGCGGCCGGTGTCGCCGCGATGATGGCGGAGGTCCCGCACGCCGTGAACACCGGTCACCTGCGCACGATCCAGCCGCGCAACCCGGACACCACCACCCCCACGTCTCTGGAGACCTTCGTCGAGACCACGTTCGTGCCCGCCCTCACCGCCTCCTGACCCGCCCGCCGCGACGACCCAGAACTTGCCGTTCCGGCAAGAAAACTTGTCACTGTGTTGTGGTGCGCGGAGTATTCGGCGACAGAGGAGGAACCACACATGAGCGAGCAGACAACCAGCCCCGGCCGCTACGACGCGGTGATCATCGGAGGTGGCGCCGCCGGCACCGGCGCGGCCCTCACCCTCGCGCGAGCACGCCGCCGAGTGCTCGTCATCGACTCCGGCGCACCCCGCAACGCCCCCGCCGGGCACGTCCACAACTACCTCGGACGCGAAGGCACCCCGCCCCGCGAACTCGTCGCCGACGGCCGCGCCGAAGCCACCGGCTACGGCGCCGAATTCACCGACGCCACCGCCACCAGCACCACCCGCAGCGCCGACGGGACCATTCAGGTCACCCTCGACGACACCACCACCATCACCACGGCACGGCTGCTGATCACCACCGGCCTCGTCGACGACCTGCCCGACATCGACGGACTCGCCGCGCGGTGGGGCCGCGACGCGCTGCACTGCCCGTACTGCCACGGCTGGGAAGCCCGCG
This sequence comes from Saccharopolyspora sp. NPDC002578, assembly GCF_053592695.1. NCBI lineage: Bacteria > Bacillati > Actinomycetota > Actinomycetes > Pseudonocardiales > Pseudonocardiaceae > Saccharopolyspora > Saccharopolyspora sp. NPDC002578. The sequence continues at coordinate 174,322 of NZ_JBSFWJ010000001.1, read as the reverse complement.
ACCAGCGCATCATCGTGCTCGGCACCGGACCGCTCGCCACCCACCAAGCCCTGCTGTGGCGGCAGTGGAGCACCCGGATCACGCTGCTGCACACCACCGAACTCACCGCCGACGACCACGCCCGCCTCACCGCCCGCGGCATCACGGTCCGCCCCGGAACGGCCGAGCGCGTCGTGACCACCGACGACCACCTCAGCGGCATCGTCGTCGACGGCGAGACCCTGGCCTGCGACGCGGTGGTCACCGCCCCCCGCTTCACCGTCCGAGCCGACCCGTTCACCGCCCTCGGACTGAGCACCGAACCCGTCGAACGCGACGGCGTCGTGCTCGGCGACCGCATCCCCACCGACCACACCGGCGCCACCCGCGCGCCCGGCGTGTGGGCGGCGGGCAACGTCACCGACCCCATGGACACCGTCATCGGCTCCGCCGCCGCCGGAGTGCGCGCCGCCATGGCCATCAACGCCGACCTCGTCGAGGCCGACACCCGAACCGCCCTCACCACCGAACCCTTCGGCGCCGCCCAGGAACGCGACGTCAGCCGCCTCGTCCTCGCCGACCGCCGCCACGGCCTCTGACCCCCGAACTGGAGACGACCATGAACGACCGCATCGCCGAAGTGCAGCGCTGGAACGAGATGTACGCGGGCGACGAGCACCGCTGGAGCGGGCAGGCCAACACCGCCCTCGTCAGCGAAACCGCCGACCTGCCCCCGGGCCGAGTGCTCGACCTCGGCAGCGGCGAAGGCGGCGACGCCCTCTGGTTCGCCGCCCACGGCTGGCAGGTCACCGCCGTCGACCTCTCCGCCGTCGCCCTCGGACGCGCCCGGACCCGCAGCGCCGAAGCAGGCCTCGACGACCGCATCCAGTGGCGCGAACTCGACCTCGCAACCGACTTCCCCGACGGCGAGTACGACCTCGTCTCCGCGCAGTTCCTGCACTCCTGGGGCGACCTGCCCCGCGAGGAAGTCCTGCGCAAAGCCGCCGACGCCGTCGCCCCCGGCGGAACGCTGCTCGTCGAAAGCCACTGCGGCGTGCCCGCATGGGAGACCGACCCGCACCCCGACGTGCACTTCCCCACCCCGCAAGAAGTCCTCGACTCCCTGGGACTGCCCGACGGCGAGTGGGACGTGCAGGTGTGCGCCGAACACGAACGCACCCAAACCGGCCCCGACGGCACCGACACCACCCGCATCGACAGCACCGTGAAGGTCCGCCGCCTGCCCTGAGACGGCACCGTGTCGGCCGCGCACCCCGTGCCCGGCCGGCACGGGCACCGCGGCGAACCGCCCCTGGCCGGAATCCGGTGGTTCCTGGCGATCACGCCACTGCCGCGCGGGCACAGCGCTGGCTAGGTTTCTTCCCGTCCCCACCGGAAGAAAGAGCCCCCGTGACGAAGTTCCTGCTCAGCGTGCACGTGATCGCCGCGATCCTCGCCGTCGGCCCCGTCGCCGTCGCCGGCAGCGTGTTCCCCCGCTACCTGCGCCAAGCCACCACCGACCCCGGCGCGATCACCGTGCTGCGCGCCCTGCACCGGCTGTGCCGCGCCTACGCGCTGCTGGGCATCGCCGTGCCCGTGTTCGGCCTGGCGACCGCGCTGCAACTCGGCGCGCTCGGCGACGCGTGGCTGATCACCTCCATCGCGCTGACCGCCGCCGCTGCAGCCGTGCTCGCCGCCTCGATCCTGCCCGCGCAACGCCGCGCCCTCGACCTCACCAGCGACCCGGACCAGCTGGGCACCTCCCGGCTGCCCGCGAAACTGGGCATGAGCACCGGAATCTTCAACCTGCTGTGGGCCACCGTGACCGTACTCATGATCATCCGACCCGGTTCGACGACGGGAGCGTGACCACCATGCGCGGAGACCTCCGCCTGCTGCGCACCGCCGCCTACGTCGAAGCCGCGTCCCTGCTGGTGCTGCTGGCCAACCTCGCCACCGCGCACTGGCCCGCCGTGACCTCGGCGACCGGCCCCCTCCACGGCTGCGCCTACCTGATCACCATCGCCGCCACCTTCGCCGCCGGAGCCCCCACCCGAGCGAAGCTCGCCGCCTTCCTCCCCGCCATCGGCGGCCTGCTCGCCCTGCGCCTCCAGCACAAGCCGAGCACTGATCCAGCCAAGTGAGCCGACGGCGGCCGAACGACGTGAGGATTCCCCGCGACACGCCCTGCCTGCGTTGATCGCAGCGCTGCTCGACCGAACCGGACACGACAGCACCACCCGAGCGCCGCCGGAGCGAGTCAACGGACCGTTCGCCCAACGAGACTGGACGAACGGTCCGTTCACTTCATCCGATGCCCGTGATCGGGAGCGGCGTGCACGCCGCTCCCGGTGATCAGGTGCGGGTGTCCTCGTCGCGGATCCGGAGGTCTTGGAGGAACACCGCGAACGCGTGCGGGGCGAACCGCAACACCGTTCCGGTGGGGTCCTTCGAGTCGCGCACCGCCGCAAAGCTCGGTGTGCGGGCCACTTCGACGCAGTTCTCCTGCGTCCCGCTGTGGCTGCTCTTGTGCCAGGTCAGGTGCGTTAAATCGGTGGGCTCCACGTGCTGTCGGCCTCCGCGTCCATCGCTGTTGCCAGGCTGGCAATCACCTCACTCGATTGTGTCTGAGTGAGGGCCTGGGTCAACAGTTCCCGGACGGCCGTCTCGTACGTCGCGATCTCCACCGCATCCTCGATGAACAAGCTGCACGTCAAGTTCTCCAGGAACACCACGTCCGGCCCTTCCGGCTGCCGCAGCAACGAGAACGAACCGTTCACCCCCGCGTGCGCGCCCGAGTTCGCGACGACGTGGATCCGGATGCGCGGCCACTGCGCCAACTCCAGCAGGTGTTCGAGCTGGCGGCGCTGCACCTCGACCCCGCCGATCACCCGCCGCAGCGCCAACTCGTCGATGATCGCGGTCAGCGCGGGCGCATCGTCGCGGCGCAGCACCCGGTGCCGGTGCAGCCGCGTCACCATCCGCCGCTCCACCTCGTCGGGCGCGACCAAGCTCGATTCCGACATCAACGCGCGGGTGTACTCGCCGGTCTGCAACAGGCCCGGAACGAGCACGCCCTCGAAACCCACGATGCTCGTGGCCCGCGACTCCAAGGAGATCAGCGTGCGCTGGCGTTCCGGGAAATCCGGCCGATCCCGGTGCCACCACCCGTCCCCGCTAGACTCCCGCGCCAACGACACCGCCCTGCTGCGCGGCCCGCCCGTGATGCCGTAGATCGCCAGCAGCGCGGTGACCGTCTCCACCCGAGGCTGGCGGCGCCCGTGCTCGATCCTGCTGAGCTGACCAGGCGAGATGTCGATGCGAGCGGCCACTTCGGCCAGTGCCAGTCCCGCGTCGACGCGGAATTCCCGCAACCACGCGCCCAGTTCCTGCCCCCGCACGGTGATCTCCTGCGATGCCATGGTTCCTGCCTCCTCGATACCGGAAAGCGGCCATGATCAATGCGCAGGACCCGTCGCGCCCGCAACTCCAGCGGTGTCGCCCGCTCGACCACCCCAAAGCCGCAACCCGTGCCGACCCCGCAACGCGAAACCCCGTCATCCGCGGCAGCGGTGTTCGCCAACGAGGAGCCGGAACTCCAAGAGCTCGGCGACTTCCTGTTCGCACGAACCTCGCAGCCAGACTCGCCCGCGTTGCTGATCCGGCCGGAGCCGTTGCGGTGAACCGGACCTCGGCAAAGCGCGGCGGTGCCACACTCCCTTCGTGAACCCAGATGACATGTACGCGGCCGGACGCGAGCTGGAAGCGTCCGGAAGCGCGGGTGACTTACCTGCCGTGGAGCGGTGGTACCGCCAAGCGGCTGCGGGAGGGTCGGTCCCGGCGATGGCACGACTGGGACTTCTGCTGGAGGGCCGCATCCACGCCCAGTTGGACGGCCGGATGCAGTACAGCGGCGACTTCGCCGAGGCCGCCTCCTGGTACGAGAAAGCCGCGGACCGCGGCGACACGTGGGCGGCGTTCGCGCTGGGCCGCTTGTACGCGGACAAGCTCAACGACTGGGACGCCGCGGTGCCGTGGTTCGCCAAGGCGGCTGCCACGCGGCAGCCCGGCCACTGGCAGGCACGGGAACGGCTGCAAGAGGGGCCGTCCGGCGTCGAACGACGGCGGGCCGAAGCTCGTTTCCTGGACCAGTTGGGAGATCAGGTTCCTTCGCGAGCCGGGACCGGTGGCGGAAGCGGCGGGTGCATGGTCGTCGCGGTCCTCCTGCTCCTGCCGGAAATGGTCGCGCTGCTCGCCATGTCGGGGTATTTCGCCTGAAGTTCCCTCGTTCCGGGATGAGCGCCAACTTCCGTGCGAGCCCTTCCCCGCCGGGCTTCCCCTGGGCAACGGACACCACCGGTGCGACGGCACCACCGCGAAGGGCGAGTTCGCACGCCGGCTCTGCAGCGACCGGTGGGCCGTTCACTCGATGCCGCCACGAACCGAACATGGGACGAGAAGAGACAAAACGGTCCCTGCGCTGGGCTGGGGAATTATCGATCGGGGCTCATGATTGCATTCTCCGGTGATTTCTGATGCCACGACGGCCCCAGGTATGTACATCGAGCGGATCCTCTCCCAGTGGGAGCAGGACGAGGAGCGCGACGCGGTGGTGTGCGGGCCGGTGCGGCTCACCCGCGGGCAGGCCCGGCGGCAGCTGTTCCAGCTCGGGCACGCGCTGCGCGAGCAAGGGCTCGAACCGGGCGACGGCGTCGGGTTGTTCCTGCGCAACCGCGCGGAAACGGCGCTGCTGGTGCCGGCGGTGCACATGATCGGGTGCCGGGCGGTGATGCTGCCGCCGGAACCCGGACCTGGCGAGCTCGCCGCGCTCATCGACCAGTCCGGTGCGCGCGTCGTCGTCATCGACCCCGACTACGAGCAGCAGGCCCTGCACACCGTCGAGCGCTGCACCCAGGTCCCGTCGCTGCTGAGCCTGGGCGCCTCCGACGTCGGCGCCGACCTGCTGGCGCTCGCCGCGCGATGCCCGGAGCACCGGCCCGAACCCGCGCCCGAACCCGGCCCGGACGACGCGATCACCGTGTTCTACACCGGCGGCACGCTGGGCAGGCCGAAGCTCGCCGCCCACGGCCGGTTGCCGTACGACCTGATCATCGCCATGGCCGATGCGGGCCTCGCGGCGCAACCGTCGGGCGAGGACCGGGTCCTCGCGGTGACCCTGCTGACCCACACCAGCGGCCACCTGACCATGCTCCACGCCTTCGCCACCGGAACGCTGCTGGTGGTGCTGCCCGAATGGGACGTGGACGCCGCCGTCACCGCCCTGCGCGACGAGAAGATCACCGCCGCGATGCTGGTGCCGCCGATGCTGTACCAGCTGCTGGACCACCCGGACTGCGAGCGCGGCGCACTGCGTCAGATCACCCTCGCCGCGGCACCCGTCGCGCCGGAGCGGCTGCGGCAGGCCGTCGAGAAGTTCGGGCCGATCATCTCCCAGGGCTACGGGCAGACCGAATGCGCGGGCATCACCGTCCTGCCAGGACAGGAACTGCCCGAAGCCGGCGACGCCGACTCCCCGCTGTGGCGCAGCTGCGGACGCCCCTTCCCCGGCACGCAACTGGAGGTCCGCGGCCAGGACGGCGAACCGGTACCGCAAGGGGAGACCGGCGAGGTCTGCGTGCACAGCCCCGCGCGGATGCTGGGCTACTGGCAGGACCCGGAGCGCACCGCCGAAGCGGTCGACCCCGACGGATGGCTGCGCACCGGCGACATCGGCTACCTCGACGCCGACGGCTACCTGTACCTCGTCGACCGCGCCAAGGACGTCATCGTCACCGGCGAAGCCAGCGGCAACGTCTACAGCAAGGTGCTGGAAGACCTGCTGCACACGCTGCCCGGAGTGCGGCACGCGGCGGCCGTCGGCATCCCGGACGAAGCCGTGGGCGAACGAGTGCGGATCTTCCTCGTCGGAGAGGGCATCAACACCGACGCGGTCGCCGACGTGGTCACCGCGGAACTCGGGCCGAACTACGCGCCGAAGGACACGGTGCTGCTGCACTCCCTGCCGACGACCCGGATCGGGAAGGTCGACAAGAAGGCGTTGCGCGACCTCGCGGAACCCGCGCTGCTCGGCTGACGCCCGCTCATTCCCAGTGCCCCGCCGGACTCCGGTGGGGCACTGGGGCTCAGCCGAGGCCGGAGACGAAACGCCGGAACGCGGCGCGGGAAACGACGAGCGCCGGGCCGTGCGGATCTTTCGAGTCCCGCATCGCGACGTGCGCGGGCAAACCCGCGACTTCGACGCATTCCTCTACCGAGCTATGACGGCTCTTGCGCCAGGTGAGCGGTCCGAGATCGTCGGCTGTCATCATTTCCCGCCTCCGAGTGGATGTTCCGGGCGATGTCCTCGATCAAGTGAACCGAATCCTGCTGAGGCAATGCAAGGTCCAGCATCTTGCGCACCGCTTCGCCATAGGTCGCGACGTCCTGCTTGTCTTCGACGAACAAGCTCGACCCCAGGTGTTCGAGGAAGACGACGGTGTGGCCGCAGCGCTGCCGAATCAGCTGGAACGGGCCTGTCGTGCCGGAGTGGAGTCGATCGTTGCGGAGAACCCGGATCGAGACGTGATCACGCGTCGACCAGTAGACCAGCTGCTCCAGCTGCCGAACCAGTACACCCGGCGTGGCGACCCTGCGGTGCAGAACCAGCTCGTCGATGAGCGCGATCAGTGAGCAGTCACGACTCCCGAACACGGCAGCGTGACGCCGCATCCTGGTCGCCATCCGCTGCTCGACGGCGTCCGCCGAGAACATCGATGTCTCTTCCAACGTCGCGCGCATGTATTCGCTCGTCTGCAACAGCCCAGGAACGAGTAAGCCCGCGTAGTTGATGATGCGCTCAGCTTTCGACTCCAAGGACATCAACGTCCGCTGGCGTTCGGGGAAATCCGGTCGATCACGTTGCCACCAGCCGTGTTCGTCGGACTCGCGAGCGAGCGCGAGCGCGGTCCTGCGCCGCTGCCCGGTGACGCCGTAGGTCGCCAGCAGGGCCGTGACGACTTCCGCCGGTGCTCTGCGCTGGCCGTTCTCCAAGCGGCTGAGCTGGCTCGGGGACATGTCGATGCGGCGGGCCGCGGATTGCAGGTTGAACCCGGATTCCGCGCGCAGCACGCGCAGTTGCTCACCGAGCTCCTGGCCTCGGACGGTGAGAGCGTTCGCCGACACGGGCGCACCTCCTCGTTGGGGAAGCGGCCATGATCGACGTCCCCACTCGCCGCGATCCAGCATCAGCGACGGCGTTTCCCGCTCAACCACACCAAAGACCGACGCCGTGCCCCCTGCGCAACAACGGCCCGGTGCCCGCGTACGCCGCGCAACGCGGAGATCGCGGCTGACGATCGTTCTCGACGACGTGAAGAGGTGAACGGACCGTTCACCCAATCTCCTTGGACGAACGGTCCGTTCACTCCACCCGCGTGCGCCTCCCGCGCCGCTGACTCGTCGTTGGCGGAGGACGCGACGGGAGTGAACGGACCGTCTGCCCAATGGGTTTGGACGAACGGTCCGTTCACTCCCGATGGCTCCGAGTGCGGTCCTGACCGGCGTTGCCCCGGCGAAAAGTCCGGAACTCACCCCGGTGCCGCGGAGTTCGGGCTAGCTTTGATCACACCGGCAGGCGCGAGTTCGGGGGTTCGCGAGATGAACGGGTTGGCGGTCGATCCGCTGGACTCCGCGCTCGTCCGGCTGCGCGACGGGCGACGCGTGCTCGGCGCGGGGTTCCTCATCGCCCCCGGCATCGCCGCGACTTGCGCGCACGTGATCGGTGACGCGGCGCCGACCGCGGACTTCCCGTTGCTGGGCAGTCACGGGCACGGCGTCGAAGTGCTGGAACGCGACGACGAACGCGACGTGGCGATCCTGCGAGTCACAGCCCCACCGGCCGGGGCGCTGCCCGTGCCGGCGCGGGTCAGCGGCGAGGTCCGCGACCACCGGTTCCGCACCATCGGCTTCCCCACCGGGCACGACGACGGCATGTGGGTCACCGGACGGCTCGTCGGCGCTCAAGGCGCCGGACGCATCCAGATGGCGCAGGACACCGGACATTGGCACATCGAACCCGGCTTCAGCGGAGCGCCGGTGTGGGACGACGAGCTCGCCGGAGTCGTCGGCATGGTCGTGACGACCACCGCCCGCAACGCCGCCACCGCGCACCTCGTGCCCACCACGGCGCTCGGCGACGCGTGGACCACGCCGAGCCGCAACCCGTACCGGGGGCTGCGGTCGTTCCGGCAGGAAGACGCCGAGCTGTTCCGCGGGCGCGACGACGACATCGAGCGGTTGGCAGGGCTGGTGGCCGAACGGCGGCTCGTCGCGGTCGCCGGGCCCTCCGGCAGCGGCAAATCCTCCCTCGTGCGAGCCGGGCTGGTACCGAAGTTCAAGCAAGCGGGAACGCCCGTCGTCGAACTCGGCCCGCACGACGACCTCCCCGGCACCGACGGGCTGCTGGTCCTCGACCAGTTCGAAGAAGCCGTCGTCGCCGACCCGGCCGCCGCCCGGCAGCGCCTCGCCGACCTCGCGGCGGCACTGCGACGTCGCCCGTCGCTGCGAGCCGTGCTGACCCTGCGCTCCCGATCGCTCGACGAGCTGATCAGCAACGACACCGCCGACGACCTCAACCGCGCGGTGTGGTTCCTCGAACCGATGTCGCGGGACCAGCTGGCCGCCGCCGTCGAAGAACCCGCCGCCGCCATCGGCGGACTCGCCTTCGAAGCCGGACTCGTGCAGCGCATCCTCGACGACGCCGGTGACGGCACCCTGCCGCTGGTGTCGCTCGTGCTGGAACAGCTGTGGGAGCACCGCCACGGAGCCTGGCTCACCCACGACGCCTACGAACACCTCGGCCGCGTCCCCGGTGCACTCAGCCGCCACGCCGACAGCGCCCTGCCCGAACCCGACGAGCACGACACCCCACGCCAAGCCGAGCACAAGCGGCAACGCCGCACCAAGATCCGGCACCTGCTCGTCGGCCTCACCCGCCCCGACGGCGAAGGCGGCCACGCCCGCCGCAGCGGGCAGCTCGCGGAACTGGGCGAGGACCTGCAGGAGATCGCGCGTGAGCTGGCGGCGGAGCGGCTGCTGGTCATCGAGGACACACGCGTCAACCTCGCCCACCAAGCTCTCATCGACCATTGGCCGCAACTGCGCGCCTGGCTGGCCGAAGATGCCGATTTCCTGGTGTGGCAGGCGAAAGTCGACGATCTGGAACGTTCCGGTGTGCTGCTGCGCGGCGCGGCTCTCGACGAAGCGACCCGATGGCTCGGCCGGCGCGAACAGGACCTCTCGCAGCGATCGGCGTCCTTCATCCGGCGCAGCCTCACCGCAGAGAGCCGGAGTCGACGCCGGTGGATCACCATCACCGCGATCTCGACCACGCTCGCGCTGGTGTCGGCGGCGCTGACGGCCGTGGCGATCAGCAACTCCGCCGAACTCGACCGAACGCTGCGGGCCACGAACTCCGCTCTGATCGCGCAGCAAGCGAACCTCGCCACCGACGCCGACGCGGGTACCGCGCTCCAATTGGCGCTCGCCTCGTGGCGGGAGGACCCCGGCAGTTCGGACGCGCGCGGAGCGCTGCTGACCCAGCTGGCCACCTGGCGCGGCGCCGAGCGCGTGCTGCCACCGCAACTGGTCGATGAAGTCGACGGCATCGTGGCCAGCGCCGACGGGAACGTCCTCGCACTCATCAAACCGGGCAAGGGCGTCGTGGTGTGGTGGGGACTGCTCACACCCCACCCGACGAGCCGAACGATCGACGAGGACGTGGCGGGAGCGATCACGATCAGCCCGGACGGCAAATGGCTCGCGGCGGTGGGCGAGGAAGCGGGCTTGCGGGTATGGGACCTCGCCACCCCTGATTTCCGGCCGGTCCTGCTCGACCCCGGAACCGAGTACCGGCCGCCCGCGTTCAGCGCGAACGGTCGCTTCCTGACCGCGCTGCCCCTCTTCCGCGGGGTTCCGGTCAACACGCCGGTGCCGGTCTGGGACCTCATCGCCTCGCGCGAGCTGCGCAGCGGTGTCGTGTTCACCGGCGGTACCGACGGCCTGCACTCGATCACGGAGGCATACCCGTCGTCCGACGGGAAGGAGCTGGTGACCTTCGAGCACCGGGGAGCAGACGGCGACTTCCGCGTCACCCCGGTCGTGCGGAACCGCCAGACCGGCGCCGATGTCACCACGTTCCCACCCGTATCCGGCAACGAGAGCGCGCTGCTCGGCAACGGCACGCACCTCGGAACCTGCACTGCGGGTGAACTGACCGTGCTGGATTTCGCCACCGGTACCCCGCAACGACGGGTTCCGCTGCCGAGGTGCACGCTCGGGGTCGACCAGACCGGCGAGCACGTCGTCTCGCTGGGCGAACCCACTGCCGTGCACTGGCGAACCGGCCGGATCCTGCACTGGCCCGAGCTCGACGGTGATCGTTGGGACGGCCCCGGATCGGTGATCACCACTGCCCCTGACGGCACGGGACGAGTCGTGCGCCTGAAGAACGAATCCGTGCTCACCGCGACCGCGGCGACCGGTCCCGCACCCGCGCAATGGACGGAGTCGACGCAGCTGCACGCGCGAAGCCCCGACGGTCGGCGCTGGATCACCTTCGCCCCGTCGCAGGATGGGAACACCGCGGGCGGCGAACTCGTCCTGTCCGACGAGCACGGGGCACCGCTGGCCCGAGCTCCGTTGACGCCGGGCACCACCGAGCTAGTGTTCACCGGTTCAGGAGATCGCGTCGTCGCGATCGTCGGGGCGACCCTGCGTGCGTGGCGGACCGAGGGACTCGTGCCCGAACCCGGTCTCCCGCTGCCGCTACCCGCAGGACGCGTTGAAGCAGACGCCACGGCGAGCAGGGCCCCGCACCTGATCACCGCGCCAAACGGGCACGTGCTGGCCGGCGAATTCGGGATGGTCTCGACATGGGACATGGATGCCGCGCGGCAGACGGGACCACCGTTGCTGATCGACGATCCTGGGCACCCGACCCAGCCGATACCCTCCGGGCCCGCCATCGCGGTGCGGCCTGAACATCCCGATCAAATCCTGGTGCGCACCCGCGACGCGGTGGCGCTGTGGGACCTGCGCAGCGGTACGCGCGTGCAGCACTTCCCGGTGGAGTCCGCCGATCTCAGCCCGGCGCTGCCAGTGGTGTCCCCGGACGGTTCGCTAGTTGCGGTCGCCGACCAGGACTCAGCCGCCGTGCTGATCGACCTGCGCTCGGGTTCGATCCAGCCGCGGGTCACCGGGAACTTCACCAAGCTCGTCGCGCTCTCCGAGCAGTACCTGTTCGCTGAAGGCGATGACGGAGGCAGGGGCATCGAGATGTGGGATTGGCGCACCCGCCGCCAGATCGGCTCAATTCCCCTCATCACCTCGGCCGAACCCAGGCTCGTCGATGGTGAGCTGGTCGTGCGGGAACCTGGCCGTCGTCAGGCGATCCCGCTCGACCCGAATGCGTGGTTCCGCGAACTGTGCCGAATTTCCGATCGCGAGTTCACCGAGCAGGAAGCGGAGCTGCTGCCTCGCGGAGCGAGCAGGGACCGCCCCTGCTCGTGACCTGGGCGCGTCAGTTCGTTTCGGGAGTGACCGGCTCACCCCGGGCGACCACCAACCGCTGCCGGTGCAGGGCGTGGATGTCCGCGCTCGGGTCGCCGTCCACGACGAGCAGGTCGGCGTCGAAGCCCTCCGCGACGCGGCCGACGCGGCCGAGTCCGAGGGCTGCCGCCGCGCCGGTGGTGGCCATCTCCACGACGCGGCCCGGCTCCCAGCCCACGGCCTCCACGTAGTACGACAGGGCTCCGGCGTAGTTGTCGAACACGGACGTGGGCAGGCCGCCGTCGGTGCCGGGCAGGAACGTCACGCCGTGCTGGTCCATCCAGCGGACCCGGTCCAGCGCGGCCTGGAACCGCTGCTCGCCGACGAATTCGGCGAAGCCGCGCCAGTCCGGCGGGTAGGCGTGGCAGACGGCGATGCCGCGGGCTCCGATCTCGCGCGCGACGTCCTCGCGCAGGTCCGGGCCGGAGTTCTCGGCGCCCAGCCACGAGCAGTGCTCGATGGTGGAGACCCCGGCCGCGACGGCGTCGGCGATGGACTGGGCGCCGTGGGCGTGCGCGGCGACGGGAAGGCCGGCGGCGGTGGCTTCGGCGACCACGACGCGCAGTTCCTCAGCGCTGAACTGCTGCGCCCACGTCGGAGGGGAGTCCGGGGTCGTCTCCCCGCCGGAGGCCATGACCTTGATGACGTCGGCGCCGAGGTCGGCGTTGTGCCGCACCTGCGCGCGGATCGCGTCGATGCCGTCGACTTCGCCGCCGAAGAACCAGCAGTGCCCCTTCGGCGGGGTCAGGGGCGCGGCGGAACCGAGCAGGCGGGGGCCGGTGAGCTCGCCTCGGTTGATCGCGTCCCGCACCCGCAGCACCAGGCCGCGGCGATCTCCCAGGTCGCGCAGCGTCGTGACACCGGCGCGCAACGCCTGCTGGGAGCGGCCGGCGACGCCGAGCAGCAGTTCGGTGTCGTCGGCGTCGAAGTAGTGCTGCAGCATCGCGAAGCTCGCGTCCCACACCAGGTGCGCGTGACCGTTGATCAGGCCGGGCAGGATCGTCGCGCCGGGGAAGTCGCGGTGCTCGGCCCCGGCGGCGCCCGGGTGCCGGTCGATCTCGGCGCGCGGGCCGGTGGCGACGATCGTGGTCCCGTCGACGAGCACGGCGCCGCCGGGGATACGGTCGCCGTCAGGTCCGGTCAGGACGGTCTCGGCGGTCAGCAGCAGCACGGAAGGGCCTCCCAGTGATCGGGTGCGCCGACGCCCGCCGCGAGCACCGATTCGGGGTGGGTGCGCCGGAGCCGTGCAGGACTCCCTGCGGCGGCGCGTCGGGGTTCGAGCGCTCGCCGCCCCAGTGATCCGGCGAGCGCCGCCGAGGCTACTCGGCGCGGGCGGTGGCGCGGGGCGCATCGCCGGAACCCGCCGCGCACTCCGGAAATCCGCGCCCCATCTCCGCGCGGCGCCACCGGACTGGCAAGATCACCCGGTGCGCTTTTACGCCGATCTGCACATCCACTCGAAGTACTCCCGCGCGTGCAGCAAGGACTGCGACATCGAGCACCTCACCTGGTGGGCTCGGCGCAAGGGCATCTCCGTGGTGGGCACCGGGGACCTCACCCACCCCGCGTGGTTCGCGCACCTCACAGAAGTGCTGGAACCCGCCGAGCCGGGGCTGCTGCGGCTGCGGCCCGAGCGGGACCGGGAGATCACCGCGGCGATGCCCGCCAACTGCGGCGGCGACGTGCGGTTCATGCTGTCCTCGGAGATCTCCACGATCTACAAGCGCGGCGACTACACGCGCAAGATCCACCACCTGTGCTACATGCCGGACTTCGCCTCCGCCGAAGAGTTCTCCCGGCGCCTAGGAAAGATCGGCAACCTCGCCTCCGACGGGCGGCCCATCCTCGGCCTGGACTCCCGCGACCTGCTGGAGATCACCTTGGAGTGCGGCGGGTACCTGGTGCCCGCGCACGTGTGGACGCCGTGGTTCGCGGTGCTCGGCTCGAAAGCCGGGTTCAACTCCATCGACGACGCCTACCGGGACCTCGCCGACCACGTCTTCGCGCTGGAAACGGGCCTGTCCAGCGACCCGGAAATGAACTGGCGCGTGTCCGGGCTCGACCGCTACACGCTGGTCAGCCACTCCGACGCGCACTCCCCGCCGATGCTCGGGCGCGAGGCGACGGTGTTCGACACCGACCTCGACTACCACGCGATGAAGAGCGCGCTGGAAACCCGCGACGGATTCGCCGGCACCGTCGAGTTCTTCCCCGAAGAGGGCAAGTACCACCTCGACGGGCACCGCAAGTGCGGCGTGCGGCTGGAACCCGCCGACACCAAAGCACGCGGCGGGCGCTGCCCTGAATGCGCGAAACCGCTGACCGTCGGCGTGCAGCACCGCGTCGACGACCTCGCCGACCGCCCCGGCGGCGTCCGGCCGGACGGGGCCGCCGGGTTCCGCAACCTCATCCCGCTGCCGGAGATCGTCGGGGAGATCCACGGCGTCGGGCCCAAGAGCAAGAAGGTCTTCGGCGCCGTGTCCGATCTCGTGGCCGCCCACGGGCCGGAACTGGGCATCCTCGAGGACGTGCCGCTCGACGAGCTGGGGCGCAGCGACCCGCGCGTCGCCGAAGCCATCGGGCGGTTGCGCGCCGGTGAGGTCGTGCGCGACGCGGGCTTCGACGGGGAGTACGGCACCATCCGCGTGTTCCAGCCCGCCGAACTCGCGCGGCTGCGCAACGGCGACTCCTACAGCCTGTTCGACGACGACCTGTTCGCCCGGGCCGCCGAAGCACCCCGGCAGGCGGTCTCCGAACCGGAACCCCTCGCGGAACCGGCCGAAACCCCCGCCGCAGCACCGGAAACACCGGCGCACGGCGTGCTCGCCGGACTCGATCCCGATCAGCGCGCCGCCGCCGAAGTGCCCGGTGGGCCGCTGCTCATCGTCGCCGGGCCCGGCACCGGCAAGACCCGCACCGTCACCCACCGGCTCGCGCACCTCGTGCTCGAACGCGACGTGCCCGCCGCCGACTGCCTCGCGATCACCTTCACCCGCCGCGCCGCCGAAGAACTCACCGAACGCCTCCACGCGCTCATCGGCCCGGCCGCCGCCGGCATCACCGTCGGCACCTTCCACTCCTTCGGGCTGCAACTGCTGCGCGAACACCACGACGCCCTCGGGCTCAGCGCCGAGTTCACCGTCGCCGACACCGCGCGCAGGCTCGCCGTGCTCACCGAGATCACCGGCGACGACAAGACCGCCCGCCGGCTGCTGCCGAAACTCGCCGACGCCGACCCCGAGGCGGCCGACCGGTACCGGCGGCGGCTGCGGGAACTGGACCTCGTCGACTTCGACGACCTGCTCACCGAACCGGTGCGGCTGCTGGAGAACGACCCCGCGCTCGCCGAGCACTACCGGGATCGCTACCGGTGGATCACCGTCGACGAGTACCAGGACGTCGACGCCACCCAGTACCGGCTGCTGCGCGCCCTGGCGCCGCCGGAGGCGAACCTGACCGCCATCGGCGACCCCGACCAGGCGATCTACTCGTTCCGCGGCGCCGACGTCGGATTCTTCCTGCGCTTCGAGCAGGACTACCCGAGCGCGCCCGTGCACGCGCTGACGCGCAACTACCGCAGCGGACGCCACATCATCGACACCGCCGTGCGCGCCGTCGCCCCCAGCACCCTCGTGCCCGGCCGCGCCCTGCACGCCGCCGCCGACCGCGACCCGCACCGGGTGATCCGCCACGAAGCGCCCGACGAACGAGCCGAAGCCGCCTTCGTCGCCCGCGAGATCGACCGGCTGCTCGGCGGCTCGTCGTTCCACTCGCTCGACAGCGGACGCGTCGACGGCGACGGCCCCGGCGGCATCGGCTTCAACGACATCGCCGTGCTCTACCGCACCGACGCGCAATCCCGGCTGCTGCTCGACGAATTCGCCCGCGCGGGCCTGCCCGTGCAGAAGCGCTCCCACGACCCGCTCTCGGCGCGGCCGGGCGTGGACCTGCTGATCAGCGAACTCGCCCACGTCGCCGACCGCTCCGGCACCGTCCTCGACAAGCTGCGCGCCGCCGCGACGACCGTCGTGTTCACCGTCCCCGACGACGTCCAGCCCGACGTGCACCAGGCGCTGGAACTGCTCACGCCGCTGGCGTCGCGCTGCGGGCACGACCTGGAGCGGTTCCGCCGCGAAGTGCTGCTGGGCGCCGAAGTCGACACCCTCGACCCGCGTGCCGAGGCCGTCTCGCTGCTGACGCTGCACGCGTCGAAGGGCCTCGAATTCCCCGTGGTGTTCCTCGTCGGCTGCGAAGACGGCCTGCTGCCGTTGACCTGGCCCGGCTCCGAGGCCACCGCCGAGGAGATCGCCGAGGAGCGGCGGCTGTTCTTCGTCGGCGTCACCCGCGCCCAAGACCACCTGTGGCTCACCCACGCCACCCGCCGCACCCGCCACGGCCAGGTCCGCGACCGCAGTCCGTCGCCGTTCCTGACCGGCCTCGGCGACGCCGTCACCCGCCCCGACACCCCCGCCCCGCGCAAGGCCCGCGCAACCCAGCTCAGCCTGCTGTGAGGATCATGCTGTTCGCCGGGCCTCCACCGCTTCCCTGTCGTCGCGGGTGACGGTGTCGGTGATCCGCTTCGCCTTCACCTCACTGCACAACGTCGTGTAAAGCTCGAGAGCACTGCCCAAGGCGGTGGCGTAGGCCGGTGCGGCAGCGGCATGCTCGGTCTTCTCGCATTTCGCGAGCTCTGCTCGGAAAGACATGAGAATGTCCCTCAACTGCGCGGCCGTGCGACCGGAGCCGCCCAGCGACCGGGCGAACCGTGACGCGCGATCGTTCTTCATCGCGGCGATCGCGTTCTCGAGCGGATCCACTTGCGCGGCGAGTTTGGCGGTGGTGTAGCGCACCCGCTGCGCCAAGATCGCCGGATACCTCAACGACCCTCGCTGGGGTGCCTTCAAGTTGTAGTCCACCCCGAAATTCATGGCGATGTCGAGAACCTCGTGCAGCGTGTGCGCGGCCAGTCGCACGGTGTGGTCGTAATCGATGCGCCAGAACGCGAAGATGCCGAGCGCAACGGAGTTCCGCTCCTGCTTCGTGGCTCCAGCCAGCTCGCTCAAACTCAGCAACCGGGCGGTGGTGTAGGACTGCCCGGCCACGACCGGAATGCGGTGCTCGCGAGCCATGAGCGTCGAAGGGGCTTTCTCGGCGCGCACCGTGCCCGCGAATGTCCCCTTGTCCTCGCCTCGGCTCGCCGGGGTGCCGTCGGAGTGCATGCTCGTGGTGCTCGCTATGCGGTCTCCCGTGGGTTCGGCCAGCAGGCCGCGGCCCTCGGTGTCCGGTTCGCCACGGCCCTCGGGTGTCTCCCTGAAGTACTCGTAGATGTCGTGCAGGCACACCATCTTGTCCCGAACTGAGAACCGCTCGGGGTTCCGCAGCACGGAGCGGAAGTCGCCGCGGAAGCGCGTGTGATGGCGGGGTTCCTTCGCATCGAAGTGTCGCTGATAGGGACCGAAGTGTTGCTTCTCCCCACCTTGTCCCTCTCCCAACCCGGTGGTGAGCTGATCGAGGATTTTGTCGAGATCCCGCGGTCGCTCCTCGTCCTTCGCGGCAGAGGCGATCCAACCCTCGACCCTGCGCAGCACGCTGTCGACGTCGGCGGAGACTTGGGGATCAGTGACAATGGCGCGGGCGTAGCGCTTCTCCTCGCGGCGCCCCGGTTTCTGCAGGACCCAGCCGACCAGCGCTCGCCCCGCCTCCTCGTAGTCGCGGTAGGTCCGCCACTGGTTCTTCCTGCCGAACTTGTGGTTCTCGTCTGCGCCACCGCCTATCGCGGAGTCCTTCACCCACTTGTCCGCCTGGTCAGCGATCGCGGCTTCGTTCTTGGCGAACTCTTCTTGCAACGTCGAGTCCCCGGACTCTTGAACAGCCGTGCGAACCTCGGCCATCAAGTCCGCTGCGGTCTTCAACGGCAGGTTCCCGAGACGACGAGCGGGGTCATCGCTATGGACGTTGGTGTTCACCTTGACGTAGCGCTGCACGCAGCGGTCTTCCGGACTTCGCGAGGATCCTGCCGACGGCAGGTCGCCGCGGCGGCGCTGCTCCACCCACGAGGCCACGGCGGCGTTGCCGACCCGCCCGTGCCAGGCGAGCATCTGCTGGACGGTGGGACCGGCATCCGCCGCCGGCGCCTTCGCGGTGCGATCGGTCCGCTCTGAGGGGCCGGTCGTTCGGTGTCGTGCGTGCATGAGACCAACCCCTCCTCGAAGAACCGTCACTACCGGTGTATCGGGAGTGACGGGCGAAGTGGAGGTCCGGGAGGGCAGCGTCGAGGGCAGCACACCTACCCACCCGACTCAGCCTGCTGGGACGCGCGACCTCAGAGCAGTCCGGACGGCGCCGCATCCAAGCCGAGCAGCAGGATGCCGAAGTCGTCCTCGACGACGTGCGAGGTGAACTGCACGTGCCGCGACCCGACCGCGAAGTCCCGCCAGTACCGCTGCAACGGGTTCGCGGCGTCCAGCCCGCTGGAACCGTGCAGGTCCAGCAGATCCTCCAGCGCGCTGCGGCACTCGCGCACCGCGGTGATCAGATCCAGCCGCAACCGGGCCCGCTCCTCGGCGGGGAGGGCCTCGCCGGGCGGGGCGGCTTCGAGGGCTTCGGCGATGCCGAGCATCCGCCGGTGCGCGGTGTCGATGCCGTGCGCGGCGACGGCGAGGTTCCTGCGGGCACCGGGCGAATCGGCCATCGTCGCATGACCCGGGTTCGGCGAGGTGCGCTTGGCGACGACCTCGGTCACCACGTCCAGCGCGCCGCGCGCGGCGCCCCACAGCGGGGCGAACAGCCCGACCGCGATCGCCAGGTTCGACAGCGACGCCCCGATCCGGGCCAGATCCAGCAGGTGCGAATCGGGGATCCACACGTCCTCGCCGACCAGCGTGTGGCTGCCGGTGCCGCCCAGCCCCGCCATGTTCCAGTCCCGCTCGACGGTCAGATCGCGGGTGCGGGCGAACACCGCGCCGGGCCGCGCCGGGCGATCTCCCTCCGCCGGGAGCTGCACCGACAGCATCGCCCATTCGGCCAGTTCGCAGCCCGACGCGTACGGCCACCGGCCGGAGACGCGCAGCCCGCCGGGCTCGCGGACGGCGGTGCCGGTGCGGGCCGATGAGCACACCACGGCGTCGACGTCGCGGAACGCGTCCGCGTACGCCTCGTCGGTGGTGCCGATCTGCAGCAGGCTCTTCGCTTCGTAGGTCGTGGCCGCCACCCACGCCGTCGACGGGCAGCCCCGTCCGAGCTCTGCCAGGAACCTGACCCGCGTGGTGAGACCGGCTTCGAGGCCGCCGTCGGATCGGCGCACGCCCAGCGCGAACGCGCCGGCGGCCCGGGCGGCGGCCGCACTCGCCGCCGTGATCCGCCGGTCCCGCTCGGTGGCCGGGGCTTCGGCCGCTGCTCGCTCGGCCGCGGTGCGGGCTGCGTCGAGCAGCGAGGCGACCGAGCCGCCGATGATGTCCGTTGTCATGAGCACGCGAACATTCCAAGATCGACATCTATTCCCGGGATCCGGGAAAGCACGATCCGCGTCACCGCCGCGGACCGGACGGTCCACTTCAACCCGGCAGCTCCCCGCGTTCGACG
Organism: Saccharopolyspora sp. NPDC002578; assembly: GCF_053592695.1. NCBI lineage: Bacteria > Bacillati > Actinomycetota > Actinomycetes > Pseudonocardiales > Pseudonocardiaceae > Saccharopolyspora > Saccharopolyspora sp. NPDC002578. The sequence continues at coordinate 155,155 of NZ_JBSFWJ010000001.1, read as the reverse complement.
CGGTACTGCTCGACGAGCACCTCGAACTCCGCCGGATCACCCCGCCGCAGCACCACCTCCCGCCCGGTCAACGCGCGGACCCGGTCGCCGATCCGCTCGGCGACCTCGGCCGACGCGATGATCGCGACGACCAGGCACACGGCGGCGCCCACGTCGCGGACGGTGAACGTCCACGGCACCTCGCACGGCCCCTGGTGCTCCGGTTCGGGGCACAGCAGCAGTGCGATCGGCTCCTGCCACGTCAACGCCTCCCGCGTCGACGCGCAGCCCCGCACCTGGACCTCGTACACGCCCGCCACCATCGGTCTCCTCACGATCTCGGTGCGCCCCACGCTAGGCATCCGCACCGCCGGGACCATCGGGGTTCCCACCGACCCGGCCCCCGGGCGGACCCGCGGGTGGTGCGCCGCTAGTCGTCGAGCTCCGCGTCCGCGCTGCGCGGGCGTCGCCGGGCCGAGCGCGCGAGCCGGTCGGCGAACGCCACGACGAGCTCGCGCAGCTCGTCCGGCCGTTCGACGGCGAACGGCAGGTCCAGCGCCGCGAGCACCCCGGGCACCCAGTCGAGCCGCTGCGCCCGCAGCTCCACGCGGGACCAGCCCGCCGACTCCTCCGCCACGACCGCGAGGCCGGCGGGGAGCCGCGCGCGGACCTGCTCGGCGGTCCCCTGGACCCGCAGCACCACCTCGTACCGGTAGGGGGCGGTGGCGATGCCCGTCAAAACCCGCTGCGCGGGGTCGACCTCCGCGGGCCGCTCGAACGAGCCCGGCAGGGTCCGCGCGTCGGCGATCCGATCCAGCCGGAAAGTCCGCTGCTCGCCGATCTCGGGGTCGGTCCCGGACACGTACCACCGGCCGGAGTGGGCGACCAGCCCGTGGGGATGCAGGGTGCGTTCGCTGCGGCGGCCGTCGGCGGCGGTGTAGCGGATCGCGACCGGCCGGTGGTGGGTGACGGCGTCGGCGATCGGCAGCAGCACCCCGGTCTCCGGGACGGCCCGCGCACCGGCCGCCGCGGTGAACGACAGGGACCCGAGCACGGCGTCGAGCCTGCGGCCGAGCCGTTCCGGCAGCACCCGCCGGATCTTCGCCGCCGCCGTCTCGCTCGCCGCGCCCGCGGCCGTCGTCAACCCGGCGCGGCGTCCCGCGACCAGGCCGAGCAGCACCGCGAGCGCCTCGTCATCGTCGAGCATCAACGGCGGCATCCGGTAACCGGCGGCCAGCCGATATCCGCCGTATCGACCGCGCACCGACTCGACGGGCACGTCGAGGTCGAGCAGGTGCTCGACGTAGCGCCGCACCGTGCGCTCGTCCACGCCGAGCCGGTCGGCGAGTTCGCCCACCGTGCGGGTCCCTCCCGACTGCAGGAGTTCCAGCAGGGCCAGCACGCGGGCGGTGGGGCGGGGCATGCCGGCAATTCTCCCGCGAATACCGGGCGGATCGTGCCCGGTATCGGTCGTAGCGTGCGCTCACCAGCACCGATCCGACAGGGAGCACCCCGTGGACTTCGTCTCGATCCGCATCATCACCGCCGACGTCAACCGGCTCGTCGACTTCTACGAGCGCGCCACCGCCGTGCGCGCGGACCGGGCCGGTGAGGACTTCGCCGAGCTCCGGACCGCCTCGGCCACCCTCGCGATCGCGAGCACCCGCACCGTCGCGCTGTTCGGCCCCGGCTCGGCCGACCCCGCGAGCAACCGCAGCGTCATCGTCGAGTTCCGCGTCGACGACGTCGACGAGGTGCACCGGAACCTGACCGGCGTCGTGGACGAGTTCGTCACCGAACCCACCACGATGCCGTGGGGCAACCGCTCGCTGCTGCTGCGCGACCCCGACGGCAACCTCGTCAACTTCTTCACGCCCGTCACCCCGGCGGCCATCGCGAAGTTCGCCCGCTGAGGCCCGGCCGGATCACGGCTCGACGAGGACCTTGAGGCTCGTGCGGCGGTCCATGTCCCGGTACCCGTCGGGGACGCCGTCGAGGCCGGTGGTGGCGTCGAAGACCTTCCCCGGTTCGATCGTGCCGTCGAGGATGGCGGGCATCAGCTCCTCGACGTAGGCGCGCACCGGGGCGGGGCCACCGGCCAACCGGATGTTGCGGCCGAACAGGCTGGCGAACCCGACGGGCGCTTCCTCGTACTGCGGGACGCCGACGCGGCTGATCACGCCGCCGGGGCGCACGACGCCGAGGGCCTGCTCGTAGGCGGGCATGTGCCCGACGGCTTCGAGCACCACGTGCGAGCCGTGCCCGCCGGTGAGCTCGCGGACCCGCTCGACGCCCTCGTCGCCGCGTTCGGCGACGACGTCGGTGGCGCCGAACTCGCGACCCAGGTCGGTGCGGTCGCGGTGGCGGCCCATGAGCACGATCTGCTCGGCGCCGAGGCGCTGCGCCGAGAGCACCGACAGCAGGCCCACGGCGCCGTCACCGATCACGGTCACCCGGCTGCCCCGGGTCACGCCGCCCATCTTCGCGGCGTGGTAGCCGGTGCCGTACACGTCGGCGAGGGTCAGCAGCGACGGCACGAGCGCCGAATCGGGCGCGACGGGCAGCTTCACCAAGGTGCCGTCGGCCAGCGGCACGCGCACCGCTTCGGACTGGCCGCCCTCCTCGGGCATGCCGTCCCAGAAGTTCGCCTCCGGGTGCGAGCAGGACGTGTGCAGGTTCTCGCGGCAGAACTCGCAGGTGTTGTCGGAGATCGCGAACGGCGCCACGACCAGGTCGCCCCGGGACAGCGTGGTGACCTCCGAGCCGACGTCCGCCACGACGCCGATCAGCTCGTGTCCCATCCGCACGGGACCGTCGGCCGCCTGCATCGAGTGGTACGGGTGCAGGTCGCTGCCGCAGATGCAGGAAGCGGTGACGCGCACCAGCGCGTCGGTCGGGTGCTTGAGCACGGAGTCCGGGACGTTCTCGACCCGGACGTCGCCGGCGCCGTACATGAGCGTTGCGCGCATCAGAAGTTCTCCACGGGTTGATTCGGATGCCCCCGGGCGCGGATGTCGAACGCCCGGTGCAGGTGGGCCGCCTCGGGCCTCACTGTCCTAGGAGGCAGGGGCCGCCGCCCGGTGGTGCCGGACGGCGAGGGCGACCGCGGGAACGAGGGTCGGCGCGGCGCGGGCAGCGGCCACGTTCACGACCGCCCGGAACGCCCCGGCCGCCGGTGTCGTCACGAACCGCGCTACCAGCAGCAGCGCGAAGCTCGCACCGACCGCGGCGCAGCGAGCCGAGAACTCCCCGCGAACGTGAGGAATTCTCTTGTTCCGCCGGTGATAATCGGTGGATGGGAACCACCTACGCGAGCCTCGACCAGCGATTGCGGACGTTCATCGCCGAGCAGCCGGTGTTCTTCGTGGCCACCGCGCCGCTGTCCGGCGACGGCCACGTCAACCTCTCCCCGAAGGGCCGTTCGGGCACGCTGCTGGTCCTCGACGAGCACACCGTGGCCTACCTCGACTTCGGCGGCAGCCACGCCGAGACCATCGCGCACCTGCGGGAGAACTCCCGCATCACGCTCATGTGGTGCGCGTTCACCGGACCGCCGAAGGTGCTGCGCGTGCACGGGCGCGGCACCCCCGTGTTCCGCGACGACCCCCGGTTCACCGAGCTGATCGAGCGGTTCGGCGACGCCGACGCGCCTGCGCTGCGGGCGATCATCGTCGTGGCCGCCGAGCGCATCAGCGACTCCTGCGGATTCGCCGTGCCGTTCATGGACTACCGCGAGGAACGCGACCTGCACGCCCGCCACTTCGCCCGCAAGAGCGACGAGGAGTTCGCGGCCTACTGCGAGAAGAAGGAGCACATCGCGACCAGCATCGACGACCTGCCGGGCCTGCCGCTGCCGTTGCCGCCCCGCGGCTGAACCGCGGCGCGCCGCGGCCTTCGCTCAGGCGGCGTCGCCGAACCACCGCGCGAGCTCACCGCGCAGCGAACCTTGATCGGCACCGGTCCACGCCACGTGCCCGTCGGGGCGCAGCAGCACCGCGGGCACGTCGAGCTCCTCGCTGACGTCGACGACGTGATCGACCCGATCGGCCCAGCCCCGCGCGCTGAGCCGCCCGGTCTGGTCGAGCAGCACTCCGCGCCCGGCGCGCATCAGCTCGTACAGTCGCCCCCGCTTGAGCTCGACGTCCCGCAGCCGCCGCCCGAGCAGTTCGTGGCCGTCGCCGAAGTCGTAGCGGACACCGATCGCGGTGATCTTCTCGATCAGGTACCGGTTGACCTCCTCGAACGTCATCAGTTCCGCCAACAGCCCCCGCACGGCGCGCGCACCCGGCTCGGCCGACAGCAGCTCCATCTGCGCGCGGGTGTTGTCCAGCACCGACGCCGCCACCGGATGCCGCTCCGCGTGGTAGGTGTCGAGCAGGCCCTCCGGTGCCCAGCCCGCGACCTCGGCGGCCAGCTTCCAGCCGAGGTTGAACGCGTCCTGCACCCCGAGGTTCAAGCCCTGCCCACCGGTCGGCGGGTGCACGTGCGCCGCGTCGCCCGCCAGGAACACGCGGCCCGACCGGTAGCGCTCCGCCAACCGGGTCGCGTCGCCGAAGCGCGACAGCGAACGCGGGGAGTGCGCGCCGAAGTCGGTCCCGGCGAACGCCCGCGTCCGCCGCTTGAGCTCGTCGAGCGTCGGCGGCAGCGCGCGGTCCTCGGACACTCCCTCGGCGGGCACGATGAACCGGTACCTGCCGTCCCCGAGCGGCATGGTGCCGAACCGCAGGTGCGTCTTGCGGACCTCGGCGATCACCGCCGCCATCTCCTCCGGCGACGCGGTCACCTCCACCTCGCCCAGCAGCGTCTCGTTCCTGGCGGGCTCGCCGGGGAAGCCGACGCCCAGCAGTCCGCGCACCGTGCTGCGCCCGCCGTCGCACCCCACCAGGAACCGCGACCGCAGCCTGGTGCCGTCGGCCAGTTCGGCGCTGACGCCGTGCTCGTCCTGCTCCAGCGCGACCAGTTCGGCGCCGCGCCGGATCCGCGCGCCGAGGCCGGTGGCGTGCTCGGTCAGCAGGCGTTCGGTGCTGCGCTGCGGGATGGCCAGTACGTAGGAGTGCGCGGTGTCGAGGTGCTGCGGCCACCTCTCGCTGATCCCCGCGAAGAAACCGCCCGCCACCACCTTGTTGCCGACGTCCAGGAACCGCTCCAGCAGACCGCGCTGATCCAGCACCTCGATGCTGCGCACGTGCAGGCCCAGCGCCCGGACCTGCTCGACCGGCGCCGCTTCCCGCTCCAGCACGGCCACGTCCACGCCGTGCAACCGCAACTCACCGGCCAGCATCAGACCGGTGGGCCCACCGCCCACCACGATCACGTCGTGCATGCGTCCCCCATCGACTTGCTCGTGCCACGCACCCGATTTCCGCAGGTGACGGCTTCAGCGGGAGAGTGTGCGGCACGACGGGGGTCTTGCCGCAAGCCCCCGGGTGCGCTATACGTTGAGAGTGGCAGGGAGACGACGAGCTCCTTGCCTTTTCTCATGCCCGCCGCCGTCATCCCTCCGGTGGCGCGGGGCCGCGAAGGGCAGATCAATTCGTCACCGTGACCGAATTCGATCATGGTTCTGCTCCCGCCGCGATCACGCTCAGGTCGTTCGATCCGGCCGCACCGGGCGGCGCTACTCCGGTGTGATCACGACCCGGTAGCTTGGGCCCGCGTTGCCCGAGCAGTGCCGGACCGCCCCGGCCGAGGGAGGAGACAGCCGTGCCGTTGACCCGCGTCGGCGCCATCGACCGAACCGCGACAGCGCCGTGACGGGCCTCGGCGTTCCCGTGCTGGTCCTGCTGGGACTGTTCGGGCTCATCGGAGGAATCGGCATCACCGCCGTCGGACCGGGCGGCGTGCTGCCCACGATCGGCCTGTTCGCGCTGACCGACCTCTCACCCGCGCAAGTCGCGGGCACGGCCATCGTCACCCACGTCGCGACCGGCGCCCTCGGCACGATCGCCTACACCCGGTCCGGTCAGCTGCGCGAACCCGAAACCCGCCGCACCGCGCTGATCCTGGCCGCCACCGCCGTGCTCGGCACGCCGATCGGGGTGCTGCTCAACACCCTCGTGTCGCAGCGCGCCTTCGGCATCGTGCTCGCCGTGCTCGTGACCCTGGTGGCCTGCCTGATGTGGTACCGCGAACGCGGCGAGCCGGAGGAGACGCGGGCGCACCCACCGGGGGCGCGCGTGGTGGTGCTCGGGCTGGCGGTGGCCGTCGTCTCCGGCATCGTCGGCATCGGCGGGCCGATGCTCACCGTGCCGCTGCTGGTGGCGCTGCGCGTGCCGGTGCTCGAAGCTCTCGCCGCCGCCCAAGCGCAGTCGGTCGTCATCGCCGGCGTCGGCACGCTGGGCTACCTCGCGCACGGCGCCATCGACTGGCCGCTGGCCGCGCTCGTCGGCATCCCCGAACTGGCCGGTGTGCTGCTGGGCTGGAAGATCGCCCACGCCCTGCCCACCCGCAGCCTCAAGTTCGCGCTGATCATCACCCTGTTCGCGCTGGCGCCCTACTTGGCGCTGCACGGCTGACCGGGCGCCGAGCCGGAAACGCCTCAGCGCGGCCCCGAACGATCGCCGCTGGAGGTCACCGGGCGGGCAGCCAACCGCGGTGCAGCGCGGGGGACAGCTCGTGGGCCGCCGACTGCTCCAGGCCGTCCGCGTCGTGCAGGTAGCCCTCGGTCGTCGACAGCGCGGCGTGGCCGAGGTCGTGCTGCACCTGGCGCGGTTCGGCGCCGCGGGTGATCGCGTGCGTGGCGTAGGAGTGCCGCGCCGAATGCGGGTGGATCGAGTCGCGCAGCGGACCCAGGTGAGCGGCGATGAGCGCGGCCTGCTCCCCCGCCAGCAGCTCCCGCAGCCACCGGGAACGCGGCGCGGGCGCGTCTGGTGCGGGCGCGAACGTCGCGCACAGCCGCCGCAGCACCGCCTGCACGTGGGAAACGTGCACCCGCCGCCCGGTCCCGGTGATCAGCAGCGGCCGGGGCGCGCGGTGGCCGACCTGGCCCGGCAACGCCGGAACCGCCGTCTCGCCGCGCACCGCCAGGTACGCCTCGACGGCGTCGGCGACGGGCGCGGCCAGCGCGACCCGGCGGTCCTTGGCGCCCTTGCCGTGCACCCGCAGCGCGGCGGAACCACCCGGTGTGGGCCGGTGGTAGTCGTCGAGGTTCACCCCGACCAGTTCCTCCGCGCGCACCCCGGTACCGATCAGCACCTCGACCATGGCGCGGTCGCGCAGCCCGTTGCGGCTCTCCCCGGCCAGCAGGTGCGCGGCCAGCAGCAGCGCCCGGCACGCCTCGAACGACCACATAGCCGTCTGCGACGGCGTCCCGCTCGCCCGGTTGAGGTGCTGGGCGGAGCGATCGACCAGCGCCGCCGGGTTGTGCGCGGCGAGACCTTCGCGCAGCAGGTACTTCTGGTAGAACGCCGAGACCGCCGAGAGCATCCGGGCCCGCGTCGCGTCCCGGTACCCGGCGCGCGCGAGCTCCTCCAGCCACCGCTCGACGTGCTCGACGCGCACGTCGGCGAACGAGGCGAAGTCGTTGCGCACGCACCAGTTGAGCCATTCCAGCCCGGTCGGTTCGGCGCGCCGCGACCGGCCCCGGCGACGTCCCGGTTCCGGCGCCCGGTAGCCGGGGACCCAGTCCAGCGGGATGCCGAGATCGGTGGCGTAGGCGACGCGGGTGTTCAGCGACGCGTAGATCCGCAGGAACTCCGCGAAGCGCTCCCGGCCGGACTTGCCGGCCTCCTCGAGCACCGCCACCTCGGTCATGAACTCCCGCTCCTCGTCTGAACCGCTCCCCGTCGCCGCGCACCCCGTCATCGGCCGGGCCGCCCGCGGATGCCGTCGAGCAGGTACCGGGTGCGGCGGTCGTAGTCGGGGCGGCGCGGCAGGGGCCCGTGCTTGAGGGCGAGCGCGTTGTCGTGGAACAGCGCCTGCAGGTCGTCGGCCGTGAACTCCGGCCGCAGCGCGCCGGAGTCCCGGCCCGCCGCGATCAGCTCGTCGTTGATCTCGCCTGCCGCCCGGCAGATCCCCATGAGGTGCTGCGAGTGCGGGAAGACCTGCAGCATGACGTCGTTGGCGGCGGGCTGGCGGTACTGCAGGTCGCGCAGCGCGGTGAAGTAGTGCTCGATCCGCTGCGCGACGTCGTCGATGCCGCGGGTGCGGTCGATGATCGCGTGCAGCTCGTCGGCGACGACCTCTTCGATGACGGCTTCGACGAGGCCGATCCGGCCGCCGAACCGGTTGAAGATCGTCGCCTTGCTCACGCCCGCGGCTTCGGCGACCTCTTCGAGCCGCACGGTCAGCCCCCGGCCGCGGAAGGCGTCGATCGCGGCGCGGCGGATCTGCTCGGAGTTGCGCCGGGCATCGGCGCGAAGCCGAGGCGGCGTGGGTGCTTCGCCTGCCATGTACCTGCGCCTCTCCTCTCCGCGATCGGCAATTTGACCCGCTGGGTCAGTTTACCTATCGTCACCGGCGGCACAAACCTGACCTGGCTGGTCAACTTGAGCTCCGCCGTGGCGGGTCCGGACACGCGAGAAGAGGTCACGAGCATGATCGTCGTCACCGGCGCCACCGGCACCCTCAACGGAGCGACCGTCGAACACCTCCTGCGGCGGGTCCCGGCCGACCAGATCGGCGTCAGCGCGCGCGACGTCACCAAGGCGCGGCACTTCGCCGACCGCGGCGTGCGCGTGCGACAGGGCTCCTACGACGACCCGGTCGCGCTGCGCGACTCCTTCGCCGGCGCCGAGCAGGTGCTCCTGGTCAGCTCCAGCGACCTGGCGGCCGACGTGGTCGGCCAGCACCGCACCGCGATCGACGCCGCGGTCGCCGCCGGTGCCCGGCGGATCCTCTACACCAGCCAGCGAGGGGCAGTCGGCAGCCCTTACCTGCCTGCCGCCGTCCACGCCGCCACCGAAGCGAGCCTCGCCGAGTCCGGAGTCGCCTGGACCGCGCTGCGCTGCGGCTTCTTCGGCGACTTCGGGGCGCTGCTCGGCCCCTGGCGGCAGACCGGCGTGATCGCCCAACCGGCCGACGGCCCCCTCCCGTGGACCGATCGCGGAGACCTGGGCGAGGCCGCGGCGGCCATCCTGGCGGGCGAGCGCACGTTCGACGGCCCGGTCGCGCTGTCGGCCCCGGCCGTCACCCTCGACGACTTCGCCGGGATCGCCTCCGAACTCACCGGGCGCACCGTCGAACGCGTCGTCGTCGACGACGAGCGGTGGACCGCGGAGCAGATCGCCGACGGCACTCCGGAGTTCGCAGCCCGGATGCAGCTCGCCCTGTTCCAAGCCGCCCGCGAAGGTCATTTCGCGGGAAGCGCTCCAGTGCTCGGCGAGTTGCTCGGTCGCGCGCCACGGACCGCCGCCGAACAACTCGCCGAGCACATCACGATCTGACGGGAACTCAGGGCGGTCGGCCGTGCCGCAGGAGAAGATGTGGAGATCAACTCGTCCTACTCCGCTGAGGACCACGCCATGACGCCGCATGCCACCGCGATCCACGTTCCCGACGACGTCCTCGACGACCTGCGCGCCCGCCTCGGCGCGACCCGGTCACCGCTGGACGAGGGCAACGAGGACTGGTCCTACGGCGTCCCGGCCGGCTACCTGCGGGACCTGGTGGAGTACTGGCGCGACGGCTACGACTGGCGAGCCGCCGAAGCCGCGATCAACGCCTACGAGCACTACGAGGCGACCGTCTCGGGCGTGCCCGTGCACTTCATGCGCAAACTCGGGCGCGGCCCCGCCCCGATCCCGCTGATCCTCACCCACGGCTGGCCGTGGACGTTCTGGCACTGGTCGAAGGTGATCGACCCGCTCGCCGACCCGGCCGCGTCCGGCGGTGACCCCGCCGACGCGTTCGACGTGATCGTGCCCTCGCTGCCCGGGTTCGGTTTCCCCGGCCCGCTGACCGGTTTCCCGGACGTCAACTTCTGGAAGGTCGCCGACCTCTGGCACGTGCTGATGACCGAGACCCTGGGCTACGAGCGCTACGCCGCCGGGGGCTGCGACATCGGCGGGATCATCTCCAGCCAGCTCGGCCACAAGTACGCCGACGAGCTCTACGGCATCCACATCGGTTCCGGGCTGCCGCTGGACTTCTTCACCGGACCCAGGGCCTGGGACTTCGCCCGCAACCGGCCGCTGTCCGACGACCAGCCCGTCGACGTCCGCGCCCGCCTCGTCGAACTGGACCGCCGGTCGGCGTCGCACCTGGCCGTGCACATGCTCGACGGCGCCACCCTCGCCCACGGACTCAGCGACTCCCCCGCCGGATTGCTCGCATGGCTGCTGGAGCGCTGGAACTCCTGGAGCGACAACGGCGGCGACGTCGAGTCCGTGTTCAGCAAGGACGACCTGCTCACCCACGCCACGATCTACTGGGTGAACAACTCCATCGCCACCTCGATGCGCTACTACGCCAACGCCAACCGCCACCCCTGGGCTCCCGCGCACGACCGCAGCCCGGTCGTGCAGGCACCGGTCGGCCTCACCTTCGTCACCTACGAGAACCCGCCCGGCATCCGCACCGCGGCCGAGCGGGTCCGGGCGTTCGAGAACAGCCCGCAGGCCGCCTGGTTCAACCACGTCAACGCCACCGCCCACGAGCGCGGCGGTCACTTCATCCCCTGGGAGAACCCCGAGGCCTGGGTGGAAGACCTGCGCCGCACCTTCCGCAGCCGCAGGCCTTGAGCGGTCTCGCAGCCTGATTCTTTTCGTCACCGTGACTTAAGTGTCCGGTGGGCATGATCGTTTCGCTGACGTGCCCAAGTTCGCCCGATGGCGCTCTCGGCGCCCGTACCCCTGCGGCTACCCGCTGCCTCTGGCTTGATCGCCATGTCGCGGCCGGGTGCCACGCCGGGGCGATTCACTTGCGCACCCCGATAGCCCCCGCTGCCCTTCCGCTCTCCGGATCAGCCGGGCGGCTGTCCGTTTTGCACTATTGCAAGCCCTCGACTCGACGGCTCGACCCTAAGATCCCACTATATCCATAATCCTGGTTATCCATATGGTGTCGATCGGAATCCCCAGGAGTTTGGTTTAGGTTTTAAAACTCTAACCTGGTGTTATGATTCGCAACTGAAGATCATGGTTTTGATGCTTTCCGCAGGTGAATCGGATGAGAGGGGCGCGCAAAGATGGAGCAGTCGCCGGACGTGGCGGAGGGAACCGGCGAGGGCGAGGAGGACCGCCCGGAAGCGCCGGTGCGGCGGGGAACGCGGGCGCAGCGGCGGGAGCGGACGCTGCGCGCGATGGCCGAAGGGCTCGACGCCCACTGCGCCTACTGCGGAGAACCGCTGCCCCCGGTGCCGTCCAAGGGCGGGCGGCCCACGCCCTACTGCCCCGCCGACTCCGACCGCTACGGCAACTGGGGCGCGAAGACGATCACGTGCGCGATGCTCGACGAGCAGCGCGAGATCTGGATGCAGGTCTACGGCCCGGACCAGCCGATGACGAAGGTCGACCTCGGTGGCCTCCGGGACCGGCTGGCCGACCTCAAGGGTGCGCTCGCGCCGGTGCACGACGAGATCGCCGGTCTCGAACAGCTCGCCACCGCCGAGCTGGCCCGAGCGCTCGACGCACGCCAGGAAGCCGAGACCGCGCGCACCGACGCGCAGGACACCGCTCGCGCGGCCGTCGCCGAACGCGACGAAGCGCTCTCGGCCGCGCAGCAGGCCGACGCGCGGGCCGAAGCGGCCACCGCCGAACGGGACGAGGCCGTGGAGCGCGCGACGCACGCCGGCCAGGAACGCGATCAGGCACTCGCGGATCGCGACGCCGCGCGCGACGAGACCACCCGCGCCGGGGCGGACCGGCAGGCCGCGCTGGAGCAGGCCACCACCGCCCAGCAGCACATCACCGAACTGCACAACGCCCTCGCCGGCGAGCGCGCCACGGCGCTCGACCGCGTCGACGTGCTGCGCCGGGAGCACGAGCAGGCCCAGCAGGAGTTGCGCCGGGAACTCGACGAGCACCACCAGCAGCGGCTGCGCGCGCAGGCCGACGAGTTCACCCAGCGGATGCAGGCGGACCGTTCGGCGGCCGAGGGACGCGTCGGGGAACTCACCGACCGGCTCACCGAGGCGACCCGCTCCTACGCCGACGCTCTAGCCCCGCTGCACGAGCAGATCCGAGTGCTCACCCACGACCTCGCAGACCAGCGCGCCACCGCTGCCGCGGCCCACGAGCGGTTCGGGCGGCTGCACGGCGAACTGGCCGATGTCCTCGTGTCCGACGCCGAGGACGTGGCCGACCGCGCCCGCTCCGTGCTGGAGCGCTACGCCCCGCAGCAGCCCACACCGGAAACCGGGCGTGCGCAGGAGACCCCGGCGGCTCCGCCTGGCGAGGAGCGGTGACCGCTCAGAGCCGCGTGCCCACCTGGCGGGCCGAGGCCGGTGCGGGTTCGGTGCTGAGCAGGCTGGCCAGCGCGCGGAGCCGCTCGTCATCGGCGGAACCGGGGACCGCGGTGTAGGCGATCAGCGTGGGGCCGGGACGGCCGGGCAGCGGGTAGGCGTCCCAGTCGAGAGTCATGGCCCCGGCCTGGGGGTGGTGGAAGACCTTGCGGCCGCGGGTCTTCTCCCGCACGTCGTGGCGGGCCCACAACTTCGGGAACCGCGGGCCGCGCACGCTCAGCTCACCGACCAGTTCCTGCAGGCGCGGGTGATCGGGGTCGGTGGCCGCGGCGGCGCGCAGCATCCCGATGTACTCGATCGCGCTGGCCTCCCAGTCGGGGCACACCTGCGGGGCGTCGGGGTTGAGGAAGATCGCGCGCAGCACGTTGCGTTCAGCGGCGGGCACCGCGTCCAAACCGCCGAAGAGGCTGCCTGCCAGCGCGTTCCACGCCAGCACGTCGAGGTGGCTGCTCAGCACGAGCGCCGGTCCGGTCATGGTGTGCAGCAATCGGCGGGTCGTGTCCGGGACGTGTTCGCGCGTGCGGCGTCGCGCCGCGGCGGGGCGCCGCACCGCTCGGCCGAGCATGTGCAGGTGCCGGGTCTCGTCCTCGGTCAGATCCAGGGCGCGGGCGAGCGCGTCGAGCACGTGATCGGACGGCCGGACGTCCCTGCCCTGCTCGATGCGCTGGTAGTAATCCGTGCTGACCCCGGCCAGCATCGCCAGTTCCTCGCGGCGCAGGCCGGTGACCTTGCGTCCGCTGCCGGGCTCCAAGCCGAGGTCCGCCGGGCGCACCCGGCCGCGGCGGGTGCGCAGGAACTCGGCGAGCTGATGTGCCCGTGTGCCGACCATGTCCCCATCTGCCGCAGCCGCGCCGGGCCGGGTGGGACTGCGATTCCCAGGGACTCGCGCAACGCCCCGGTTCCGGCCGGTCGCGGTGAAGCTCGAACCGACCAGAGATCGGCACCATCCTGGAGGTTCCCATGTCCACGTCCGCCACCCGCCCTCGTCCCGCGCTGCTCGACGAGGACCCGCTCGGTTTCCTCATCGACGGGCGTCGGCAGCGGCCCCGTTCACCGGAGACGTTCCCGACCGTGGACCCGGCCACCGAGCAGGTCCTCACCCGGCTCGGCGTCGCGGGCCCCGACGAAGTCGACGAGGCGGTGCGGTCGGGCCGCCGGGCGTTCGAGACCTGGTCGGCGGTGTCCCCGCAGCACCGGGCGGCGGTGCTGTCGCGCATCGCCGACGTGGTCGAGGCCCACCGCGAGGAGCTCGCGGTGCTGGATTCCCTGGACATGGGTGCGCCGCTGGCGCTCTCGCGCGGCATGGTCGAGCACGCGGTGGAGGTCTACCGGCACTACGCGGGCTGGCCGACGAAGCTGATCGGGCACACCACCCCGGCCGGTCCCGGCAGGCTGCACTACACGCTGCGCCAGCCGATCGGGGTGGTCGCGGCGATCATCGCTTGGAACGGCCCGGCGCTGCAGACGTCGTGGAAGCTGGCTCCGGCGCTGGCAGCGGGCAACACCGTGGTGCTCAAGCCCTCCGAGCACGGTTCGCTCTCGGCGCTGCGGCTGGCGCAGCTGCTCACCGACGTCGACCTGCCCGCCGGAGTGGTCAACGTGATCACCGGGCTCGGCGCGAGCACCGGGCAGGCGCTGATCGGCCACCCGGGCGTGGACAAGGTCTCGTTCACCGGTTCCGGCCCGGTGGGCAAGCAGGTGCTGCGCACCTCGGCCGACACGCTCAAGCGGGTCGGCCTGGAACTGGGCGGGAAGTCCCCGTTCATCGTGTTCCCGGACGCCGATCTGGACGCCGCCGCCACCGCGGCCGCAGCCGCGTTCTGCATGGGTACCGGCCAGGGGTGCGTGGCCGGCACCCGCATCCTCGTGCACCAGGACGTGCGCGCACGGTTCGGGGAGCTGCTGCGCGCGGCGATGGAGCGGTTCGTGCCGGGCGACCCGTTCGACCCGGCCACGACGCTGGGGCCGCTGGCCTTCCGCGCGCATTGGGAGCGGGTCACCGGCTACGTCGACCTCGCCCGCGCCGAGGGCGCCACCATCAGCACCGGCGGGCACCGCCTGCCGCGGCCGGGTCTGTTCGTCGCGCCGACGCTGCTGGAGGACGTGCGCACCGACATGCGCGTCGCGCAGGAGGAGATCTTCGGCCCGGTCGCGGCGCTGCTGAGCTTCACCGACACCGCGCAGGCCGTGCGGCTGGCCGACGACACCCGCTACGGGCTGGCCGCGTCGGTGTGGACGCGGGACGTGTCGCTCGCGCACCGGGTCAGCGCCGAGCTGCGCGCGGGCACGGTCTGGGTGAACACCTGGGGTGCGATGGCGCCCGGCACGGCCCCGTTCGGCGGTTTCAAGGAGTCCGGGATCGGCCGCGAACACGGTCCGGACGCGCTGCTGGCCTACACCGAGACCAAGACCGTCATGCTCGAACTCTGAGCGGAGCTGGGCGGGTCGGTGCCTTCAGCGGCGTCTCCGCCGGGGGCACCGGGTAGCGCGGGGAGACGCCGCGCCAGCGCGAATCCTCCTGGCCGGACACCGTCATCTGCACGAGGCGAGGCTCAGCCGAACACCTGCCCGCCCTGGTGGCACGCCTGCCTCCCGACCTGCGTTTTTCCTTGTGCAACGCGGGATTTCGTGCCCTTCGCGCAAGGCCGCTAGCTTCGGATCCGTGGAGTGGAACCAGCAGTCGGCCGAAGCGGTCCTGGCCGCGTTGCGCGCCGGTGAAGTGAGCTCGGCGGAGCTGACCGAGGAGGCCATCTCCCGCATCGAGCGGGACGACGAGGTGATCAACGCGATCTGCGTGCCGGACTTCGACGGGGCGCGCGCCGCCGCGCACCGGGCCGACCGGGCGCGCGCCCGCGGCGAGGACCGGCCCCTGCTCGGTGTTCCGATGACGGTCAAGGAGTCCTACGACGTCGCCGGAATGCCCACGACCTGGGGAATGCCGCCACACCGGGACCACGTGCCGGCCGAGGACGCGGTGCAGGTGTCGCGGATCAAGGCCGCCGGAGCGGTGGTGCTCGGCAAGACCAACGTGCCCCTGGGACTGCAGGACATCCAGACCTTCAACGAGATCTACGGCACCACTCGCAATCCGTGGGACCACGCCCGCACCCCGGGTGGGTCCTCCGGCGGATCGGCGGCGGCCTTGGCGTCGGGATTCGGCGCGCTGTCCCTCGGTTCCGACCTCGCCGGTTCGTTGCGCACCCCCGCGCACTTCTGCGGCGTCTACGCGCACAAGCCGACCGTCGGGCTGGCGGCGACCCGCGGCATGGTCGCGCCGACGGCACCGCCCTTGCCGGTCGACCTCGACCTGGCCGTCGTCGGCCCGATGGCGCGCACCGCCCGCGACCTGGAACTGCTGCTCGACGTCATGGCCGGGCCGGACCCGCTGACGCTCGGCAAGGCGCACCACGTGCGGCTGCCGCCCGCGCGCCACGAGCAGCTCGGCGACTTCCGGGTCCTCGTCCTCGACGAGCACCCGTTCATGCCGACCGGGGCGGCGGTGCGAGCGGGCGTGGAGCGGGTGGCCGACGCGCTGGCCGACGGTGGCTGCCGCGTCGAACGGCGCAGCGAGCTGCTTCCCGATCCGGCCGAAGCCGCGATCCTCTACACGCAGCTGCAGTTCTCGGGGTCCGTCGCGCACTTCCCCGTCGACGACTACGAGCGGCTGCGGTCCCGTGCCGCCGGGCTCAGCGCGGACGATCAGAACCTGGAGGCGGCTCGGCTGCGCGGGATGGTGCTGAGCCACCGCGACTGGCTCCAGGTCAACGACCGCCGCGAGCTGCACCGCCTCGGCTGGCGGCGGCTGTTCTGCGAGTTCGACGCCGTGGTGTGCCCGATCACGCCGACTCCCGCGTTCCCGCACGACCACGCCCCGGATGCGCTGGCGCGCCGCATCGACGTCGACGGCGTCGAGCACCCGTACTTCGACCAGCTCGTCTGGGCGGGGGTGGCCACGATGCCCGGCCTGCCCGCCACGGCCGTGCCGGCGGGCCGGTCTCCCGAGGGGCTGCCGGTGGGCGTGCAGCTGATCGGTCCGATGTTCGAGGACCGCACCCCGCTGCGGCTGGCCGACCTGCTGGAGCAGGTGATCGGCGGTTTCCAGGTGCCGTAGGGCTCGGCCGTCGACGATCGAGGTGAAAATGCGTCGCGGTGCGGGAGCCGCGGGTGCCACCATCACCGGCATGTCCGCTTTCATGACCTCCGATCGGCTCGCCGAGCGCACGGCACGGGCTCGCGCCGCCGCAGTGGCAGCGGGGCGCGACCTGGGATGGGACGTGAGTGCGGCGACCGTGCTGCACGACGTGTTCTCCGTGGTCGTGCACCTCGCGCCGTCCCCGGTGGTCGTGCGGGTCCCCACCGTGCTGCCGCGCCACGTGGACGCCGAGCAGCAGTCCGCGCAGCAGCGGGTCGAGCTGGACGTGGCGGCGTGGCTGGCCGAGCAGGGCGTCCCGGTGATCCCGCCGAGTCCACTGGTGGCGCGGGAACCGGTGCTGCGCGACGGGTTCTCGATGACGTTCTGGGAGTTCGTCGAGGTCGATCACGACGCCGAGCCCGATTACGCGCGCCGGTGCGGCTCGACCGCCGAGCTGCACGCGGCGTTGCGCGACTATCCGGGTGAGCTGCCGTTCCTGTCGGCGGCGGATCCGAGGATGGTCACCGACGCGCTGGCCGACCTCGCCGCCTACCCGGAGTTGATCACGGCGGTGGATCTCGACCGCGCTCGCCGCGAGTGGGAGGTCCTGGGGCCGGTGGTCGGCTCGCGGGCGGAGTTCGAGGCGGCGTTCCCCGGCGTGGAGTTGCAGGTGATCCACGGGGACGCTCCGGCGGTCAACATCGTGCCCACGTCGGGCGGTGAGCTGTTCTCCGATTTCGAACTGGCCACGCTCGGCCCGGTCGAGTGGGATCTGGCGTCGTTCGGCCCGGAGGGCGAAGCCGTCTACGAGAAGGAGGCGCGGCGACGTGGGTTGCGCGGGCTGGACGAGCGGGTGCTGCGGTTCGTCAACGCGGTGGGCATGCTGCGGGCCGTGTCGTGCCTGGCGCTCGCGCCGCAGTTGCCGATGCTCGCGGACGCGGTGGGTCCGGCCGTCGAGCACTGGCGCGCGACGCCCTTCGCCGGTGGCCTCGACGAGCTGCTGACCGGTTCACCCCGCGGTTGAGCGGTTCTCCGGTGTGAACGAATCCGGCCGGGCGAGCCACCCGTGATCGGTAAGGTCCGGTGATCAGCGGCCGATCGAATTGCGTCACCGCGATGTTCCTCTTCGCGGGCGCCCGGTGGATCTTGCCGGTGCCGGGGTGCTTCGCGGATCGGCCGCGACGGTGCTGGGAGGCGGAGCGTGCTGCGACTGATCACGGCGGACCGGGTGTTGCCCGGCCCCGAAGGCGAGTGCGTCGAGGACGGTGCGGTGCTCGTCGACGGCACCCGTGTCGTGGCGGTCGGGCCGTGCCGGGAAGTGCTGGCGCTGGCCCCGGAAGGGACGGGACGGCAGCACTTCGACGGCGCGACCGTGCTACCGGGGCTGGTCAACGCGCACGTGCACCTCGCGTTCGACGAGACCTCGGCCGATGCGGCGGCGCTGGTGGAAACCGTGCGCACGGCGTCGGACGAGTCGTTGCGCCACGCGATGGGGCGGCGCGCGCTGGCGGCCCTGCGCTCGGGCGTGACGACGCTGCGGGACTGCGGTGATCGCGGTGGGCTGGCCGCGCGGGTGCGCGACGACATCACCGCCGGTGCCGCGCGCGGCCCGCGCATCGTGGCGACCGGGCCGCCGCTGACGGTTCCCGGTGGGCACTGCTGGTTCCTCGGCGCGGCCGCCGGCTCCGACCGCGGCATCCGCGATCAGGTGCGGCGCAACGCGGAACTCGGCGTCGACATGATCAAGGTGATGGCCTCCGGCGGGCAGATCACGCCGCACTCCCCGCCGAGCTGGACCTCCCAATTCGACCGCGATCAGCTGCGGGTCCTGGTGGCGGAGGCGGAGCGGCTGGGGTTGCCGGTCGCCGCGCACGCCCACGGCACCGAGGCGATCCGGGACGCCGTGGCCGCGGGTGCGCGCACCATCGAGCACTGCTCCTGGATGACGGGTCAGCGCAGCGTGCGGCGTGATCCCGCGACCGCCGCCGAGATGGCCGCCCGGGGTGTGCGCGCGTGCGCGGCGTCGTCGCGGAACTGGCGCACGATCATCGAGAAGTTGCCGCCTGAGGTGGCCGAGCAGGTCTACGGGCGGCTCCCGTGGATGGCCGAGCGGGGCGTCGACCTCATCACCGGCACCGACGCGGGACTTCCCGGCAGCCCGTTCGACGACCTGGCCGGGGCTCTGGAGCTCTACGCGCACCTCGGGTTCGCGCCGGGTCGCATCCTGGAGATGGCGACGGTCTCCAGTGCCGCCGCGCTCGGCCTCGGCGAGGTCACGGGGCGGCTGGCGGCGGGCCGGGACGCCGATGTGCTGGTCGTGCACGGCGATCCGCGTGCCGATCTCGGCGCGCTCGCCGACGTGCGCCTGGTGCTGGCGCGAGGAGCCGTCGTCGACTGACCAGGGCGCTCAGGGGCGGGTGCGAGCCGGGAAGCGGGTGGTGCCGCGCAGGTAGCGGGTGAACCGCCGCCACCGCCCGTCGCGCTCGACCGGCCGGTTCTGGACGGGCGGGGTGGGCGTTCGGCCGGTGGCGGCGCGGTCGTCGCGCCAGCGGGCGACGAGGTCGTCGACGCGCACGGTCGCGATGGGCACTTGCGGCCCGGACGGGGTGCGCAGCCAGGCGACGATGCGGCGGTTGAGGTCGTCGGCGACGTCGCGGACGGCCTGTTCGGTGGGTAGTTCGCGCGCGGTCTCCGGCAGCCGCTCGATCTCCTTGCGCAGTTGCAGCGGAGTCGGTAGCAGCGCTTCGCGGGAGAGGCCTTCGCGTTCGACGTAGCCCTTGACCCACCACAGCTCGTCGTGCGGTTGCCCGGCGCCGGGCAGCGGTTTCCCGGTGCCTTCGAGGTCGTTGAAGTCGCCGCGTTCCTGCGCCACCCGGATCTGGCGGTCGATCCACGACTCGAAGGTCATGCCGAGCGGTTTGCGTTCGGTCATGGCTGGCTCCTGCCGACGCTGCGGGATTCCGTCGCGCTCGCCGCCCCGGCCGGGTTCGGCGGCCACGGCCGAGGATACCGGGCGCGCGGCCCGCGCCACGGCGCCGCGAGGCACCACGGCCGTGGTGAATCAGGTGCGCAGGTAGGACGCTCCGTTGACGTCGAGCACGGCGCCGGAGGACCAGGTCGCCTCCGGGGACGCGAGGTAGACCACGGCGGAGGCGACCTCCTCGGGTGCGGCGACGCGGCGGAACGGGCTCTGGGCGCGGATGTCCTCGCCTTGCCGCCCGGCGAGCCGGTCGGTGACGCGCTCGGTGTCGACGAACCCCGGTGCGACGGAAGCGACGCCGATACCGTGCGGGCCCAATGCGACCGCCAGGGATTGGCCGAGCGCGTGCAGGGCGGCCTTGCTCGCGGCGTAGGCCGGGTGGTCGGGTTCGCCGCGGAAGGCGCCGCGCGAGCCGACGTTGACGATGCGGCCTTCGGCGCCCCGCCCGATGAGGTGCGCGGCGACCTGGTGGCTCAGGTTCGCCGCGCCCAGCAGGTTCACCTCGACGGTGGAGCGCCACGCGTCCTGCCAGTCGGCGTAGGAGGTGGTGGCCGGCGGGTGCGGGGTCATCACGGCCGCGTTGTTGACCAGGACGTCGAGCGCGCCGAGCCCGGTGACGGCGTCGGCGACGAGCCGTTGGACCTGGCCGGGGTCGGCGATGTCGGCGCGCAGCAGCACGTGCCCGGTCCCGGGCAGCTCCCGCACGGTGCGGGCGGCGTCGTCGGGGCGGGAGGAGCAGTGCACGGCGACGCGGTCGCCTGCGGTGGCGAACGCGGTGGCGATGGCGCGGCCGATGCCGCGGGAGGCCCCGGTGACCAGGACGCCGCGGCTCACCGGGCGAACACCTGCGCTTCGTCGCGGAACGCCTTGAACTCCAGCGCGTTGCCCGCGGGGTCGAGCAGGAACATCGTCCACTGCTCGCCCGGTTGCCCGGCGAAGCGCAGGTAGGGCTCGATGACGAACTCGGTGCCCGCGGCGCGCAGCCGGTCGGCGAGCACGTGGAAGTCCTCGGTGGCCAGCAGCAGCCCGAAGTGCGGCACCGGTACGTCGTGGCCGTCGACGGGGTTGTGCCCGGTGGCGCCGCGGTGGCCGTCGACGACGTGGGTGACGAGCTGGTGCCCGTGGAAGTTCCAATCCACCCACGCGTCCGCGCTGCGTCCTCGGTCGAGGCCGAGGACGTCGCCGTAGAAGGCGCGGGCGCGGTCGAGGTCGTCGACCGGGATGGCGAGGTGGAAGGCGGGGCGGGTCGAGGTCATGGCGACTCCGTTCGCTGGACTCCCGCCACCTTGACCCGACCATGTCCTGATGTCAACATTCGAACATGGAATCGTCGTTGGGTTCGATCCGCACCGCGCAGCGCCGCGGCCTGGCCGACGAGGCCGCCGACCGCGTCCGGGAGGCGATCTTCGCCGGAGTGGTCGCGCCGGGCGACCCGCTGCGCGAGGTGGAGCTGGCGTCATCGCTGGACATCAGCCGGGGCGCGGTGCGCGAAGGGCTCGCGGTGCTGGCCCGGGAAGGGCTGGTGCGCAGCGGCTGGCACCGCGGCACCAAGGTCATCGAGGTCACCGCGGCCGACGCCGAGGAGGTCTACGCGTTGCGGGCCGCGCTGGAACGGCTCGCGGTGCGCTCGGCCTCGGGCCGCGCCACCGCCGACGACTGCGCCGAACTCGACGCCCAGGTCGACGTCATCGCCGCCGAACTCACCGCGGGCGCCGAGGTGGGACGCCTGCTGGCGCTGGACATCGACTTCCACGACCGGATCTACCGCTTGGCGGGCAATCAGCGGTTGCTGGCGGCGTGGCAGGCGATCCGGTCGCAGATCTACCTGTTCCAGCTCACCCGCGTGCGGCTCGGCGACGAGCAGTACCGCGAGATCGTCGTCGCCGAGCACCGCGAGCTGGTGCGGTTGCTGCGCGCCGGGCACGACTCGTTGGAGCAGGCCGCCGAGGACCACGTGCGCGACGCGGGCCGCAGCCTCATCGCCGCCCTCGCGCAGCGGTGATCCCCTACCCCGGCGCGTCAGCGGGTGTCGGCGAGCACGTCCAGGATCTGCGCGGTGGTGCCGCTCTCGCCGAGGCGCGGGAAGATCCGCTCGATGCTGTTGCGGTGCGCGTCGGCGTCGAGGTCGGTCATGGCGTCGGTGGCGAGGGTGACGTGGTAGCCGTGCTCGTGGGCGGCGCGGGCGGTGGATTCCACGCCGAGGCTGGTGGCGATGCCGCCGAGCACGACCTGGGTGATGCCGCGCCGCCGTAGCTGCACGTCGAGGTCGGTGCCGTGGAACGCGCCCCAGTTGCGCTTGGTCACGACGACGTCCTCGGGGTGCCCGGCGAGTTCGTCGACGATCACGTCCCACCCTTCGGGCGGCGTCCCGGAGCGTCCGGGGGCGTCGGTGCGGCCCGGTGCGGCGTCGGCACCGTCGGCGGCGAAGCTGACCCGCACGAGCACGACCAGGAGGCCGTGGCCGCGGAACGCCTCGGCCAGTTCCGCCGAGCGGGTCACGACCTCATCGGTGGAGCGGGGCGTGCCGGGCGCGCCGGTGATGCCGCTCTGCAGGTCGACGAGCACCAGCGCCGCGCGCGGATCGATCGTGCTGACGGGCATGGGGTTCCTCCAGGGATGTGATCGTCGTGCACCGGCCCGAACCTCGAGCACCCGCCGCGGTCGGCCGGTGGATCATCGGCGAGGCGCCGGCCGACCGCCAGCGGACTTCGCCATCGGAGACCGTATTCGTCGCGTTCAACCCCACCGCCCGCGGATGGCGTTCGACGCTTCGTTTCGCGGATGAACGTGCGCGGTGAGCTCGACGACGCCGTGCGCGCCCAGCCACTCCACCATCGCTCGCGCGCCCTCACGCCCGTAGCCGTCACCCTGGTGATCATGTCCGACGACCCGGGCGAGCTCCGCGGTGATCCCTCGGGGCGGCCGGGACAGGGTGGCCTGGACGGTGCCGAGCAGCCGCCCGTCCGATCGTCGCCGCAGCATCCGGTTCAACCAGCCCCGCGTGCCGTCCGAGGACGAGCCGACCGCTTGCCGCCGGTACCGGGCCGCCAGCTCGGCGGGCGTGCACGGCGTGCCCCCGATCCACTCGTGCGGCCGCACGTCGTCGAAGACCGGCGCGGCTTCGCGCGCGTGCTCCACCCGCAGCAGTTCGAGCCGGAGCCGCGCCGTCATGATCGACGTGGCGAGGAGCCACTCCGCTGCTCCGGGCACGGGCGGGTCGTAGCGCCGGGCGCCCCTACCCAGATCGTTGCGGCGCGCCTCGCTCCCGGCGAGAACTCCGGGCCTCGCCGTTCACCGGAGGCGGAGATCTTCCGGTGCGGGGCGGGTGCTGGTAGAAGGGCGGGATGAGCGATCAGTCCGCAGCGCGGGTCACCGACCGGCCCGACCGCAGCCGCTTCGAGATCACCGTCGACGGCGTGCTCGCCGGATTCGCCGAGTACCGGCGGAGCCCGGGGCGGGTGGTGATCACCCACACCGAGGTCGACGACGCCCACCAGGGCCAGGGCTGGGCGGGGCGGCTCACCGCCGGGGCGCTCGACGCGGTGCGCGCCGAGGGGGCGCTGGTCACGCCGCTGTGCGAGTACACCGCCGCCTACATCGGCAAGCACCCGCAGTACCAGGACCTCGTCGACGACGGCGACCGGCTCGTCCCGCCGAGGTCCTCCTGACCCGAGCTCACCGGTGCGGCTCGCGGGTCGGCGCGTGGAGGCTGGTGAGCAGCGCCAACGCCTGCGCGCTGGGGGTGCCGGGTTCCGCGTGGTAGAGGATCAGCTGCTGGCCGGGGGCGCTGCGCACGTCGAACGCCTGGTAGGTCAGCGTGAGCGGGCCGACGTCGGGGTGGTGCAGGTGCTTGGGGTCCCCGGTTTTGCCGCGCACCGAATGCGACCCCCACAGGGCGCGGAACCGTTCGCTGGCGGCGCTGAGCTCGGCGACCAGGTCCGGTAGCGCCGGGTCCGCGTAGCCCTCCGCGATCCGCAGGTTGGCCACGACGACTTGCGCGGTCCAGTCCCACCGCGCGTAGAAGCGGCGCCCGGCGGGATCGAGGAAGGTCATCCGCGCGAGGTTGTCGACGCGCTCGAACGGGGAGAACAGGGCATCGGCGAGCGCGTTGGTGGCCAGCACGTCCAGCGTCCGGTCCAGCACGAGCGCCGGGGTGTGCGGGGAGGCGTCCATGAGTTGCCGCAGCTGCGGGCTCACGGTCGTCGGTGCCGGGTCGGGAGTGCCCGCCGGGGCGGTTCCGGCGAGCCGGTGCAGGTGGTCGCGGGCGTCGGCGTCGAGGTCCAGCGCGCGGCACAGCGCGTCGCAGACCTGGGCCGACGGGTGGGTTTCGCGGCCCTGCTCCAGCCGCGCGTAGTAGTCGGCGTTGACCCCGGCGAGCACCGCGACCTCTTCGCGGCGCAGGCCGGTGACCTTGCGCCGCCCGGCGTGCAGCACGCCCGCGTCATCAGGGGACCGCTGTGCGCGGCGGGCCCGCAGGAAAGCGCCCAGCTCACCACTGCTCATGTCCCTCAGCCTAGGTCGGCGCCGCCAGCGCAGGGTGGGTGCGGCGCACCCCGTCACAGCGAGTCCTGCCGGGTGCGGCGCCGGTCGCCGAAGCTCGAACTCGACGCAGTCACAGCGATCGAGGACGAAACGATGAGCACAACGGCAGATCAGCCGAACGCCGACGTGGTGGGCACCTGGGTCACCGCCGACGGCCACATCCGGCAGGAATTGCGCGCCGACGGGCGTTACGACGAGGCGCGCGGGGCGCGGCGCAGCGCCTACACCGGCCGCTACACCGTGACCGGGAACCACCTCGACTACGTCGACGACACCGGGTTCACCGCCACCGGCGACCTCCGCGACGGCGTGCTCCACCACGAGCACCTCGTGCTGCACCGGGAGGAGCGGGCATGACGGGGGAACCGAAGGTCGTCGCGGTCACCGGCGCGAGCAGCGGCATCGGCGAGGCCACCGCGCGGCGCCTCGCCGCCGACGGGCACCACGTGTTCCTCGGGGCGCGGCGCACCGGCCGGCTCGAAGCGCTGACCGCGCAGATCACCGCTTCCGGCGGCACGGCGACGTTCCGGCGGCTCGACGTCACCGACGCCGCCGACGTGCGGGACTTCGCGGCCGCGGCGCGGGATCGCTACGGCAGGGTGGACGTGGTGGTCAACAACGCGGGAGTGATGCCGCTGTCGCCGTTGCACGAGCTCCGCGTCGACGAATGGGATCGGATGATCGACGTCAACCTGCGCGGCGTGCTGCACGGCATCGCCGCCGCGCTGCCGATCATGCGCGAGCAGGGCGGCGGGCAGTTCGTCAACGTCGCCTCGGTCGGCGCCTACGAGGTGGTGCCGACCTCCGCGGTCTACAGCGCCACGAAGTTCGCCGTGCGCGCGGTGTCCGAGGGGCTGCGCCAGGAGTCGTCCGGTGACATCAGGGTCACCGTCGTCTCCCCCGGTGTCACCGAATCCGAGCTCGCCGAGTCCCTCTCCGATCCGCGCGCCCGCGAGGACATGAAGGCCTACCGGGCGGTGGCGATCCCGGCGGAGGCGATCGCCGACGCCATCGCGTTCGCCGTGACCCGGCCCGCGGAGGTCGACGTCAACGAGATCGTGGTGCGCCCCGCGGCCAGCGCCCAGTAGCGGCTCCGCCCCTGGTGCCGGCCTCCGGCACCAGGGGCGAGCGCGCTCAGGCGGGTCCGGCGAGGAACACGTGGTCGTCGTGGTGATCCGGCCAGCCGGGATCGCCGGTGGCCGCGAACGACACCCACGCCCGGTGCAGCACGTCGGCGAGCTCCACGTCCGGCGCCTCGCCGAGCAGGCCGCGCGGGCCGGTGGCGACGTCGAGGTTGTGGAACACGAACGGCAGTTCCAGCCCGTGGCACGCGCCGAGGCGGCCGTCGAACCGGAGCGAGCGCCACGTGAACTCCGCGACGTGGGTGCGCCCACCCGCATCGCGGTGGCTCGCCGCGAATTCCCGCGCGGGCAGCCGGAACACCAGGTCGGTGAGCGCTTCGGTGAGGACCGTGCCCGCGGGCCGCTCCCCCAGCCCGTAAGGCTTGAGGGCCTCGGCCGGGTCCGGGTGGGACGCGGCGAGCGTGGCCACGGCCTGCTCGTCGGTGAGGGCGTCGACGGCGCCCGTCGGGGCCAGGTACAGCGACATCTCGTCGCGGCAGGTGCTCACCAGCAGGTCCACCCCGCTCGCACCGCCCGCGGCGATCGCCTCGCCGGGCGGGACCGGCAGCACGTCGTCGCCGTGCACGGGCAGGAAGGCGCTGAGCCCGAAGCTCGGGTCGTGGCCGTGCTCATCGCGCAGGTCGGGGCCTTGGCCGGGTGCCGACAGCGCCGTCTGGGCGGCCAGCAGCCGCTCGGGGGCGACGCCGCGGAACGCGTCGACGGTGGCGGGGATCGACAGCGCGGTCGCGAGCGCGTCGGTCAGGCGCCGGCCCGCCGCGGGGACGCGGGTCATGCCGGTGTGCCCGCTCTGCACGATCGCCCGGTCCACCAGGCCCGCCGACAGCGGGGACCCGAGCAGGTCGGCGATGCTCATCGCCCCGGAGGACTGGCCGAAGACGGTGACGTTGCCGGGGTCGCCGCCGAACGCGGCGGCGTTGTCCCGCACCCAGCGCAGCGCGGCGAGCTGGTCGCGCAGGCCCGCGTTGGTCACCCCGATGGGCGCGAACCCTTCCGCGCCGAGCCGGTAGTTGACGGTCACCAGCACCGCCCCGGAACGCGCGAAGGAGGTGCCGTCGTAGAGGGGCGCCGACCCGGTGCCGCTGACGAACGCGCCGCCGTGCACGAACACCAGCACCGGCAGCCCTCCACCGCCGGGGTCGGGGGTGCTGACGTCGACGGTCAGGTAGTCCTGCCCGCCGTCCCAGTCCGGTCCGCGCAGTACTGCGGTGTCGAGGTCGGGCAGGTCGGCACCGACCGCTTGCGGCGCGATCGGCCCCGGATTCGTGGCGTCGCGCACCCCGTCCCAGGCAGGTGCCGGGCGCGGTGCGGCGAAGCGCAGGTCCCCGACGGGCGCGGCCGCGTAGGGCACGGCGTCGAACCGCGCGATCCCGCCGCGGTGACGACCGCGGACCCGTCCGGACGTGGTGGTGGCGAGCGGGTCGGTCACGATGCGTATCTCCTTCGCGGTGCGCCGGGTGCACGATCGACTCTAGCCACGAGCGGCCCGGGAACCGCACCGATCGGGCGCCGCCTGGCGCGGCGGGTGGACGCGTCGGTGGATCTCGATACGGTTCGATCATGAGCAACTCCGCGTCGTCCTGGGCCGATGGGCCGCTGCTGGCCTTCGACCTGGAAACCACCGGCACCGACACCGAGACCGACCGCATCGTCACCGGCACCTTGATCTCGATCCAGCCGGGTGCGGCGCCGCAGGTGCGCACGTGGCTGGCCGATCCCGGAGTGGAGATCCCCGCCGAGGCCGCCGAGGTCCACGGGATCAGCACCGAGCACGCCCGCGAGCACGGCCGCGACGCCGCGGAGGTGACCGCCGAGATCACCGAGGCGCTCACCTCGGCGTGGAACGCGTCGGCCCCGCTGTGCGTGTTCAACGCGCCGTTCGACCTGTCGCTGCTGACCAGCGAGCTGCGGCGCCACCACGGCCGCGAACTGGCGCTGACCGGGCCGGTGGTGGATCCGCGGTGCCTGGACAAGCGCCTGGACCGCTACCGCAAGGGCAAGCGCACCTTGGGCGCGTTGTGCGAGCACTACCGGGTGCGCCTCGACGCCGCGCACGACTCGGCCGCCGACGCGCTGGCGTGCGCGCGGCTGGCGTGGCGGTTGGCCAAGACCTACCCGGCCGAGGTCGGCACCCGTCCGCTGGCGCTGCTGCACGAGGACCAGACGGGCTGGCACCGCGATCAGCAGCACGACTTCGCCGGATTCCTGGAACGCCAGGCCGGGCGCGCCGCCGACGACGCCGAGGCCGACGGGCTGCGGTCGCGGGCGGCGGAGGTGCGGTCGCGCGCCGAGCACTGGCCGGTTGCGATGGGCGCCGACGTCGTGCACCACGCGCCGGCGTGACCGTGCCGCCGAGTGGGTGCGGGCGGGTCGGCGGCACCTGCGGCGGACGGCGGCGGGCCGTGCGGGGGGTACTGCTGCGCGTGGAGCAGCCCGGCCTGTCGTGATCTTGCCATCGGGGTGGCGCGGGGCCGGTCCGGCCCTACCGTGTGAGCGCTTTCAGGCTGGTGAGCGGCATTTCGCCGCCCGGCCCCGCCCGCTCCGACGTGAAGGAAGTGCTGTGCGAAGCCCCGACTTGCCCTCCCCCGCTCGCGATCCGTTGTGGTGCCGCTGCACCGCGGTGGCCGCGGCGACGATCGTCGTCGCCGGCACCGTCGCGTTCACCGTTCCCGCGAAACCGTCCGCCGCGCCGCGACCGGCGCCGACCACCCCGGCCGCGGCGGCGCCGCGCGCGGGCGCGCAGACGCCGTTCGTGTCGATGGAGGCCGAGGACGCCGCCACCAACGGCACCGCGATCGGCCCCGACCTCACCCAGGGCAGCCTCGCCTCGGAGGCGTCGGGGCGGCGCGCGGTGACCTTGCACGGGCCCGGTCAATACGTGGAGTTCACCGTCGGCGCGGACGCGAACGCGGTCACGGTGTCGGGCAACGTGCCCGACGGGACGAGCGGTTCGGTGGCGGTGTCGGTCAACGGGCAGCGGCTGGAGCACGCGCTGGAGGTCACCAGCGAGTACTCCTACCTCGACACCCCCGGCATCGTCGGCTCCGAGACCCACCACCTGTTCGACCACGCGAGGCTGCTGCTGGGCCGGGACGTGCACGCCGGGGACGTGGTGCGGCTGGAACCGGAGTCGGTGTCGTCGTACACCGTCGACGTCGCCGACTTCGAGCAGGTCGCGCCCGCCCCGCCGGCACCGGAGGGCGCGGTGTCGGTGCTCGACGCCGGCGCCGATCCCACGGGTGCCGCGGATTCGGCGCAGGCGTTCACCGCCGCCATCGAGCAGGCCAAGGCCGCGGGCGGCGAGGTGTGGGTGCCGGAGGGCCGGTTCCGCGTCGACTCGCCGCTGCCGGTGGACCAGGTCGCGATCACCGGTGCCGGGCCGTGGCGGTCGGTGCTGCTGAGCTCGCACCTGATCGACCAGACCGAGGCGGTCGGCGGCGTCCGGCTGCGGGACTTCGCGGTGATCGGCGAGGTCACCGACCGCGTCGACGACGCGCCGGACAACTTCGTCACCGGCAGCCTCGGCGCCGGGTCGGAGGTCAGCGGGTTGTGGTTGCAGCACTTGAAGGTCGGGTTGTGGCTGACCGGCGTCAACGACGACCTGCTGGTCGAGGGCAACCGGATCCTGGACACCACCGCCGACGGGCTCAACCTCAACGGGTCGGCGAACCGGGTGCGGGTGCGCGGCAACTTCCTGCGCAACACCGGTGACGACGCGCTGGCGATGTGGTCGCTCAACGCGCCCAACAGCGGCAGCGAGTTCACCGGGAACACGGTGGTGGCGCCGAACCTGGCCAACGGCATCGCGCTCTACGGCGGCACCGACCTCGTGGTGCGCGAGAACCTGGTGGCCGACACCAACGCGCTGGGCAGCGGGATCGCGATCTCGAACCAGGCGTTCGGGGAACCGTTCTTCCCGCTGCGGGGCACGATCACCGTCGAGGGCAACGAGCTGGTGCGCACGGGTGCGATGAACCCGAACTGGCAGCACCCGATGGGGGCGTTGCGGGTGGACGCGTTCGACTCGCCGATCGACGCCGACGTGCGGATCACCGCCACCACGGCCGTCGACAGCCCGTACGGGGTGTTCGAGTTCGTCTCCGGCGGCGGACAGGGCCACGAGGTCCGCGGCGTCACCGTGGACGGCGCGCAGCTGCGCGGAGTGGGAACCGTGGTCGTGCAGGCCGAGACGGCGGGTTCGGCGGAGTTGCGCGACGTCGTCGCGGAGTCGGTGGGCGCGGCCGGTGTGTACAACTGCCCGGAGGCGGGCGCGTTCGACGTTCGCCTCGGCGCCGGCAACAGCGGCTGGGACGGCACCTGGCCGTGCGGCACGTGGCCGCCTCCCCGCTAGGTCCCGCTCCGGTTCGACACCGGTGGTCGCTCGGCGACCTCGCTCCCGGCGGGTCCGCGACGACGGGAGCGGTTGCTGTGCGTTGCGCGGGCGGGCTGCGGACCGGGGATGTGGGCGCGCACCGACACTGACCGTGAGCACGGATGCGCCGGAACCGCCCCCGGCGGCCCGTGTTCGTGCTCACGGTCGGCGACGAGCGGCGGGGTGTGGCGGGGAACGCATCCCGCCTTCGGCCCTAGCGGTCGGGTTGATCGTCGCAGTTGAGCGCGATGCCGCGCACTGGCGGTGACGGTGCGCGGTGACTCACCCACATTTCGCGCCCACTCGGGTGGTGCTTTACCGGTCCGTTACCGGTAGGGTCTGATCCGCTGGTGGGTCACCCACTGGTGGTACTGGCCGTTTGCTCCCCGCAGAGTCGATACGGATGACTGTTCAAGACGATCTAGTTCGCCCCTGGTTCCAGCCGGCGGTCTCGCCCGAGCAGCAGGACCGTTCGCGGCCTGACGCCGGGCCCGTGACCACTCGCTTCGTCGGAGAATTGCCCCTCGATGCGGCACCGGCACCGCCCGCTACCCCGCAAGGCCCCACGGCCCGGCCGGAGGACTTCCTGCCGCGTTCGGAGCCGTCGGTGCCGCGGCCGGATCGAGTCGAGGTGACCCAGCCCTACATCCCGGCGATCCGGGATGAGCGGCCGGAGTTCGCCAAGCGGCTCAACCCGGACCCGCCCACCGCGCGTGCCGCGACCCCCGAACCGGCGGCGCGGAGATCCCCGCAAGGAACGGCCGCCGACTTGACGCCGGTGGCCCAGCCCGCTGCACCGGCCGAGCCGGTGGTGCCGATCCCGGACGCGGCTCCCGCTCCGGCGGCGCCGCAGGCGCGGCCCGCGCAGCAGCCGGTGCGGCGGCGCAGCCTCGCCCGCCGCGTGGTGCGCCGCATCATCGGTCCGGATCTGCTGCGCAAGGATCCGCCGAAGAAGCGCCGCTGACGCTTCTGCCACGACGCGGCGGCCGAGTTCGTATCACGAGCTCGGCCGCCGCGTCGTCGCATGTCCGGCCCCTTTCGGGTGCCCTCCGACGGCGGGTGTGGCGGGCCGCGTCCGGTACGGTGTCGCCGCCCAGGTCGGGCCCGCCCGCGTGCGGTGTCCGCGGGCGGAGACGGGAAGGGTTCGGTGCCGTTGTCGCAGGTCGCCTCGTTCGATCAGGTCGTGGCCCGGTTGCGGGCCGCCGGGTGCGTGTTCGCCGAGGACGAGGCGCGGCTGCTGCTGGAGGCCGCCGCCACGGCCGGGGAACTGGCGGAGTCGGTGGCGCGCCGGGCCTCTGGGCTGCCGTTGGAGCAGGTGCTGGGCTGGGCGGAGTTCCGGGGTCTGCGCATCGCGGTGGAACCGGGGGTGTTCGTGCCGCGGCGGCGCACCGAGTTCTTGGCGCGGCGCGCGGTGATCGCGGCGCACGCGGCGGGTCCTGCGCCGGTCGTGGTCGATCTGTGCTGCGGCAGCGGCGCGGTGGGCGCGGCGGTGGCCGCGGACGTTCCGGGCGCGGTGGTGCACGCGGCCGACGTCGACGCGGCGGCGGTGCGGTGCGCGCGGCGGAACCTGCCCCCTGATCGGGTGTACGAGGGCGATCTCGATGCGGCGTTGCCGGAGTCGGTGCGCGGCCGGGTGGACGTCCTGGCCGTCAACGCCCCGTACGTGCCGACGGAGCGGATCGCGATGATGCCGCCGGAGGCCCGCGACCACGAGCCGCGGGTGGCGCTCGACGGTGGCGCCGACGGGCTGGCGGTGCACCGCCGCGTCGCGGCGGCCGCGCCGGGCCTGCTGGCGGCCGGGGGCGTGGTGTTGATCGAGACGAGCACCGAGCAGGCGCCGAGCACGGCCGCCGCGCTCGCCGAGCAGGGCTTGGACGCGCGGACCGTCACCGACCCGGACGTGGCGGCGACCGTGGTGATCGGCACCGCCGGGTGACGCCGCGGGAACACATGCGCATGTCCGAGTCCCGGAATCTGGAAGGCGTTGCGCCGCAGCGGGATCGGCTCAGTATCCTGGTCCGTCGCCCGTCCCTGAAAATCCACAAAGGACACTGATGGTGTTGATCACCGAACCCGCCGGTTCGCCGGTGCTGGCCGACAGCGTGCGGCTCTGCGACGACGGGGTGCACCTGCTGGACCGCAGGGTGTTCCCGTTCGAGCGGACCTGGGTGCACGCGCGCACGGTCGACGAGGTCGCCCGCGCCATCGAGGACATGGTCACCCAGTCCTGCGGCCCGTACTTCGCGGCGCTGTGGGGGATGGTGCTGGCCGCGCGCCAGGCCGCCGCCGACGAACCCCGGCAGGTGCGCGCGCGGCTGGCCGAGGCCGCCGAACGGCTCATCGCCACCCGCCCCACCAACGACCACCAGCGGATCGCGGTGTCCTGGGTGCTCGACGCGGTCGAAGCCGCGCGGGAACGCGGCGAGGACTCCCCCGAGCAGCTGGCCGCCGCCGCGCTGGCCGGGGCGCGCGCCGGGGACGCCGACTACCGGGGCCGCAGCAGGTCGATGGGCGTGGCCGCCGCGGCGCTGCTGCCCGACGAGGGCCGCGTCCTGACCCACTGCTGGGGCGACCTGTACCTGACCGAGACGGTCGCGGCCGCGTTGCGCGCGGGCAAGCGGCTGTCGTTCTTCTGCACCGAGACCCGCCCCTACCTGCAGGGCGCCCGGTTGACCGCGGAGACCCTCGCCGAGATGGGGGTGCCCACCACGCTGGTCACCGACGGCATGGGCGCCTCGCTGTTCAGCGGCGGCGAGGTCGATGCCCTTCTCACCGCCAGCGACCGGGTCACCCTCGACGGGCACGTGATCAACAAGGTGGGCACGTTGCAGCTGGCGGTGGCAGCGCATGCGTTCGGGGTGCCGTTCCACGCGTTGTGCCACGGCCCCGACCCGAAGGCGCCGACCGCGGCCGACGTGCCCATCGAGTACCGCGACGGCGACGACGTGCTGCACACGCTGGGGCGGCGCACCGCGAGCGAGCGGGTGCGCGGGCACTACCCGGCGTTCGACGTGACACCGCCGCGGTTCGTGACCACCGTGGTCACCGACCGCGGCCCGTTCGCCCCGGACGACCTGGCCGGGTACGCCACGGCCCAGCAGTGGGAGGAGAGCTCGTGACCGCACCGACACCGGCCCGCTGGGTCGTGATCGACATCGAGGGGACGGTGACCCCGACCAGCCAGGTCCACCGCGTCCTCTACGACTACGCCCGGCCGCGCCTGGGCCCATGGATCGACGCGCACCCCGACGACCCGCAGGTCGGCGCGGCCGTCGAAGCGGTGCGCGCGGAAGCCGGGCTGGACGCCGAAGCGGACACGGCCGCGATCGTCGCGGTCCTACACGGGTGGATGGACGCCGACCGCAAAGCCACCCCGCTGAAGACCTTGCAGGGCTTGATCTGGCAGCAGGGCTACGCCGACCGGGAACTGCGCACCGACCTGTTCGCCGACGTCGTGGGCGCGCTGCTGCAGTTCCGCGAGCAGGGCGCGGGCCTGGCGGTGTTCTCCTCGGGTTCGGTGGCCGCGCAGATCGCCTCGTTCTCGCACACCGCCGACGGGGACCTGCGCCACCTGTTCACCCACCACTTCGACACGGTCAACGCGGGCCCGAAGCGGGAAGCGGACTCCTACCGGGCGATGACCGAGGTCCTCGCCACCGCGCCGGGCGAGGTGCTGTTCGCCTCCGACGTGCCCGCCGAACTCGACGCCGCCGCCGAAGCGGGCTGGCGCACCGTGGGCCTGGCGCGGCCCGGTGAACCGTTCGCCGACGCCGATTTCGGCGCGCACCGCACGGTGAAGACCTTCGACGACATCAGCATCGAGGTCCCCGCATGAGCGAGACGATCACCGGGGCCGAGCTGGAGCGGGCCGGGGCGGCGCTGGCCGCGGAGTCGGCGCGGTTCGCGGGGCTGGGCTGGATGCGCGGCACCTCCGGCAACCTGTCGGTGGCGCTGCGGTCGGACCCGCTGCGGCTGGCGGTGACCGCCAGCGGACGCGACAAGGGCCTGCTGCGGGCCGAGGACGTGGTGGTCGTCGACGCCGACGGCGCCGCCGTCCCCGACCAGCCGCGGCCGGATCAGCGGCCCTCCGCGGAGGCCGGGTTGCACGCCCGCATCGCCCGCGTGGCCGGGGCGGGCGCGGTGGTGCACGTGCACGTGCTGGCCCCGGTGCTGGCCGCCGAGCGCTGGCCCGGCGGGGTGGTGCTGCGCGACCTGGAAATGCTCAAGGGCCTCGGCCGCGGCGCCCACGACGACGTGGTGACGGTGCCGGTCGTGGCCAACTCGCAGGACATGACGTGGCTGGGCGACCGCTTCGAGGACGGCTTCGACCCGGCGACACCGGCGTTGATCGTCGCCCGCCACGGCGTGTACGTGTGGGGCGACGACCTCGAACAGGCCCGGCACCGCGCCGAGTGCCTGGAGTGGCTGGTGTCGTTCACCCTCGCCGCGAACCAGGCCGGACACATCTGAACAGGAGAGGCACATGACGCTGCTGACCGTGTGGGACGACACCGATCCCGCCACCGCCACGGTGCGCACCGAGGACCCCGCCGAGATCGGCGACGTCCTCAAGGAGTTCGGGGTGCGCTTCGAACGCTGGGAACTGCGGGACCTGCCCGCGGAGCCGACCTCCGACCAGGTCCTCGACGCCTACCGGGCGGAGGTGGACCGGGTCATCGACAGCGAGGGCTACATCAAGGTCGACGCGATCGCGATGAGCCCGTCCGACGACCCGGAGTGGCCGGCGAAGGCGAAGGCCGCGCGGGAGAAGTTCCTGTCCGAGCACACCCACGACGACGACGAGGACCGGTTCTTCGCCCGCGGCGCCGGGGTGTTCTACCTGCACCTCGACGGCAAGGTTTACGCGGTGCTGTGCGAGGCGGGCGACCTGCTGAGCGTGCCCGCGAACACCACGCACTGGTTCGACATGGGCACCAGCCCCGACTTCGTGTCGATCCGCTTCTTCCACGACGACGACGGCTGGATCGGCGAGTTCCTCAACACCGACACCGCGGAGCGCTTCCCCGGTTTCGACGAGCTGATCGCCTCCCGCGGCTGATCCGCGACCGGCACCGCACGCCCTGCACCGACCGACGGTGCGGGGCGTCGCCGTGTCCGGGGGCTGGTGGCGCGTGCTCACTGCCTGCCCGTGATCTTGGCTTCTCGGATGAGCGGCGTTTGCTGTCGTTGTCTTGTCAGCGGCGAAGCGCTGAGCAGTGACCGGCTTGAGCAAGATGACCACCGGCGGGTTCTCAGCGGGTTCCTCGCGAGGACGGCTTTTTTCCTCGTGGCGGAGCCACTTGGAAAAAAGATCCCGCAGCGAGGAAACCGCTGAGGTTCCACGCAAGCCGAGATCAAAGACAAGCAGTCAGCGGCAGGCGCCTTCGATCGCGTCGGCCCCAGCGGCCGCGCCTCCGGAGGCGTCCACTTCGGCGCGCATCGCGGCGAGGTTCGCGCGGATCCGCTCGTCGGCGGCGACCGCGTCGACGGCGGCGCGCACCCCGTCCGCGGTGAGCTCGTCGTCGGGCAGGCGGCGGCCGAGACCGAGCGCTGCGACGTGGTCGGCGTTGACGGCCTGTTCGAGCATCTGCGGCACCCCGACCATCGGCACCCCGTAGGCCAGGGCCTCCGTGGTGGAGCCCATGCCGTTGTGGGTGACGAACGCCGAGGCGCGCCGCAGCACGCCGGGCTGCGGGAAACCTGCCCGCACGTCGAAGTTCGCGGGGATCTCGCCGAGGTCGGCGACATCGACGCTGCCGCCGATGGCCATCGCCACCTGCCATGCGCCGTCGCCGAACGCGTCGAGGAACGTGCGGTAGAGGTCGGGGCGGTTGTTGAACGCGGTGCCCAGGGAGATGAACAGCAGCGGCGCCCGCTCGTCGGCGGGGGTGTAGTCCTGCTCGGCGCGGCTGCCCAGGCAGGGGCCGATGAAGTGGAACCGGTCGTCGAAGGTCTCCGCGCCGATCTGGAAGGCCTTCGGCAGGAACACGACGCTGGTCGCGCCCGCGACCGGGCGCATCGGGAACTGGTCGCCGGGCAGCGCGAAGTCCTCGGCGATCTCCTCGAACAGGGCCGCGGCCTTCACCAGCACGGGGTCCTGCGGGTCGAAGCCCGCGGGCATCATCCGCTGCTGCAGGGACATGTCCTCGTTCGAGGCGAAGCTGGGCATCAGCGACACGAGGGGAACGCCGAGCTTGTCGGCGAGCATCCGCCCGGCGGGGGTGAGCATGTCGAAGCACACCACGTCGGGCCGGTCCTGCTCGAAGTGCTCCAACAGCACCGGCAGCGCGGCGCGGCATTCGCCGTGCAGGTATTCGAGCATCCCGGCCATCGTCTCGACGGTCATCTCCATGCCGGGGGTGACCGTCGGCATCGACATGGGCAGCTCGACGCCGCGGGCACCGGCCTGCTCGACGGTGCCGAGCATGCGTTCGCCGGTGGCGTAGCTGACCCGGTGCCCGCGCCGCGTCAGCTCTTCGACCAGCGGCAGCGTCGGATTGATGTGGCCGTGGCCCGGCGCGGTGACCACGGCGATGTGCTTGTTCACGGTTCCCCTTGCGATCGGCACTGGCCTTCTCGGCCCCTACCGGTCGAGTCTGCCCGCGCCCGCCGGACCGTGGTGGAGCGGGCCCGTGCGGTGATCCTCACACCGTGTGCTCCCACCACGGCGCGCACGGTAATCACCCGCGGGGCAGGTGGGGGCGAAAGCCTCCGGCCGAGCCCGGTCCCGCCCGGGAACCTGGGGGTGACACCGCGACGGGAAGGACGCACCGATGCCGACGTTGATCACCCACGATGGCACCGAGATCTTCTACAAGGACTGGGGCGCGGGCACGCCGGTGGTGTTCAGCCACGGCTGGCCGCTGCACGCCGACGTGTGGGACGAGCAGCTGATGCTCGTCGCCTCGCACGGGTTCCGCGGCATCGCCCACGACCGCCGGGGGCACGGCCGTTCCGCCCAGACCTGGGGCGGCAACGACATGAACACCTACGCCGAGGACCTCGCCGCGCTGCTCGACGCCCTGGACCTGCGCGACGCGATCCTGGTGGGGCATTCCACCGGTGGCGGCGAGGTGACCCGCTACCTCGGCAGGCACGGCACGGGACGGGTCGCCAAGGCGGTGCTGCTGAGCGCGGTGCCCCCGCTGATGCTGCGCACCTCCGCGAACCCGGACGGGCAGCCGATCGAGGTGTTCGACGAGATCCGCGCCGGGGTGGCCACCGACCGCTCCCAGTTCTACCGGGACCTCTCCGCGCCGTTCTACGGCGCGAACCGGGCGGGGGCGGCGGTCTCCGACGGGCTGCGCGACGCGTTCTGGCTGATGAGCATGCAGGCCGGGCTCAAGGCCGCGTTGGACTGCGTGGCGGCGTTCTCCGAGACCGACTTCACCGAGGACCTGCGCCGCATCGACGTGCCGACGTTGATCGTGCACGGCGACGACGATCAGATCGTGCCGATCGGTGCCGCCGCGATGCACTCGGCGCACCTGGTCCCGGACGCGACGCTCAAAGTGCACTCGGGCGCGCCGCACGGCCTGGTGGGCGCGCACCGCGACGAGTTCCACACCGACCTGCTGGAGTTCCTCACCACCCCCGCCGCCGAACGCATCGGAGCGCGGTAGCGGCGTCGCCCATGCTCCGAACGGGTTCCGGTACGCCTGGTTTCGCAACCTGAAGTATCGAAACTCGCTACGGTGCGGCCATGCCGCGAACCGCCGCGAAACCGCCCGGCCGTCCCCGCGACGGGGTCGAGCCCGTCGTGCGCACCGCGACCCTGCGCACGGTCCACGAACTCGGCTACGCCCGCGCCACCGTCGAACGCATCGCTCAGGCGGCGGGCATCGCGAAGACCACGATCTACCGCCGCTGGCCGACCAAGGGCGCACTGATCGTCGACTGCCTCGTCGACGCCTTCGGCCCGGCGCCGCTGACCGGCGACGACCGGCGCGGCGACATCTCCGCCGCCGTGCACTGGATCGCAGCCAAGATCAACGAACCGGGGGTGGGCGCGGCATTCGCGGGCGTGTTCACCGACGGCGTCAGCGATCCCGCCCTGCGCGAAGTCCTCGCCACCCGCCTGCAGGACCCCTACCGGCTGGCGCTGCAGGACGCGCTGGGAGAGCCGGAGCACCGGGTCCTGTTCCTCATCGACGTCGTCGTCGGCACGCTGCTGCACCGGATGGGCATGACCGGAGCCCCCATGGTCGACGCCGACGTCACCGCGCTCGTCGAAATGGTGTGCGCTCACTTCACCGACCACGCCCCGGCCGATGGCTGAGCACGACCGGACCGGCCGGGAGCGCCGCGGACCGAACGCGTTCTACGGTCTGGTGCTGCTCCTGTCACTGCCGCACTGGGCGCTGGGAGCCGTCATCGGAAGTCCCGGCGACCTGCCCCTCGGGCTTCCGGCCAGCGCGTCGATGTTCGTGACCCCCGCCCTGGCCGCGCTGCTGCTCGCCCGACGAGAACACCCCGGCGGTGCGCGCCGGCTGCTGGCCCGGTTGCGTCCGCGCCGGGCCGATCTCGGCTGGTACGCCTTCGCCGTCCTGCTGATCCCGCTGGTCATGCTCGCCGCGCACACCTCGGCCGGTGGCCGCCTCGCCGACCTCGCCGTGCCGTGGCGAGCGCTGCCCGTGCTGGTGGCGCTGTTCCTCATCGCCGCGATCTGCGAGGAACTGGGCTGGACGGGACATGCCTACGCCCGTTCGCGCCGGGGCGGCGGTCTCCGGGTCGCACTGCTGCTCGGCGCGTTCTGGGCGGGCTGGCACGTCATCCCGCTGATCCAGGCGGGTAGGGGCGCGACCTGGATCGCCGCCTGGGGTGTCGGCACCATCGCGCTGCGCGTGCTGCTGTGCTGGACCTACGACGCCGCCTCAGCCAGCGTGCCCACCGCCGTGCTCGGGCACGCGGCGCTCAACCTCGCCAGCACGGTGCTGCCGGAGTACGGCTCGCCGATCGTCGCGGCGACGATGTCGACCGGCTTTGTCGTGGCCGCCGCCGCGACGGCGCTGCCGGGGTGGCGCCGAGGCACCCCGGCGCTGTCGCACCAGGGCACCGGCCGGTTCGGCCGGACACGCTGGATGCGATAACTATACCGGGATAGTTGTACCGGACGTATGATCCCGGGCATGGTGCGCGTACCGCTGAGCCCGGACGAACGAACCCGCGGTGAGAACCTCGGCCGACTCCTGCGCTCCGCACGCGGCGACCGCAGCATCATCGACGTCGCCACCGGCGCCGGAATCTCCGCCGAAACCCTCCGCAAGATCGAAACCGGACGCATCCCCACCCCCGCGTTCTTCACCGTCGCCGCCGTCGCCGCCGAAGTCGGCCTCTCCCTCGACGTGCTGCACACCGAAACCACCCCCGCAGCCCGCACCGCCTGAAGCCCCGGAGCGATCGGCCGATCTGCCCTTGATCTTGCCCCTCCGCGTGAGCGGCGTTCCTCGTCCTTTCCTTGTCAGCGGCGAAGCCGCTGAGCAGTGACCGGCTTGAGCAGGCCGACCACCGGCGGGTTCTCAGGTGTCTTCTCGCGAGGACGGCTTTTCCCTCGTGGCGGAGAGCCACTCGGGAAAAAGATCCCGCAGTGAGAAGACACCTGAGGTTCCGCTGAGCGGACCCGTGCGCAGGCCGACACCGAAGCCAGGTGCACACCACCCCGCTAGCCCTTCACGCACACCACCTGCTTGAGGTGCGCGACGACCTCCACGAGGTCCGTCTGCGCCCGCATGACCTCGTTGATGTCCTTGTACGCGGCCGGAATCTCGTCCACCACGCCCGCGTCCTTGCGGCACTCCACGCCCTCGGTCTGCGCCACCAGGTCCGCCGCCGTGAACTCCCGGCGCGCCCTCGTGCGCGACATCGCCCGGCCGGCACCGTGTGACGCCGAGGCGAACGACTCCGGGTTCCCCAATCCCCGCACGATGAACGAACCCGTGCCCATGCTGCCCGGGATGATTCCCAGGTCCCCGCTGCCGGCACGGATCGCTCCCTTGCGCGTCACCAGCAGCTCCACCCCGTCGTAGGACTCCTGCGCGACGTAGTTGTGGTGGCAGGAGATCGGCTCGTCGAACCGGGTGCCGGGCACCGTGGCCGCCAGCGCCCGCTGCACCAGCGACACCATCACCGCCCGATTCCGCCGCGCGTACTCCTGCGCCCAGAACAGGTCCCGCCGGTAGGACTCCATCTGCGGTGTGCCCGCCACGAACACGGCCAGGTCCCGATCAGGCAGATCCGCGTTGTGCGGCAACGACCGCGCGACCTCGATGTGGCGCTGCGCCAGCTCCTTGCCGATGTTGCGCGACCCCGAGTGCAGCATCAACCACACCCGCCCCGCGTCCGCGCCGCCCTGCTCCAAGCACACCTCGATGAAGTGGTTGCCACCGCCGAGGCTGCCCAACTGCCGCAACGCCCTGCTCCGGCGGTCGCGCACCCCTTCGTGCAGCTCGCCGAACCGGCCCCAGAACCCGTCCCACCCGGACTCACCGCCCACCGGCGACACGTCCACCGGCTCGTCGTGCATCGAGAACCCCACCGGCACCGCCGACTCGATCCGCCGCCGCAACCGCCCCAGGTCATCCGGCAGGTCCGCGGCCCGCAACGACGTGCGCACCGCGCTCATCCCGCACCCGATGTCGACCCCCACCGCCGCCGGCGACACCGCATCACGCATCGCGATCACGCTGCCCACCGTCGCGCCCTTGCCCAAGTGCACGTCCGGCATCACCGCCAGGCCGTGCACCCACGGCAGGTTCGCGATGTTGCGCAGCTGCTCCATCGCCGCGGTCTCCACCCGCGCCGGATCCGCCCACATCCGGATCGGCACCGAAGCACCGCCGACCACACCGGCCACCACTACCTCCCCAGAACCACCGGGAGGCCACGCCTCCCGGGACAAGACAACGAAAAAGGCCCGAGCCACCCGACCCGGACCTCACCACCGCACCTGCGGCAGCGTCAGAACACGCCCCCTCGCGCGGGCGACCCGGACCACGAACGCGACGACCGCCGCACCGGACCACCTCCCTCGACTCCGACCGCACCGATCATGACGGTCCGCGGAACCCGCCCGCAAACGAATTTCCGCACCGCTACCCGGCGACGCGCACGAAATCCGTCGTCAACGTGTGCGCCTTCGCCGGACCCGCCACCCGCCACTGCTGCCACCACGCGTCCGGGCCCGACACCACGAACTCGCCCCGGTACAGGTCGGCCCGGCACGGGTGCTCCACCTGCCACCGGCCCGACCGCAGATCCAGATCGTGGAAGAAGTCCCCGTAGTCGAAGAACACCGACGCCCGACCGGGACCCGTCACCCGGTAGCGCAAGGTGCGCTGCGCGGAACCCCGATGCGCCCCCAGCACCAGCTCACCGCGCTCCCGGTACACCAACGACCCGTCGGGCTCGGCCGCGAACACCGCCTCGCCCTCGAAGCCACCCAGCCGGTCACCCGCGTCATCGACGATCCCGCGCGCCACGCCCCACGTGCCGGTGAAGAACGCCGCCACGTCCTCGACCGCGAAGCCGCCGGTCACGACGCCGCGCCCGACGATCCCGTCGAACCACCCACCACCGCGTCCGAGGAGGACGCCTCCTTCGGGGGCAGCAACGCCGACACGTCCGCACCTGTGTCGTTCACCTTCACCACGAACGGCCGCGTCTCCGTGTACCGCACGACGCTCAACGAGCACGGATCCACCACGATCCGCTGAAAACCATCCAGGTGCAGACCCAGCGCATCCGCCAACACGGACTTGATCACATCGCCGTGCGAGCAGGCCAGCCACACCGCGTTCGGGCCGAACTCCGCCGAGACCCGCGCGTCGTGCTCCCGGATCGCGGCCACCGCGCGCGCCTGCACCTGGGCCAAACCCTCACCGCCGGGGAACACCGCCGCCGACGGGTGCTGCTGCACCACCGACCACAACGACTCCCCCGTCAGCTCCGAGACCTTCCGCCCCGTCCACTGCCCGTAGTCCACCTCGGACAACCGCTCGTCCACCACCGGTTCCAGCCCGCGCGACGCCGCGAACTCCCGCACCGTCTCCGCACACCGCTGCAACGGCGAGACCACCACCGACGACACCGGAACCTCACCCAACCGCGCCCCCAGGCCGGCCACCTGCGACGTGCCCGTCGCATCCAGCCCCACCCCGGGGCTGCGCCCGGCGAGGACCCCCGAACCGTTCGCCGCCGACCGTGCGTGCCTGAGCAAGATGAGAGTCGCCACGACCGCCGAGGGTAACGACAACGCACCACCCGGGTCTCGCGGCGGGGTCCGATCGCACACCCCGAAAAGCACAGCGGCCCGGCGCCACCGGGCACCGGGCCGCCGCGCGGGCGAACCGCAGATCAGGGCTGCATCACACCGAAGCCCAACAACGCGAACACCAGCAGACCGAGCCCGATCCGGTACCAGACGAACAAGTACACGCTGTGGCGCTCCACGAACCGCAACAACCACGCGATGCAGGCGAAACCGACCACACCCGCGACGACCGTCGCCACGATCATCTGCACCCCCGAAGGCTGCAGACCCGGACCGCCCTCGAACA
Source organism: Saccharopolyspora sp. NPDC002578 (assembly GCF_053592695.1). Classification (NCBI taxonomy): domain Bacteria; kingdom Bacillati; phylum Actinomycetota; class Actinomycetes; order Pseudonocardiales; family Pseudonocardiaceae; genus Saccharopolyspora; species Saccharopolyspora sp. NPDC002578. The sequence continues at coordinate 113,057 of NZ_JBSFWJ010000001.1, read as the reverse complement.
CGTGCGGGATCTCCGAGAGCCCCGCCGCGAACACCGCCGGAATCGCCAGCAGGAACGAGAACCGCACCGCCGTCGGCCGCGTCAACCCCAGCGACAGGCCCGCGGTGATCGTACCCCCGGAACGGGACACGCCCGGAATCAACGCCAACGACTGCGCCAAGCCCATCAGCACGCCATCGCGCATCGTGAGCTCGTCCTGCGCCCGCACCTGCCTGCCGAACCGCTCAGCGAGTCCCAGCAGCACGCCGAACACGATCAGCATCGCCCCGGTCACCCACAGGCTCCGCAACGCGCCCCGGATCATGTCCTGGAACAACAACCCCAGAACCGCGATCGGAATGCTGCCCACGATCACGAACCACGCCAACCGGTAGTCCTGCGTCCGCCGCACCTCGGCATTCACCAGACCCCGGAACCACGTTCCGACCAACCGCACGATGTCCTTCGCGAAGAAGATCACCACGGCCAGTTCCGTCCCGATCTGCGTCACCGCGGTGAACGACGCACCCGCGTCCACACCGAAGAACAACTCCGAGACGATCCGCAAATGCCCTGACGACGAAATCGGCAGGAACTCGGTCAGACCCTGGACCACGGCGAGCACCATGGCCTGCAACCACGACAACTGAACCCACTCCAGCACATTTCGAGAGATGAACAAGGCGCGCACCGGCCACGCACCCGGGGCGAACGCCTCCCCCTCGATCGCAAATCTTGCAACACCGCCCGCACCCTCCCGTGACCACCCCGGCCCCACCACCCACCAGCGACGACCACGCCCCCACCACTGCGCACCCGCCCCACCGGCCGACACGAACACTCGGCGAACCCGCCGTGAACGCCACGCCACCCCCGAACCCCTGGCCCACCCCCACCCGCCGATGCCATGCTGGACGTTTACCCCCGCACACCGGGGGTGGGCGGACGACCACCACACCAAATCAGGAATCCTGGAGCGGCCACCGCCCGAACCACGGGCGCACGCACATGGAGGACCCCTTGCGCCGACTGGTCGCCGCCTGCATCACCGCCACCGTGCTCACCGGCTGCGGCAGCGTCGGCGCCGACGACCCGCTGCAAGTCACCGACACCCTCACGGCCGCCGAACCCGCCCACGCGCCCCGCGCGGCCACCACGCCCGCGGGCAACGTCCGGCCCGCACCGCCCACCACCCTCACCACCCACCTGCCGGGCATCCTCGCCACCGTGCACGAGCGCACCGTGTCCCTCTACGACACCCGCGACCTCAACCGCCCGCCCCGCACCCTCGAGCTGCCCGGCACCCCCGCCACGCTGCGCGCCACGCCCGACGGCCACCTGCTCGCGCCCCAACCCGACGCCGACCTCGTCGCGCGCATCGACCCGGCCACCGCCACCGCCGAACAACTCCGCTACCCCGGCGGCCCCCTCGACGCCACCCCCGTGCCCGGCGGACTCGCCGTCGCCCTGCGCGCGGACAACACCATCGCCCTGCCCGGCGGCGCCCGAGCGACCGGCTTCCAACGCCCCGCCGAACTGCTCACCCTCAACGGCGAAGTCCACGTCCTCGACACCCTCACCACCTCGCTGACGCCCATCGACATCACCACCGGCGACAAGCAACCCGCCCTGCGCGCGGGCACCGGCGCCACCCGCACCACCGCCGACCGCTACGGCCGCGTCCTGGCCGTCGACACCCGCGGCGAGGAACTCCTCGCGTTCGACACCAAGCCGCTGATCATGAAACAGCGCTACCCCGTCCCCGGCGCCCCCTACGGCCTCGCCTACGACCCCGCCCGCGACCTCGCCTGGATCACCCTCACCGCGACCAACGAACTCGTCGGCTACGACATCGCAGGCGGCGAGCCCCGCGAAGTGCACCGCATGCCCACCGTCGAGCAACCCGACTCCGTGACCGTCGACCCCGACACCGGGCGCGTCTACGTCGCCTCGGCCACCGGGGCAGGACTACAGGTGGTGACGCCATGAGCGATGAACAGGACCCCGAAACCTCTTCCCTGCCCGCCCCCGCCACCGGCGGGGTGCGGGACGTCGGCTGGACCGACGACAAGTGGGAATACCGCCCGCTGCGGCTGCCTCCCGGCATCACGCGGCCCAGCGCCGCCACCCAGCTGAGCATCCACGCCGAGTTCTCCGGCTGGGAGCTGTCGCGAGTGCTGCTCTACGCCGACGGCACCCGCAAGGTCTGGCTGCGCCGCAGGCGCAGCACCCCCGGCATCCCCGAACTGCTCACCTGACGACCGGCCCCGGTGGTCACCGGCACACTGGGACGACCCGACGCCCCAGGAGACCCGCGTGACCGCACCCGAGCCGCCCGCGCTCCTGACCCCCGTCCTCCTGCCCCCCGTTCTCCTGACCGGAGCGCGACTCGTCGACGGCACCGGCACCGCCCCGCGCGAAGCCGACGTCCTGATCACCGGCAGCACCATCACCGCCGTCGAACCGCCCGGCATCCTCCCCGCGCACGGCGCCGTCGAGGACCTCACCGGGCTCACCCTCGCGCCCGGCTTCATCGACGCCCACTCCCACGCCGACAACGCACCGCTGCTCACCGAGGACGACACCACCAAGATCCTGCAAGGCGTCACCACCGAGGTCGTCGGCAACTGCGGGTTCAGCCTCGCCCCGCGCAGCACCGCACACGCCGGCACCCTCGGCGACTTCCTGCGCCGCCTGTTCCCGCCGACCGAGTTCACCTGGTCGAACTTCCAGGACCTGTTCGCCCGCACCGACGCCGCCGGGTACGTCACCAACCACTGCCCCCTGGTGGGGCACGGCAGCCTGCGCATCGCCGCCACCGGCACCTCCGACCGCCCTGCCGACGACACGGCGCTGCACGCCATGCGCGCCGCACTGGAGGAAGGCATGTCGGCGGGCGCCTTCGGCCTCTCCAGCGGACTCGGCTACCCGCCGGCGATGTTCGCGAGCACCCGCGAACTCGCCGCCGTGGCCGAAGTCCTCGGCGGCGACGGGCTCTACGCCACCCACCTGCGCGACGAAGGCGCCCACCTGCAGGACTCCATCGACGAAGCGCTGCGCATCGGCCAGGTCGCGGGGCGCACCCAGCTGTCCCACCTCAAGGCCGCCGGGCGCGACAACTGGGGTGCGATGGCGGCCGCGCTGACCCGGATCGCCCGCGCCCGGCACACCGGAGCCGAAGTCCTGCAAGACGTCTACCCCTACACCGCCTCCTCGACGATGCTCACCGCACTGCTGCCCGCCGACTTCCTCGGCACCGATCCCGACACCCTCATCGCCCGGCTGTCCGGCAAGGCGGGGCGGGCCGAGCTGCGCGCGGAACTCGGCGGGCGCGACGACTGGGACGACATCCTCGTCGCCACCACCGCCGGTCACCAGGACGAAGGCCGCACGCTCGCCGAACTCGCGGCCGAGCGGGCGACCGGGCCGGTCGACGTGCTCGCCGACCTGCTCGTGCGGGAACGGCTCCGGGTGGCGATGATCCACTTCTCGATGCAGGACACCGATCTGCGCCAGGCGCTGGCCGACGAGCACACCATGATCGGATCGGACGGCCTGCCGCCCGGCAACGGCGGCAAGCCGCACCCGCGGTTGCACGGGACCTTCCCGCGCGTGCTCGGGCGCTACTGCCGCGACCTCGGCCTGCTCTCGCTGCCGGAGGCCGTGCGCAAGATGACCTCGTTGCCCGCGCGGGCGTTCCGCATCCCGAACCGGGGTCTCGTCGCTCCCGGTCAGGTTGCCGACCTCGTCGCCTTCGACTCCGCGACCGTGCGCGACGTCGGCGGCTACCGCGACCCCGTCCACCCGCCGGCCGGAATCCGGCGGGTGTGGCTGGGCGGTCGTCTCGTGGTCGACCGCGGCCGCTACCTGGGCGGCAGGAACGGCCGACGGCTCACCCCGAGCCACTGACTCGTCGTCCTGGCCTTGTGTTGTGAGGTGTTGCGCTTGGAGCGTTGATTTCATCTGACACTGATCTTGTTGCGAGTATTGCATGAGCATGTTGCATCGCCGCTGTCGGAACTCAGCGGCGCCAGGGATCGCCCGTCTGCGGCGATGCTGTTCAGGGCGGGGATGCGCGGACGGAGAGCTCACCTGCGATGGCCCCGCAGGTGCGGACCCGTCGCCGCTCGCGCTGCAGTGATGAAGCGCAGTGCATCACCAAACTTTCCACGATGGAAACTTTGCAATTATGGAAAGTTCGGCTAGCGTGAGCGTCATGGTGATGGAGGACGGCGGGCTGCGCGAGCGCAAGAAGCGCGAGACCCGCCTCGCGTTGAGCCAGGCCACCATCCGGCTCGCCCTGGAGCGCGGGTTCGACGACGTTTCGGTGGACGACATCGCCGCCGCGGCGAACGTCTCCGCGCGCACCTTCCGCAACTACTTCACGAGCAAGGCCGAAGCCGTCGTCGCAGCGCACGTCGAGCGCGGGCACCGCATCGTCGAGGTGCTGCGGGAACGCCCGGCTGACGAACCGCTCTGGGACGCGGTCACCCACGCGGTCCTCGCGCAGTTCGAGCCGCCGGAAGGCAGAACCGCCTCCCCGGCCGAGCAGCGGTACACCTCGGCGCTCCAGAGGCTGCTGGCCGAGCCCGCGATCCGGCACGAGGTGCAGCGCGCGCAGCTCACATCGCAGGACGAACTGGTCGCCGCCATCGCCGACCGCACCGGCGCCGACACCACCGACCTGTACCCGCAGGTCGTCGCCGCGGTGACCGGCACCGGCCTCGCCACGGCGATGGCGCACTGGACGCGTGACCCGACCCGGTCGCTGGTGTCCCTGCTGCGCGAGGTCTTCGCCCAGATCCGAACCGGGCTGCCCGAACCCCTATAGCGCCCGACCCGCCGACAAGAGCCCGCTCGACGGGCTCTCCAGCATGCCCGGAACGAGGGAGTGACGATCATGGACGTGGTCATCGTCGGTGGCGGACCCAACGGCATGATGCTCGCGTGCGAGCTCGCGCTCGGCGGTGTCCGCCCGATCGTGCTCGAACGCTCGACCGAGCCCAGTGAGGAACCCCGGTCCAACGGTCTCGTCGGGCAGGTCGTGCGGATGGTCGACCGCCGCGGGCTTTTCGAGCGGCTCAGCGACCGGCCCGGCCCGCCGCAGCCCAACAGCGGCTACTTCATGTTCGCCGCGATGCCGCTCGATCTCGGGCTGCTCGACGACAGCCCCCTCTACAACCTCCCGGTACCGGAGTCGACGCTCGTGCGGGTCTTGGCGGAACGCGCCGCGGCACTCGGTGCCGAGATCCGCCGCGGCCACGAGCTCACCGGTCTCGCCCAGGCCGACGACGGGGTCGCGCTCACCGTCCGCGGCCCCGCCGGGCGGGACTACGAGCTGCGCACGCGCTACGTCGTCGGCGCGGACGGCGCGCACAGCCCCGTCCGCAAGGCCGCGGGCATCGGCTTCCCCGGTGTCACCTACGACCGCACGACGAGCCGCACCGCGCACGCCGTCGTGCCGCACGATCGGCTCGACCCGACCACGGGCGCGCTGGAGGTGCCCGGTCACGGGCCGGTGCTGCCGTTCCTGCCGGTCCGCACCGCACGGGGCGGGTTCTCCTACGCGCCGCTGCCCGGCCTCCCGCCACTGGTCGCCACCGTCGAGTGGGACCAGCCCGCCTCCGGCGAGCCCCTGACCTTCGACGAGATGCGGGACAGCATCACCCGGGTGCTCGGCGTCGAGGTGCCGATCGAACCGCCGCCCGGCGAGGGTCCGCACGTGCTGCGGCGGATCAACGGCGGCAGCACCCGGGTCGCCGACCGGTACCGGGACGGCCGGGTCTTCCTCGTCGGCGACGCGGCGCACGTGTTCGCCGCCGGTGGCACCGGCCTCAACCTCGGCTTGCAGGACGCGATCAACCTGGGCTGGAAGCTCGCGGCCGCGATCAGGGGCGGCGCCGACGTCCTCGACACCTACGCTGCCGAGCGGCGCCCGATCGCCGACCGCGCCATCACGTACTCCCAGGCCCAGGCCGCGCTGCTCTCCCCCGGCGACGACATCACCGGCCTGCGTCGGCTGTTCGGCGAGCTGCTCACCCGATCGGACGTCGTGCGGGTCCTCGCCGACCTCGTCGCCGGCGCGGACGTGCGCTACCCGGTCGGTGACGGCGCCCATCCGCTCGCCGGCTGGCCCGCTCCCGATCTGACCCTTCGCACCGCCGGCGGGGCGGTCCGCCTGGCCGAGCTGGTCCGTGGCGGGACGCCTCTGCTGATCGACCTCTCCGAGCGCGGCGACCTGCGCGCCGACGGCATCGAGGTCGTGCGCGCCACGGCGGACACCGACGTCAGCGCGCTGCTGCTCCGCCCGGACTCCTACGTCGTGTGGGCGTCATCGGAGGCTCGCCCCGACCAGGAGGAGCTGCGCATCGCCGTCGAGCGGTGGTTCGGCGTCCCGGCCGACGCCTAGAACGGGCCCTCTCCGGGCTCCGCGAAGGCGACGTCGGCCGTGGCGGGCGACGAACCGGGACGGTCCCGGCCAGCGCTGCGGGCGCTCCAGCTCCTCGTCCACGGACATCCGAGCCATCGAGGTCCATTCCGGTGCACTGAAGGTATCGACGGCGTGGCGGGAGTGCGATCTACACCACTCCCCAGGACCATCGGCCGTACCCTCCCGAGACCCGAAGGACTAGGAGCAGACAGTGGAACCCGCCGAGCGAGACCGGGCCGACGCCCTCGACTCCCCCAGTGGGAGCGTGCACACCCTCATGCCGGAAGCCGCCATCCCAGCACAGCACCGGCAGCCGTGGCCCTACGACCTCGAAGAAACCGACGAGAGCCACCTGATCCGCGGCTACGACTGAACGTCGGCGCCGCACCGGCCGCACGCATCGGTTCACGACCGCCGAGCCCGCACCGCTCGGCGGTCCGTTCTCCTCAGCACTGCGTCACGCGGTTCCGCTCCAGCGATTCCAGCGGTGTGCCGAAGCGCGCGGCGAGCGTTGACACCAAGTGCCGTTACCGGCCGGCCTCGGGCAGACCCCGGAGCGCTTCCTCCAGCTGTTTGAGCACCGCCGCGGCGGGTGCCCCGGTGCGCACGACACCGACGACGACGTCCTCACCGGCGCCCTCCCAGGCCGAGGCCAGGCCGGTGCGCACGACCGCCAGAGCTCCGCGCAGCCGGGTGCGCGCGTCGAGCTCCGCGCCGCTCTTGAGCCATTCCCGCAGCACCTGGTTGTGCGCGGCCACGATCGCCGCCGCGGCCACCGCCGCCCGCAGCGCCCCGTCCTGCTCGTGGGCGTAGCGGCCCCGCAGGTAGCGGGCGAACGCCCGCTGGTAGCCGTCGGTGCTGGCGATCTCCTTGTCCCGCAACGACGACACCTGCCGGGTCAGCGCGAAGCGCTGCAGCGACACCTCGGGTTCGGCGAGGTAGGTGTCCAGCACCTCCTCGGCGGCCCGGCTCACCACCAGCAGCGGCTCCTCGGCACCGGTGGCGCCCTCCAGGAACTCCGCGACGTCGGCGAGCCGCTCCTCGTGATCACCGAACACGGCGTCCTCCTTGGACCGGAAGTACCGGAAGAAGGTGCGCCTGCCGACGCCCGCCGCCTCGGCGATCTGGTCCACCGTGGTCGCCTCGAACCCGTTGGCCGCGAACAGGTCCAGCGCCGCCAGCGACACCGTGCCGCGGATCCGGCGACGTCCCTGCGGAGTGCGACCGGCTCGCGGTCGGGGCTGCTCGGGCATGGCCGAAATATACCCACCCTGATTGTAGGTGGCACTGCGTGCCGTTAGGATTCCGGCGAACGAGGATGCGGCGCGGCAGCAGCCCGCGCACCCGGATCCGGCGATCACCACGACCCCAGCGGCACGCTGGAGACGGGAGGCAAGCGGTGAACCCGAACTTCGAGACCTACCGGCTGGCCGACGAGCACGACGCCCTGCGCGAAGCGGTGCGCGCACTCGCCGAGAAGGAGATCGCGCCGCACGCCGCCGACGTCGACGAGCAGGAGCGCTACCCCCAGGAAGCGCTCGACGCCCTGGTCAAGGCCGGTTTCGCCGCCGTGCACGTGCCCGAGGTCTACGGCGGCGAAGGCGCCGACTCCATCGCCACCTGCATCGTCATCGAGGAAGTCGCCCGCGTCTGCGCCTCGTCCTCGCTGATCCCCGCGGTGAACAAGCTCGGCACCATGCCGATCATCCTGTCCGGCTCCGAGGACCTCAAGAAGAAGGTCCTCGGCGACCTCGCCGCGGGCAACGCCACCGCCTCCTACGCGCTGTCGGAGCGCGAAGCCGGTTCCGACGCGGGCTCCATGAAGACCCGCGCCCACCGCGACGGCGACAACTGGGTGCTCAACGGCAGCAAGTGCTGGATCACCAACGGCGGCGTGTCCAGCTGGTACACCGTCATGGCCGTGACCGACCCCGACAAGGGCGCCAACGGCATCAGCGCGTTCGTCGTGCACAAGGACGACCCGGGCTTCGTCGTCGGCCCGAAGGAGAAGAAGCTCGGCATCAAGGGCTCGCCCACCGTGGAGCTCTACTTCGAGGACTGCACCATCCCCGGCGACCGCATCATCGGCGAGCCCGGCACCGGCTTCAAGACCGCGCTGCGCACCCTCGACCACACCCGCCCCACCATCGGCGCCCAGGCCATCGGCATCGCCCAGGGCGCACTGGACGCGGCGATCGACTACGTCAAGGAGCGCAAGCAGTTCGGCAAGTCCATCAGCGACTTCCAGGGCGTGCAGTTCATGCTCGCCGACATGGCGATGAAGATCGAGGCCGCCCGGCACATGGTCTACATCTCCGCGGCCCGCGCCGAGCGCGGTGAGGGCAATCTCGGGTTCATCTCCGCCGCCGCGAAGTGCTTCGCCTCCGACGTGGCCATGGAGGTCACCACCGACGCCGTGCAGCTTTTCGGCGGCGCCGGCTACACCCGCGACTTCCCGGTCGAACGGATGATGCGCGACGCCAAGATCACCCAGATCTACGAGGGCACCAACCAGATCCAGCGCATGGTGATGGCCCGGGCGCTGCTCAAGGGCTGACCCCGCGAGACGATCCGAGCACTCCCGAACCTGTGGCCCCCGGCATTGCCGGGGGCCACAGGCGTGTCCCGACCTGGAATGCCCGCCGCCGAACCCGCCCGCACACTGGAGCCCCCAGACACCTCTCCGACGCCGCACCAGCGCCGCGACATCCGGGAGAGCTCATGGACATCGCGCGAGACCTGTTCGCCTTCATCGCCCGGCTCGCCATCGGCATCGTGCTCATCGCCCACGGCCTGCAGAAGTTCCTCGGGCTCGGCATGCCGATGATCAGCGACGCCTTCGGGCGGCTGGGCATCCCGCTGCCCGCGATCGCCGCCTGGTTCACCGTGCTCGTCGAGATCGTCGGCGGCGCGCTGCTCATCCTCGGCCTGCTGCTGCCGATCGTCGGAGTGCTCATCGCACTGCTCATGGCCGGCGCGGCCTGGTTCGTGCACCTGCCCTACGGGCTGTTCAGCCCCAACGGCTACGAACTCGTGCTGGTCATCGGAGTCGCCGCGCTCGCCCTCGGGTTCAACGGCGGGCGCTGGTCGATCGACCACGGGCTGCTCAGCCGCTTCGCCCGCCGCGAACCGAGCCCGGCGGGCGACCGACGCTGACCAGGAGTCAGTCCTGCTCCGCGGCACCGATCGCGCGCTGCCGGGCGATCTGGTTGCCCGCCTCCGCGTAGAGGCTCGTGACCAGCCAGGCACCGACCCCGATGTCATCGGTGATCCCCACCAGCGGCAACAGGTCCGGGATCACGTCGAGCGGCCAGATCAAGTACAGCACCCCCGCCAGCCACAGCACCGTCTGGTACCGCGGCACCGCCGCCTCCCCACCGCGCCACGGCGCCGCGATCATCGACGGGATCGCGCGCAGCCGCTGCACCGGCCCACCCGTGCCGGGAGCCGACGACGCGACCCGGCGAGCCGCCCGCAGCGGGGCGAGCCTGCGGCGCACCCGCGCCACCACCCCGGCCACCAGCACCCCGATCCCGGCCGCGATCAGGCCACCGGGCAGCAACCACCACTGCCCGCTCCAGTCCCCGACCACGAGCGTGATCAAGCCCGCCAGCACGAGCACTCCACCCACGGCGATCATGGCGCACACCTCTCCGCCGCACCGACGATCGTGCGGACGGCCACCAGCCTGTCACGAACCGCCACCGGCCTCACCCGCCCGGTGAACCGGGACGCGGGCCTGCCTGATCCGTGCCACAGTCGCCGAGGGCACGGATCAGGGGACGGTTGGGGGCACCGTGGTCGAACAGGCCGAATCAGCACGCCGGCCGCCGTCGCTGGCACGGGCGGGCGGCACGATGGCCATCGCCACCATCGTCAGCCGCATCACCGGCCTGGCCGCGAAGGTCGTGCTGGTCGCCGTCCTCGGACTCGGCATGGTCAACGACTCCTACACGGTCGCCAACACCCTGCCGACCGTCGTCAACGAACTCCTGCTCGGCGGTGTGCTCACCAGCGTCGCCGTCCCGCTGCTCGTGCGGGCGCAGCAACGCGGGGAACGCGACGGCGAGTCCTACGCGCAATGGCTGATCACCACAGGCGGGGTGCTGATGGCGGGCGCCACCGTCCTGGCCGTGGCCACCGCTCCCCTGCTCACCGCCCTCTACCTCGGCGCCGACACCCGCGCGAACACCGCGCTGACCACCGCGTTCGCCTACCTGCTGCTGCCCGCGATCCTCTTTTACGGCCTGTCCGCGCTGCTCTCAGCGGTGCTCAACGCGCGGCACGTGTTCGGACCGCCCGCCTGGGCACCGGTGCTCAACAACGTCGTCGTGCTCGCCACCGCCGGAGTGTTCGTGCTGCTGCCCGGCACCATCTCGCTCGACCCGGTGCGCATGGGCGAACCGAAGCTGCTGGTCCTCGGCATCGGCACCGCGCTCGGCATCGTCGCGCAGAGCCTCGTGGTCGCCATCGCGCTGCGCCGCACCGGGTTCCGATACCGCTGGCGGTGGGGCTGGGACCACCGGCTCGGCGAGTTCGCCTCGCTCGCCGGCTGGGTCGTGCTCTACACCCTGATCAGCCAGCTCGGCATGATCGTCACCACCCGGGTCGGCGCGCAGGGCACCGAAGGCAGCGTCGCCACCTTCACCTACGCCTGGCTGCTGTCCCAAGTGCCCTACGGAGTGCTCGGCGTGTCCCTGCTGACGGCGCTCATGCCGCGCATCAGCCGCTCCGCGACCGACCCGGACTCCCGCGAGTTCGTCGCCGACCTCTCCCTGGGAACCAGGATGAGCGCGGTGCTGCTGCTGCCGATCAGCGCGCTGATGCTGGTCGCGGGCGGCTCCCTCGGCATCGCGTTCTTCTCGCTCGGCAACAACGGCATCGCCGCCGCCGACCGGCTCGGCGCGACCATCGGCGTGTGCGCGCTGGGCATCGTGCCGTTCGCGATCACCATGCTGCAGCTGCGCGCCTTCTACGCGATGAAGGACGCCCGCACCCCGACCGTCATCAACCTGATCATGGTCGGCTTCCGCGCGGCGCTGTGCTACCTGTTCCTCGCCACCACCGATCCGCAGGACCTCGTGGTGGGCGTCGCGCTGGCCATGTCGCTGAGCTTCGTCGTCGGCGCCCTCGTCGGGCAGCTCTGGCTCAGCGCCCGGGTCGGCGGCATCCGCACCCGCCGCACCGGGCTCAGCATCCTGCGCGCGCTCGCCGTCACCGCCGTGGCATGCTGCTGCGCCGTCGCCGCCGACGCCGCCCTCAGCGCCGCGCTCGGCACCACCGGAGTGATCGCCGGTGCCTGGCTCACGCTCGTCGTCGACGGCGTCGTCGTGCTCGCCGTCAGCTTCGGCGGCCTGCTGCTGGTCAAAGCCCCGGAGATGGAACCAGTCCGGGCCGCCCTGCAGCGCCGCCGCTGATCACTTCGGGTTGCGCGCGCGCATCCTGCTGCGCTCCACGCGCAGCGCGGCGAGCTCCTCCGGTTCGGCGATCGGCTGCAGCGGAGCCCCCACCGCCCAGCCCAGCAGCAGATCCGCCAGCGCCGGATTGCGCGCCAGGATCGGCCCGTGCAGGTAGGTGCACACCACGTGCCCGCGCACCACGCCCTCCGCGCGGTCGGGGCCGTTGCCGATCCCGCGGGTGACCCGCCCCAACGGCATCGACCCCGAACCCAGACGGGTCCGGCCCAGGTGGTTCTCGAAACCCGTGAGCATGCCGACCCCGGCGAGCAGGCAGTCCGTGGTCACCTCGCCGATCGCCCGCTCCCCCGCGGGTTCGGTGACCGCGTCGACCAGCCCGAGCCCCTCGTGGCGCACCCCGTCACCGGTCGTGAACTCGGTGCCCAGCACTTGGAGGCCACCGCAGATCCCCAGCACCGGAGCACCGCGCGCCGCGGCGCGCTGCAGGCCCGGCGATCGGGACAGCACCCGCATCGCCGCGGTCTGCGCCACGTCCTCACCACCGCCGAGCAGGTACACGTCGCAGGAGTCGGGCACCGACGCGGAGGAGGACAGCACGGTGACCGTCTCCGACGGGATGCCCCGCCAGTGCAGCCGCCGCTCCAGCACCAGCATGTTCCCGCGATCCCCGTAGGTTCCCAGCAGGTCCGGCAGCACCAGCGCGATCCGCACGCCCTCGCCGCTCATCGGGCCACGCTCCGGGCCAGCAGGTCGCGGAACGCGGTGTAGTTCGCGACCACGTCCGGTTCCGGCCCGCTGCGGACCAGCGCGTCCTGCGCGGTGGCGGTCACCTCGCAGGACACCCCCGCGTACCGCAGCCGCACCGCCAGGTCCAATCCCCGGTCCCCGGTCACCAGCACCGACCTCCCCCGCAGCGCCTCGAAGTCCACGTCCCACAGCCACGACACGTCGTAGCCGTCGGCTTCCCTGCTGTTGACCGCCAGGATCAGCGGGCGGTCGTGCCCGGAGACGAGGTCGAGCATCTCCAGCCAGCTCGCCGGGTTCTTCGCCAGCAGCAACCGCACGACCCGGTCGTCGAGCAGCACCGTCGAGTAGCGCCCGCTGGCCTGGCGCAGGTCCGCGACGCGGCGCAGCACTTCGGCGGGGTCGCAGCCGAGCTCGGCGGCCGCCGCCACGGCGAACGTCGCGTTGATCCGGTTCACGTGGCCGGGAAGCGCCAGGTCCAGCGGGTGTTCCACGCCGTCCGGGCCGATCACGCCGGTCTCGGTGACCGTCCAGTCGGCGTCCGGGCGCGAGAGCCCGCATTCGCAGTGCCAGGGCCCGTCGAGGTCGGTGAGGAACGCTCCGCAGCGCGGGCAGTTCAGCGCGTCGTGCGTCCACCGCGCGCCACCGGACACCCAGGTCACCGACGGGTGCCCGGCGCCGATGGAGACGATGTTCGGGTCGTCGCGGTTGGCCACCACCCGGGTCTGCGGTGCCCGTTCCAGGGCGGTGCGCAGGCTGCGCTGCACGGTGCGGATCTCGCCGACCCGGTCCATCTGGTCCCGGCTGAGGTTGAGCAGCAGGATCACCGAGGGGGCGAACTCCGCGGTGACCTGCGCGAGGTGCAGCTCGTCGACCTCCAGCGCGGCGAACGGCGCGGACAGGTCGGTCATCAGCGCCGCCACGTGCCCGTCGAGCATGTTGGCCCCGGTGACGTTGCTGGTGGCCGCGCCTCGGCTGCGCAGCGCTTCAGCGACGAGCGCGGTCGTGGTGGTCTTGCCGTTGGTCCCGGTGATCATGACGATCCGGCGGCCCGCGGCGAGCTTGGCGAGCAGTCCGGGTTGCAGGCTCAGCGCGAGCCTGCCGCCGATCATGCCGCCGCTGCCCAAGCGCAGCCGGCGCGACATGCTCGCCACGACCCGTCCGGCGCCGAGCGCCAGCGACGTGCGCAGCGGGCCGCCCGGTGCCGGTGGCGCCGGGCGCGGCGGGGCGATCACCCGCCACGGCGAGATCGGCTCGGTCGGCGCGGACGGGTCGGGTGACGTCGGCGGGCCTTCGGCTTCACGAGGCCGCGGCGTCGTCGCTCCGCCCGCCGCGGCCCGATCCCCGTCGGCCTCGCCCTGCTCCGTCGCCCGTTCGCCGTCCCTTCTGGTTCCGGTCATTCGTCACTCCCCCTTGACGAACAGCGGTGGTGCGGTGGCCGGTCGCCGGCGTCACCTCACTGCCGCGGGACCAGGGGGTCGGCCAGGTCCGACCTGCTCACCACCCTCGCCCGCCGCTTCGACAGTGTGGCCCGCCGTCGGCGATACAGCGCGACGAATCCGAGCAGGCCACCGGCGGTCAAGGTCATCGCGCCGACTTCGCCGTGCGTGCTCATCGCCTCGGCCAACACCACCTGGTGCGCGGGGGACATGACTGCGAAGCACCTCCATCCCCGGGCCGGTCGAGTTCGTTGCCCGGCGACCCACCATCGTCCGAGTCCGGCGGTCACGGACCGGGGCGGACATGCCGGGGCGTCACCCGGCCGGGCTGCCCGATCCGGTCGTCCGTGGTGATCGCGGACGGGTGCGCTCGTCCGGCGATCAGGAGGCAAACCTCACTAGGCTCGGAGCCGCGTCAGGTGCCGAGACCACCGGACGCGGTGCCCGCGGCGCGGCTGCGACCGAGTCCGCCGGCGCTCTCTCCGAGGCCTTTCCGGGAGTTCTGCGATGGCCCAGTACCTGCTGCTGTTGTTGTTGGGCGCGGTGGCGCTGGCCGGCGTCTGGTGGACGGTGTGGGACGTCCGTTCCGACCTGCGCCGCAGGCGCCTGAAGTAGCGCGTGCTTTTCTGCTCTGTTGCCGGTTGTGTGGTTGTTGCTGTCGAGCGTTAATTTCACTCGACACTGAATGAATCGTGACTGTAGAGAATTTGCGGCGCGCTCGGCAGAGGGAGGGACTGCGTGCGAATTACTCGGTGTGGAGGCCTTCCGAGCTCATGGCGCGGGACAGCGCGGGAGCGGTCAGCGCGGTCACGACCAGGACCGACACGGCGGCGAAGCTGAGCACCACGCCCATCCCCGCCAGGTCGAACACCGGGTAGATCCGGAACAGCGTCACGATCAGCAACGTCCCCAGCCCCAGCCCGATCGGCACCGCGAGCACCGCAGTGAGCAGCATCGGCACCGCGTTCTGCAGGAACGCCGACCACACGAGCGTGCTGCGCCGGGCGCCGACGGCCCCGAGCACCGCCATCGGCCGGGTCCGCTCCTGGATCTGCTCGATCGCGGTGACCAGCAGGCTGCACCCGATGAGGGAGAACGTCACCAGCGCTCCGAGCAGCAGCGCGTGCTTGACCGCGCGGATCTGCTCTACGGTCTCGGTCAGGTTTTGGTCGCTGTAGGAGGTGTTGACCGATCCGCCGGTCAGGTTCGCGGCCACCACGTTGCGCACCGACTCCAGCAGTTCCGGCGCGACCGGGCCATCGGTCTCGATGTCCAGCCAGACCGAGCGCATGTCCATCGGGATGCCGACGGCCGCGGCGGGTGTGAGCACGAGGTCCGCGGACTTCAGGTCGTCGGTCGGCTCCTCGATGTCCTGGTGCGGCGGCACCTGCCAGGCCACCGTGCCCGGCCCCGTGGCCAGGGAACCGCGACCGAAGATCTCGAACAGCTCGCCCTCCCGCAGCGGTCGATCAGCCCCATCTCCCTGGACGTTCTCACCACGTCCGGTCGCGGTGCGGTACGCCGCTCCGTCCGCGCACTCCTCGGGCTCGAGCTCGGTGTCGCGGGCGATGGTGGCGCAGTCCGCGATCGCCACCGAGCGATGCGGCGACTCGTCGCCGGACGTCAGGCTCGCGGAGTGCCCGCCGACCACGGCGTGGACGCCGGGCAGCGAGCTGATCTCGGTGAGCGCGGACGCGAGCCCGTCACGGCCCTGCAGGTCCTCCTGGGCCGACACCGTGATCCCCGGAGTCGGCAGCGGCACCGCCCGGTCCTCCCCCACCGTCGCCTCCACGGAAGCGATCAGGGTCTGGAGGCCGATCACGCCGGTGACCACCACTGCGATGGCGCTGACCGAACGAGCGGCGGTACCGCTGGTGAAGTGCAGCCTGCGCACCGCGAGCTGCCAGGCCACCGGGCCCCCGCTCGACGAGCGGGCCAGCGCGTCCACGGTCCACGGCAGCAGCAGCGGCACCGACACGAGGATCAACGTGACCGCGCTGACCAGCATGTACACGAAGAGCCCGTCGTTGGTCCAGCGCATCGCGGCGGTCAGGCCGATCAACGCGACGCCGGCGACCAGCGGCACGCAACGCACCCACAGCCGCCGACGCACCGGCATGCCCTGCCGGACCCAGCGCAGCGGGTCGTCGACCGCGCCGCGCAGCGACGCCAGCGACAGGACCACCGTCATCGCGGGCACCCCGATGCTGATCAGGACGGCGAGCCACCACACCGGGGACAGGTCCTGGGTGGAGACGGAGTTGGTGGCCACCTCCACGTTCCCCGCCACCGCGCGAACGCCCAGGAACATCGCCCAGCCCGCGACGACCCCGGCGAGCGCTCCGACGAGGCTTTCCCCGGAGGCGATGCGGCGCACCTGCCAGGCACCCGCGCCGACCAGCCGGAGGGCGGCGAGCCGCCGCTGCCGGGCGGCTTCGGCGAGCCGGGCCGTGCTCACCACGAACACGATCACCGGTACGAGCAGCACGCAGATGCCCGTCATCCACAGCAGCCAGGCGTCCTGCGACATGCCGTCGTTGTCGCGGCGCTCACCGAAGTGGTCGTCGACGCGGTAGGTCGCGTTCCACTCGGTCAGGCCGGTGGTGCCCGCGTAGTAGTACAGCTCGCCGGGAGCGAGCAGGCCCGCGTCGCCGATGTGGCCGACGACGTGCCCGGCCAGTCGTTGCCGCAGCAGTTCGGACTCGGGCTGGGCGAGCAGTTCCCCGAGGGCCGGGGACACCACCAGCTCGCCCGGACCGGGCACGCGGTCCAAGCCCGGGGGCACGGGCGCGTCCGGGCGTTGTGCTTGCAGCAGCCTGCCCTGGATCGACTGTTCGTGGAACGAGGTCGATCCGTTCATGCCGAGCACCGCGGCGGGGGTCTCGGCGGTCACGCTGGAGGTGGCCGGCATGGCGCGCTCGGCCAAGCGCTGGTCCCTGTTGTCGAGCCACGTCGGCAGCCCCGCGCTGGCCAGCAGGACCGTGACGCCGATGCCCACGCCGACGGTCATCAGCGCGAGGCGCCCCCACGGGGTGTGGCGATCGCCGATGGCGAGCCGGACGCCGAGGACGAGGTCGGCGGCCCAGGTGCGCAGCCTGCTCATCGTGCGGTCTCCTCCAGCAGCGTCCGGCCGTCGCGGATCACGACCTCCCGGTCGGCGTAGGAGGCGACGCTGGCCTCGTGGGTCACCAGGACCACGGCGCTTCCCGATTCGGCGGCGGTCTCCGCGAGCAGCCGCATCACCTGTTCGCCGCCGACGGAGTCGAGCGCGCCGGTCGGCTCGTCGGCGAAGATCACCGCGGGGTCGGCCACCAAGGCGCGGGCCAGCGCGGCGCGCTGTCCCTGCCCGCCGGAGATCTCGCCGGGGCGCTTGTCGGACTGCCCCGCCACCTCCAGCTTCTCCGCCCAGTCGCGGGCGCGGGCTTCCGCCTTGCGGCGGGCGACGCCGTTGAGCCGCAGCGGCAGCGCGATGTTCTCCAGCACGCTGAGCTCGGGGACGAGCTGGCCGAACTGGAACACGAAGCCGAATTCGCTGCGCCGCAGGGCGCTGCGCTCGTCGTCGGTCATGGCGGTGACGTCGCGGCCGCGGAAGCGGACCGTGCCCGATTCGGGGGGGACCACGCCGGCCAGGCAGTGCAGCAACGTCGACTTCCCGGAGCCGGACGCGCCGACGACGGCGACGACCTCACCGGCGTCGACCGCGAGCTCGGCCCCGCGCAGCGCTGGGGTGGGTCCGAAAGAGCAGACCAGGTCGGTGCCGGTGAGCATCGATTCGGTCCCGGACCTCGACGCGGCGGTCATGGTGATTCTCCTCGTGCGAACTGACGTGTCGGGCCTGCCGCCGGTCGAAGACGGTCACGTCCCGCGCGCGGCCGGGCGTGCGGGACGCCCCACGCTACGACGGCGTCCACGGCTCCACGGCCGGTTCGGGACACCGGTAGGGATTCCCCTTGTGCGAAAGCGATCGGCCGCTACCGCGCGGATCGGCCCGAGGGCACGTCGTGAGCACCGGCGTGGCCGGTCGACGGGCTCCGGCCGATCAAGCATGGACGAACCCTACACGGCGCTGCGGTGCGGTCCGGGCGGTTTCGCGAGATCACTCGGATTCGATGCGGGCGAGCCGTTCCCGCTGCGGGACGACCGTGTACTTCGGGTCGCGCGCCGAGACGCGGCCGGCTTCGAAGATGCCGTAGCGGGTGGCGGCACCGGCGACTCCCAGGCACAGCCCCGCGACCGCCGCGACCCGCCGGTCCCGGCCCGCCACCGCGGTCGCGACCGCTGCCACGCAGGTCAGCGCCTTCGCCGCGCGCAGCACCGCGCCCGGTGTGCCCGTGCGGTAGGCCTCGGCGACGAGCCCGGCGTCGCGGAGCATGAGTTCCTCCGCGCCCAGCTCCAGCACCGCGCCCGCGACCGCCATGCGCCGCGCGGGGCCCGCTTCGCCGACGGGAACGCTCAGCAGCGCGAGACCGCCCGCGGTGGACACGGCGCTGCCCGCGAACACGAACGGCAGTTCCCGGTGCACCTCGTGCCAGCCGGGCACGGCGGTGTCGGCGAGCAGCACCGCCGTGTAGGTCGTCATCGCGGGCGCCACCAGCCCGGAGACGAGTCCGCTGAGCCTGCCGAGTCCGGGTAGCAGCCCGGTGACCTCGCTGGCGGCGGCTGCGGCGGCGACCCCGGAGAACGGCGCGAGGATCCAGGAGCCGACGCTCAGCGGCGAGGTCGGTTTGAACACCCGCAGCATGTGCAGGAACCGGGCGGGCCTGCCCAGGTCGTGGATGAGCGCGATGACGCTGGCGCCCGCTCCGGCGGCCGCGGCCAGCCGCCCGGCTCCGCGCAGTCGAGGCCGTCCCGTCAGGTCCGCCAGCGCCGCCATGGTGGCGGAGGCTCCGGCGAGGCCGCCGAGGAACAGGTAGGCCGGGACGTCGGGCACCTTCCACGTAGGGGTCTTGATGATCTGGCGGCCGTAGTAGGAGCGGAACTCCGCGTCCGGCACGATCGATTCGCCGCGGCCCTTGCCCCTGCGCCCGCCCATCACCGGCGCCTTCCGACGAAGCAGGCCGCGATGACGGCCGCCGCCGCACCGGCTGCGGCCCCGGCGTGGCGCCACATCGACGGCAGGTCCCGGGTGGTCACCACCGGGTCCGGTGGCAGTCCGTACACCTCGGGTTCGTCGAGCAGCAGGAAGAAGGCGCCGTCTCCCCCGACGCCGTCGTCGGGTTCGTGGCCGTAGAGCCGCGCACCGGTCTCGCCGCGCCCGTGCAGCTCGTCGACGCGCAGCGCGGCGCGTTCGCGCAGTTCGTCGAGCGGCCCGAACTGGATGGACTCGGTGGGGCACGCCGTGGCGCAGGCCGGGGCGAGCCCGGCGCCGAGCCGGTCCTGGCACATCGTGCACTTGAACGCGCCGCCGTCGCCGGGCCGGATGTCGATCACCCCGTAGGGGCAGGCGGGCACGCAGTAGCCGCAGCCGTTGCAGATGTCGTCCTGGACGAACACGGTGCCGTGCTCGGTGCGGATCAGCGCACCGGTCGGGCACACGTCGAGGCAGGCGGCGTGGGTGCAGTGCTTGCACACGTCGGAGGACATCAGCCACCGCACGCCGCCCGCTTCGTGGGCGGCGTCCTCGCCGGGTGGTGCCATGCCGGGCAAGCCGAGGTCGGTGGTGGTGACCTCCTGTTCGACGAACGCGACGTGCCGCCAGGTGCTCGCGCCGAGGTCCCCGGTGTTGTCGTAGGACATGCCGGTGAGCTCCAGGCCGTCCTCGGGCAGCAGGTTCCACTCCTTGCACGCGACCTCGCAGGCCTTGCAGCCGATGCACACGCTGGTGTCGGTGAAGAACCCGACGCGCTCGGGGTGTTCGGTGTACCCGGCGTCGGCGGCGGGGTCGGCCAGCGGGCCGCTGAGGCGGTGCTGCTCGGTCCGGTCGGCCACGCGTCGCTCCCTTCTCATCGCCCGCTTTCGCGGGGGTCGTCGGCGTGTTCGGTTCCGGTGCGTTCGGTGATGCCCGCGCGCCTGCGGTATGCGGCGACGTAGGCGGCGAGCGCCGGTCCGCGCGGGCGGCGGCCGGGCCGGATGTCGCAGGTGCCCGCCTTGGTCTCCATGATGTGCACGTTGGGGTCCAGGGACACGCCGATCAGCTCGTTCGCGGCGTCGCCGGTGGTGATCCCGTTCGGTCCCCAGTGCCAGGGCAGACCGATCTGGTGCAGGGTGCGGTCGCCGAAGCGCAGCGGCCTGATCCGGCGGGTCACCAGCACCCGGCCTTCGATGGCGCTGCGGGCGGTGACGACGGTGGCCCAGCCGAGGTGGTCGAGCCCGCGTTCGGCGGCGAGTTCCGGGGAGACCTCCAGGAACATGGCGGGGGCGAGTTCGCAGAGGTGGCGCAGCCAGCGGCTCATGCCGCCCGCGGTGTGGTGCTCGGTGAGCCGGAACGTGGTGAACACGTACGGGTAGACCTCGGCGCCGGGTTCGGATCCGCTGGGCTGGTAGCGGTTCTCGGGGCGCTGGTAGGTCTGGCGGGCGGGGTTGCGCTGCTGGTGGTCGTGCAGCGGGTTGGCCAGCGGTGATTCCTGCGGTTCGTAGTGCGCGGGCAGCGGCCCGTCGACGAGTCCGGCGGGGACGTAGAGCCAGCCGCGGCCGTCGCTCTGCATGATGAACGGGTCGGTGCCCGCGATGCCTGCGGGTCCGGTGGCGTCGTCGGCGGGCCGGTAGCCGGGGTGCTTGGCCTTGTCGAAGTCGGGTACGTCGTGCCCGGTCCACTCCCCCGCGCCGGCGTCCCACCAGACGTAGGCCTTGCGCTCGCTCCACGGCCTGCCCTGCGGGTCGGCGGAGGCGCGGTTGTAGAGGGTGCGCCGGTTCGCGGGCCACGCCCAGCCCCATTCGGGCGCGACCCAGCTCTGCTCGCGCCCGGGTCTGCGGCGGGCGGACTGGTTGGTCTCGTCGGCGAACACGCCGCTGTAGATCCAGCAGCCGCAGGAGGTGGAGCCGTCCGCTTCCAGCGCGGTGTAGCCGGGCAGCGCGGCGCCGGTGGCGTCGGTGCCGTTGATCTCGCGCAGCACCGCCGCGGCACTCGGTTCGTCGAGCGGACCGTGCGTCGGGTAGTCCCAGGTGAGGTCGAGCAGCGCGCGGTCGTCGGCGCGCTGCTCGGCGTTGCGCTGCGGTTGCCGTTGGGTGAGCTTGTCCCGGAGCCTGCGGCCGAGGTGGTAGTAGAACCAGAGGTCGCTGCGCTGGTCGTCGCGCGGTTCGACGGCCTTGTGGTGCCATTGCAGCAGCCGCTGGGTGTTGGTGAAGGTGCCGTCCTTCTCGGTGTGGGCGGCGGCGGGCAGGAAGAACACCTCGGTTCCGATGTCCGCTGTGGACAGTTCGCCGCTGTCGATCTCCGGGCCGTCGCGCCAGAACGTGGCGGTCTCGATCATGTTGAGGTCGCGGATCACCAGCCAGTCCAGGTTTGCCAGCCCCAGCCGCTGCTGGCGGGAGTTCGCGGTGCCCACCGCGGGGTTCTCGCCGATGACGAAGTAGCCCTTGACCTTGCCGTCGATCTGGTCGGCGACGGTCTGGAAGCTGCCGTGATCGCCGGTGAGCCGCGGCAGGTCGCCGAAGCGGAAGTCGTTGTCCGCGGTCGCCGTCTCACCCCACCACGCCTTGAGCAGGCTCACCACGTAGGAGCGCATGTTGCCCCAGTAGCCGCGCGCGCTCTCGTCCTGGGCGACGAACGCGTCGAGGTCGTGGTCGGTGTGCGCGTGCGGCATCGGGATGTAGCCGGGCAGCAGGTTGAACAGGGTGGGGATGTCGGTGGAGCCCTGGATGCTGGCGTGTCCGCGCAGCGCGAGGATTCCGGCGCCGGGCCGGCCGACGTTGCCCAGCAGCAGCTGCAGGATCGACGCGGCCCGGATGTACTGCACGCCCACCGTGTGGTGGGTCCAGCCGACGGCGTAGGCGATGGTGCTGGTGCGCTCCCGCCCCGAGTTCGCGGTCAGCGCCTCGGCGACGTGCCGGAAGTCCGCCGCGGGCACGCCGCAGACCTGCTCGACCATCTCCGGGGTGTAGCGGGCGAAGTGCTTGCGCAGCAGCTGGAACACGCAGCGCGGGTGCCGCAGCGTGGGGTCCGTCTCGGGGCGGCCGTGGTAGACGGGTCCGCCGGAGCCGGCGCGCTCGGGTCCGCTGCTGGCCCGTTCGCGGCCGTGCGCGGTGGAGTCACCGGGTGCGGTCTCCGGGCCGTGCCCGGAGACCGCGGGCACGGCGTCGGTGCCCTCGTACTGCCAGCTCGCCGGGTCGTAGGCGCCTTCGGTGGCGTCGAACCCGGAGAACAGGCCGTCGAGGTCTTCGGTGTCCTCGAAGTCCTCGCCGACGATCATCGCCGCGTTGGTGTAGTTCACGACGTAGTCGTGGAAGTAGGCGTCGTGCTCCAGCACGTGGTGGATCAGCCCGCCGAGGAAAGCGATGTCGCTGCCCGCGCGCAGCGGCACGTGCTTGTCGGCGACGGCCGAGGTGCGGGTGAACCGCGGATCCACGTGGATCACGTGCGCGCCGCGGCGCTTGGCCTCCATCACCCACTGGAATCCGACGGGGTGCGCTTCGGCCATGTTGGAGCCCTGGATGAGGATGCAGTCGGCGTTGGCCAGGTCCTGCAGGAAGGTCGTGGCCCCTCCGCGCCCGAACGAGGTCCCCAGACCGGGAACCGTGGAGGAGTGTCAAATGCGCGCCTGGTTCTCCACCTGGATCGCGCCCAGGGCGGTGTAGAGCTTCTTCATGAGGTAGTTCTCCTCGTTGTCGAGGGTCGCTCCTCCGAGGCTCGCGATGCCCATGGTGCGGTGCAGCGTCCGGCCTTGATCGTCGGTTCGCTGCCAGGTGGCGTCGCGCGTGGCGAGCACGCGGTCGGCGATCATGTCCAGCGCGGTGTCGAGGTCCAGGTCCTCCCAGTCGGTGCCGTGCGGGCGCCGGTAGCGGATTTTGGTCTGCCTGCCGGGCGAGGTGACCAGTTCGCGGCTCGCGGAGCCCTTCGGGCACAGCCTGCCGCGGCTGATGGGTGAGTCCGGGTCGCCTTCGATCTGGGTGATCTCGCCGTCGCGCACGAACACCTGCTGGCCGCAGCCCACCGCGCAGTACGGGCACACCGAGCGCACGACCTCGTCGGCCTGCTCGGTGCGGGCGCGGAGGTCCTCGGTGCGGCGGGAGCGGGCGGCGGTGCCGCGTCCGAGCGGGTCGGAGCCGGTGAGCTGGCGGACCAGCGGCCAGTTCAGCCACTGCGGCATCGGCGACCTCCTCCCGCGACGACGACGGCGGGTGCCCGGTGGTCTCCCATCGGACACCCGCCGCGTGATCAACGCAAGCCGGTGGTGTTCGCCGGTCAGCCGCCGACGTTCTCGGCGGGCCGGTCGTCGCCGTGTTCGGCGGCGGAGTCGACCGGGGCGTCGGTGTGGGCGGCCTTGCGGGGCATCCAGATCCAGGCGACCAGCGCGGCGGCCAGGATCAGCCCGGCACCGGCGAGGTTCGCGAACCGCATGCCGCCCATCCAGGACATCATGACGTCCTGGGCGAGGGCCGCGCCCTGCTGCCCGAGGGAGGCGGCGACCTGCAGGCCGCCGGGCAGCGATTCCTTCGCCATCGCCTGGGCCTCCGGCGCGAGACCGGCGACGGCCGGCCCCAGCTGCGTCGAGTAGACGCTGCCGAGGACGCTGCCGAGCACGGCGACGCCCAGCGAGGCGCCGACCTCGCGGGTCACGTCGTTGGTGGCCGAGCCCATGCCCGCCCGCGCCCGCGGCACGTTCGCCATCAGCTGGTCGGTGGCCGGGGCCATCGCCAGCGACATGCCGCCCGAGGTCAGCGCCAGCGGCAGCAGCAGGTTCAGGTAGCCCGAGTCCACGGTCAGCGTGCTGAGCCCGGCCATGCCGCAGGCGGCGAGCACCAGGCCGGTGGTGATGGTGGCGCGCGGCCCGAAGCGGGCGACGATGCCCGCGACCTGCGGGGCGACCAGCACCATCATCACCGACATCGGCAGCATGGCCACCGAGGAGCCCAGCGGCGAGTAGCCGAACACGAGGATCAGCGTCTGGCTCAGCGAGAAGAACACGCCGATCATCGCGAAGAACACCAGCGTCAGCGCCACCGCCGAGGAGGAGAACCCGGCGTTGCGGAACAGGTTCACGTCCAGCATCGGGTCCGTGGCGCGGCGCTCCCACAGCACGAACAGCCCGACCAGCACGAGGCCGGCCGCGACCATGATCAGGGTGCGCGGGGCGGTCCAGCCGACGTGCTGGGCGTCGATGAGGCCGTAGACGACGACGGTGATGCCCGCGGTGGACAGGATCGCGCCGCCGATGTCGATGCCGCCGTGACCGCCTTCGACGGGTGCGGCGCTGCCAGCGTTCTTCGGCACGTACCGAATCCCGGCGAGCACGGCGACGACCACGACGGGGATGTTGATCGCGAACACGGCGTGCCAGGTGGTGAATTCCAGCAGCAGCCCGGCGATCACCGGGCCGAGTGCGGTTCCCGCACCGGAGACCGCGGCCCACACCCCGACCGCCTTGGTGCGCTCGGAGCTGGGGAACACGCTGGTCAGGATGGACAGCGTCACCGGCATGATCATCGAGGCGCCGAGGCCCAGCAGGCCGCGCGCGGCGATCAGCTCGGCGCTGGAGGCCACGAACAGCCACACGTACAGCGAGACGGCCCCGAACAGGATCAGGCCTGCCTGCAGCATCACCTTGCGCCCGTAGCGGTCGGCGAGCGTGGAGGTGGTGAACAGCAGTCCCGCGAACACCAGCGCGTAGGCGTTGCTGAACCACTGCTGGTCAGACAGCGACGAGCCGAGGTCCTGGGACAGGAACGGCAGCGCGACGCCGAGGGAGGTGTTGGCCAGCATCGTGGTCGACAGCGCCAGGCACAGCACCAGCAAGGTGGCCCAGCGGCTGCGGTACACCCGCAGGTCGATGCCGTCGGCGATGGCGCGGCGCTCGCCTTCGGTGACCGGGCCGTCGGCGGCGGGATGCGCACCGCCCGACTCGGGGTGGGAACCGGACACGACGTTCTCCTTGTTCACAGGCGTAGGGCTTGCCGGTCCACGTTATGTCACGACTGCCATTTGTCACTCATGACATCAGTCACCGTTGACGCCGCCCGAACTCCGGGTGAACCTGGGTCGCATGACCGCCGCCCCCGTGTCCCCCGCCGAGCCCGCCGACCGCAGGCGGCGCCGGACCGCGCGCACCCGCGCGGGCATCGAGGAGGCGGCGCTGCGGCTGTTCACCGAGCAGGGCTTCGACGCGACCACCGTGGAGCAGATCGCCGAGGCCGCCGACATCGCGCCGCGCACCTTCTTCCGCCACTTCCCCAGCAAGGACGCCGTCCTGTTCGGCGATTCACTGCGCGAGCAGGAGCGGCTGCGCGAGGTGCTGCTGTCCCGGCCGGCCGGGGAGCACCCGATGCGCAAGCTCGCCGCGGCCATGTTCGACACGGCCCGCCGCATCCAGGCCGACCGCCAGCAGCACCTGATGCGCGCGCAACTGCTGGATTCGCTGGAGGCCACCGGGGACTACGAGTCGCACCTGATGCACCGGCGCTGGGTGCACGAGGTGGCCGCCGCGCTCGCCGAGCACTGCGGCGACGGCGCCTGCCCGCAGCCCCGGCTCTACACGTGGGCGATGCTGATGATGACGTGCTTCGGCTCCGCGATGCGGGAATGGCTGGTGTGCACCGACGGCACCGAGCTGCCCGACATCCTCGCGGCGCTGCTCGACGAGACGACCGCGGGGATGCGGATGATCTCCGAAGGCGACGGCGCCGGGTTCACGAGCGGGGCCTGAGGGGCCTGCCCATCTGCCAGAACGCCTCACCTGATCTGCGTCGCGCTCACGGATGCAGGCTGAGGCCCTTGCACACCTTGTCCACCGCGTTGCGCCCCGCGTGCAGGGCGACGCCCACCAGGTCCAGGTCCGCGGTGGACACGGCGCGCACCGCCGCCCGGTTGTCCTCGTCGTTGCCGGTGCGGAACATGTCCGCGGTGTAGACGGCGAGCCGCAGCTCCCGGTCCAGCGCCTTGCGGTGCACCTGCTTGAGCTCCTCGGTGGTGGCCGCGTAGACCAGCACCGGTTCGCCCAGTAGCGGAAGGTAGCCGACGTCGTCGGCGTCGGCGTACGGCTCACCGACGAGGCCGGGATTCGCGGCGGTGATACCGCTGGTCAGGAAAGCGGTCACGTTCAGCCGTTGCCAGGCGGCGAGGTCCTCGCGGACCACGACGGCGATCTTGGTCTGTGCTGCCATGAGCGCATCCTGCGGCGGTCGCGGCGCCGCGGTCTTGAACGCTGGTGCGCGGGCTCGATGCGGGCCGGGGGCAGACTGGCGGGGTGCGAGACGAGCTCGAATGGATCCACTACCGGCGCCGGCCGGACACGTCGCTGGAGGCGATGCACGCGTTCTTCCGCGACCACACCTACGAACGCCACAGCCACGACGCGTACTCGTTCGGCGTGACCGAGACCGGGGCGCAGACGTTCCGCTGCCGGGGCGCGGCGCGGATCAGCGCGGCGGGCATGGTGATGGCGTTCAACCCGGACGAGACCCACGACGGGCACTCCGCCATCGCGGAGGGCTTCACCTACCGCATCGTCCACATCGGACCGGAGGTCGTCGCGGAGGTGCTGGCCGACGCGGCCGGGCACGCCGCGGGCGCGCTGCCGCTGTTCGCCGAGCCGGTGCTGCACGATCCGCTGCTGGCGCGGGCCGTGAGCGACCTCAACCGGACGCTGCTGGACGAGGAGAGCGCCCTCACCCGCGACGAGGCGTTGCGCCGCACGGTGTACGCGATGGTGCGGCGCGGTTCGCTGCGCGCGCCGCCGATCGACTGGGAACCGGCGGTGCGCCCGATTCCGGCGGGGGTGCGGGCGGCGCGGGACTACCTGCACGCGCACGTCGCCGAGGACTTCTCCGCGCAGCGCCTCGCGGAGGTCGCCGGGTGCAGCCGGTTCGCGCTCAGCCGCGCGTTCACCGCCGCGCACGGTCTCGCACCGGGCGCCTACCAGCGGCAACTGCGGTTGCGGGAGGCGCGGCGGCTGCTGGGGGCCGGCGCCGGTGCGGCCGAGGCCGCGGCGCGCTGCGGGTTCGCCGACCAGGCGCACCTGACGCGTTGGTTCCGCCGCTGCTACGGCATCACCCCGGGCGCGTTCCGCGCCGGGCGGCTCAGCGCCCGGCGGTGACGCGCGATCGGGTTCAGCGCACCGCGATGAGGTGTTCGCCGCGCGGGACGAGTTCGCCGATGACGGGTGCCCCGGGGATCTCGCCTGCGATCAGCAGGCCGCCGGAGGTCTGCGCGTCGGCCAGCAGCAGCGCGGTGTCCTCGTCGATCCCGTCGAGGTCGCAGTGCGGGCGCACCCAGTCGAGGTTGCGCCGGGTGCCGCCGCTGACGTGGCCGTCGCGCAGCGCCTCCCGCGCCCCGTCGAGGTAGGGCACCGCCGCGGGGTCGAGCACCGCGGAGACGTCGCTGGCCCTGGTCAGCTTCAGCAGGTGCCCGAGCAGTCCGAAGCCGGTGACGTCGGTGGCGCACCGCGCGCCCGCCTTCAGCGCGGCGGTGGAGGCGGCGGCGTTGAGCTCGGTCATCGCCGCGACCGCCTGCGGGAAGACTTCGCCGGTGGCCTTGTGCCGGGTGTTGAGCACCCCGATGCCCAGTGGTTTCGTCAGCGTCAGCGGCGTGCCGGGACGCCCGGAGTCGTTGCGCAGCAACGCTTCCGGGTCGCCGATGCCGGTGACGGCCATGCCGTACTTGGGTTCCGGGTCGTCGACGCTGTGCCCGCCCGCGACGGGGCACCCGGCGAGGACGCCGACGTCGAGGCCGCCGCGCAGCACCTCGCGGGCGAGCTCCATCGGGAGCAGGTCGCGCGGCCAGCACAGCAGGTTCACCGCGAGGATCGGGCGGGCGCCCATCGCGTACACGTCGGACAGCGCGTTGGCGGCGGCGATGCGGCCCCAGTCGTAGGCGTCGTCGACGACCGGGGTGAAGAAGTCCGCGGTGCTCACCACGGCCTGCCCGCCGGTGGTGGTTTCGGGTGCGGAGCCGATGCGGACGGCCGCGGCGTCGTCGCCGTGGTCCAGTCCGACGAGCAGCGTCGGGTCGGGCACTCCCCGCAGGTCGGCGACCATCGTCTCCAGTTCGCCGGGCGGGATCTTGCACGCGCAGCCCCCTCCGTGCGCGTACTGGGTGAGCCGGTACCGGGCTGGCGCGTCGAGTTCGGTCATCTCACCGACCGTAGTGCGGGTGATCGCGGAGAGCATCCACCGCCGCCGTGGTTCCCTCGTCCGGAACCTAGCGGCGGATGATCGTGGACAGGGGCGGGAGGTGGCCGGTGAGCTCGTAGCCGCCGATGTAGACGTTCTTCGCGTCGGTCGGGTCGTGCGA
The DNA here is from genome assembly GCF_053592695.1 of Saccharopolyspora sp. NPDC002578. Taxonomy (NCBI): domain Bacteria; kingdom Bacillati; phylum Actinomycetota; class Actinomycetes; order Pseudonocardiales; family Pseudonocardiaceae; genus Saccharopolyspora; species Saccharopolyspora sp. NPDC002578. Next base: position 84,665 of record NZ_JBSFWJ010000001.1, on the reverse strand, counting down.
GGCGAAGGTGCGGGCGTTGCGCCAGAAGCGGTCGTAGCGGTGGGTGTGGGAGGTGCTGCGGGCGCCGGTGATCTCGTGGATCTCGGTGGTGGCGGCGAGGGAGGCTTCGACGGCGGCGACCTTGGCGCGGAAGCAGTCGGCGGTGACGTCGTCGCCGCCTGCGCCGTCCTGCAGCGCGTCGGCCGCGCTGTGCAGCAGCGCGCGGGAAGCGGCGAGCGCGCTGGAGAGCGCGCCGACGCGGCGCAGCACCAGCGGGTCCTCGGCCGGGGTGGCGAAGCGGGGCAGCGAGCCGCGGTGCATGGTGCGCGCGTGCCCCACCAGGGCGTCGAGCGCGCCGTCGCCGATGCCCTGCATCAACGCCGCGTGCAGCAGCATCACGGCCGCGAGGAAGACCGGCGACGGGGTTTCCTCCGCCGGGCGGTGCCACCCGTCGGGCACGAACACGTCCCGGTAGGTGAGGGTCTGGCTGCGGGTGCCGCGCTGACCCATGTTGTCCCAGTCGTCGTGCGACTCGACCTGGTCGTGGTTCAAGTCCACCAGCACCTGGTGGGCGGATCGCGGCCCTTCCAGCAGGCAGGAGACCCGGGCCATGCCCCGGCCACCGCTGTTGGAGTTGAAGGTCTTGGTGCCGCTGAGCACCACGCCGCCCTCGACGGGCCGGGCCGTCACGCGGCCGGGTCCGCCCGTTTCGGCCACGGAGGACACGAAGCGCAGCCCGTCGTCGAGCATCCGGCGAGCGAGCGCGGCCCGGGTCGCTTCCGGGAAGCCGCCTGCGGGGCCGAACAGTTCGCGGGCCACCAGGGCGGTGGTGAGCCAGTTCTGCCCGGTGGGGCCGTCGCCGGCGCTGATCTCCCGCACCGCGCGGATCAGCGCGCCCCACCCGCCGCGTTCCGCGCCGTCCCACAGCCCGCCGAACTCGGCGGGAACGGCGAGGCGGGCCGCGCCCGACTCGGCCAGCAGCGCCATGTTGGCGGCGGGGTCGGCGTTGTCGCGGTCGGCGGCGAAACCGCCCTCGGCCAGCTCGCTCCGGCGTTCGCGGATCGCGGCCAGCAGGGCGTGGACCTCCGCGTCGTGCTCCCGTGTCGACATGCACCCCTCCGGTAAAATGCGAATGCGAATTCTCGTTCTCAAACGATAGCGGTGGCCCGGCCTCCGTTGTCAAGGACGGTCACCGCGCGAGCCGCCGATACGATGCGGGCATGACCGACGAGCAGGATCGCCAGGCGCACTACCGGGAACCTCGCCAGGCCCGCAGCGCCGCGACCCTCGCCCGCGTGCTGCGGGCGGCGGAGGAACTGGTCTCCGCGGTCGGCCTGGAGGAGATGACGATCGGTGAGGTCGCCGAACGCGCGGGCACCTCCGTCGGCGCGATCTACCGCCGCTTCGCCGGTAAGGAACAGCTGATCGCCGCCCTGACCGAGCGGATGCTGCAGCGGCGCGAGGCCGACCTCGCCGAGCGGTTGCGCGCCGCCGAACCGTCGCTGTCCGGGGTGCTCGACGCCTACGCGCACGCGCTGCTGCAGTCGTTCACCGACACCAGCAGCGTGTTCCCCGACCTGCTGCGCGCCCGCGAGGTCGACGTGATGGACCGCGGCGCCCGCACCATCACCAAGGTCCACCGCCTCCTGCTGGCCGCGGCCGCCCCCTACACCGCCGAGATCCGGCGCAACGACCCGCAGCGGGCGCTGGACACCGCGGCGCGCGCCCTGCTCGGAGCCTGCTTCCACAACTCCGTTCGCCCCGACCGTCCCGCCGACGACGAAGCCCGGAGCCGCTACGCCGACGAGCTCAGCGACATGGCGCTCGCCTACCTGCGCACCCCGGACCGGCGCTGATCGCCGCGCGGTGGCCGAGCAGGCGGTGCCGGGCGTAGGTTGGCGGCGCCCGGAGCGGGTGAGGGAGGCGTCAGGGCGCCTGGTGGCCCCCGCGGTCTTCAAAACCGACGTGGCCGAGCACCTCGGTCAGGCGGGTTCGATTCCCGTCCGCCTCCGCCACTCCCCCGCCGCCGCGGCGGCTCTGCGGGAGTCCGCGCGGCCGGGGCTTACCATGCGGTCGTGGGGATCAAGCGGCCCAATCCGGCGTGGTGGCTGTACTACCAGTTCGGCGGCACCCTTCCCGAGGCCTACCGCGAGTGGGTGCTGCGGGACGCGACGTGCTCGACGTGGGTGCTGCGCGTCTGCGTGCGCGGGATGCTGCACATCCTGCCGCTGGTCGCGTTGCTGTTCGGGGTCCTGTACTGGGCGGGCGGGTCCTGGCCGATCGCGTTGGGCTCGGTGCTGCTCGGGGTGCTGGTGGTGCTGCGGATCGTGCTGACCAGCTCGGTGGAGAGCGTCGACGCGCGGCTGAGCAGGCACGGCTTCCCACCCGGTCACGCGTCGGCGGTGCGCAACCGGATGGACGCCGAGGCCGCCGCGCGCTACCGCGCCGTGTGGCGCGGTGAGCAGCGGTGAGACCCGCGCCGGGATCGCCTCGATAGCGGATCTTCACGGCGGCTCCTAAGCTGCGCCGCATGGACGCGCGGCGCCGGATTCCCGCCACCGACCGGGTGCTCGACGATCCGGTGCTGGCGGGCGCGGTCGAACGGCTCGGACGGGACGTGGTGCGCGCCGTCGTCCACGACGCCCAGCGCAGGGCCCGGCACGGGCAGCTCGACCCGGAACGGGTGATCGCCGCCGCGCGGGAGGCGCTGCCCGCATCGGCGGGCGGCATGCGGCGGGTCGTCAACGCGTGCGGAGTGCTGCTGCACACCAACCTCGGCCGCGCTCCCCTCTCCGACGCCGCCGTGGAGGCGGTGCGCGCGGCGGCGGGCACCACCGACGTGGAGCTCGACCTCACCACCGGTCGCCGGGGCCCGCGCGGACGCGGGGTGCGCGCGGCGCTGACCGAGGCGGTACCGGCGGCCGAGGCCGCGCACGTCGTCAACAACGGCGCCGCCGCGCTGTCCCTGGTGGCCACCGCGCTGGCGGCGGGCCGGGAGATCGTGCTGGCCCGCGGTGAGCTGGTGGAGATCGGCGACGGCTTCCGCATCCCCGACCTGCTCACCTCCACCGGCGCGCGGCTGCGGGAGGTCGGCACCACCAACCGGGTGCGGTTCGAGGATTACCGGGACGCGATCGGGCCGGACACCGGGTTCGTGCTCAAGGTTCACCCGTCGAACTTCCGCATCACCGGGTTCACCTCGCAGGTCCCGGTCGCGGCGCTGCGGGAGCTGCCGGTGCCGGTGATCGCCGACATCGGGTCCGGGCTGCTGCGGGCGCATCCCGCGCTGCCGGACGAACCCGACGCGCAGCGCACCCTGGCGGCCGGGGCCGACCTGGTGACCGCCAGCGGGGACAAGCTGCTCGGCGGTCCGCAGGCCGGGTTGCTGCTCGGGTCGGCGGAGCTGGTGCGGCGGCTCGAACGGCATCCGCTGGCGCGAGCGCTGCGGGTCGACAAGCTCACCCTCGCCGCGTTGGAGGCGACCGTGCGCGGCCCGGCCACACCGACCGCGCAGGCGTTGGACCGCGGCGAAGCCGACCTGCTCGACCGCGCCCGCAGGCTCGCGGCGAGCCTGCGGGAACGCGGCATCGACGCCGACGCCCGCACGAGCACGGCCACCGTCGGCGGCGGTGGGGCACCGGGAGTCGAGCTGCCCAGCGCCGCGGTGACGCTGCCGTCCCGGTACGCGGCGGCGCTGCGCACCGGGCGGACTCCGGTGCTGGCCAGGGTCGAGCACGGGCAGTGCCTGCTGGACCTGTGCGCCGTGGCGCCCGCCGACGACGCGGTGCTGCTCGACGCCGTCACGGCGGTGGGCTGATGCACGTGCTCGCCACCGCCGGGCACGTCGACCACGGCAAGTCGACGCTGCTGCGGCTGCTCACCGGGATGGAACCGGACCGCTGGGCGCAGGAACGCGAACGCGGCATGACGATCGACCTCGGCTTCGCGTGGACCACGATCGGTGAGCAGGTGCTGGCGTTCGTCGACGTGCCCGGCCACGAGCGGTTCGTGCCGAACATGCTCGCGGGCGTCGGCCCGGTACCGGCGGTGCTGTTCGTGGTCGCCGCCGACGAGGGCTGGCAGCCGCAGTCGACCGAGCACCTGGACGCGCTGCACGCGCTGGGGGTGCGCCACGGGCTGCTCGTGGTGACCCGCTGCGACCTGGCCGACCCCACCGCCGCGACCGAGCAGGCCCGGCGGCGGCTGCGGGACTCGGCGCTGGGCGAGCTGCCCGCGGTGCACGTCAGCGGGTGCACCGGCGCCGGCCTGGGGCGGCTGCGCGCCGCGCTGTGCGCGCTCGCCGGACGGTTGCCCGCGCCGGATTCCGCGGCGGCGGTGCGGTTGTGGATCGATCGGGCGTTCACGATCCGCGGCGCGGGCACCGTGGTCACCGGGACGCTGGCCGCGGGTTCGCTGCGCACCGGGGACCGGTTGCGGCTGCACCCCGGCGGGCAGGACGTGGCGGTGCGGGCGCTGCATTCGCTCGGTGAGCCGGTGGAGCGCACGTCGGCGGTGGCGAGGGTGGCGGTGAACCTGCGCGGCGTGCCGCTGGAGCAGGTGCGGCGCGGGCACGCGCTGCTCACCCCCGGCACGTGGCTCGGCAGCGACCTGTTCGACGTGCGGTTGTGCGACCGCCTCGCCGCCGACCTGCCGCGGCAGCTGGTGCTGCACCTCGGATCGGCCGCCGTCGCGGTGCGCGTCCGGCCGTTGGGGGCGGACACCGCGCGGTTGTCGCTGCGGGAACCGCTGCCGGTGCGCATCGGCGATCGGGTGCTGCTGCGCGATCCCGGCGCCCACGATGTCGCCGGGGGCGCCGTGCTGCTGGACGTGCGTCCGCGCCCGCTGCGGCGGCGGGGCGCGGCGCGGGAGCGGGCGCGGGAACTCGCGGGCATGGACGGCGTCGCCGATGGTGCGGGGGAACTGCGGCGCCGCCGGATGGTGCGCGGCGAGCAGCTGCGCGCGATGGGCGCGCAGGTGCCCGCGGGCGCGCCGGAGGCGGCCGGGTGGGTGCTGGATCCGGGGCACCGCGACGAGCTGGCCGAGCGGCTGGTGCGGCTGCTCGACGAACACCGCGAGCGGGAACCGCTGGCCGACGGCCTGCCCGCCGAAGCGGCCCGGCGCGCGCTCGCGCTGCCGGATGCGGCGCTGCTGGAGGTGCTGCTGCGCGCCGGTCCCGCCCGCGAGATCCGCACCGGAGGGGGGCGGCTGCGGGTGGGTACCGCGCCCTGGCCGCCGGAGATCGCCGCCGCGCTGGAGCGCCTGCGCGGGCGGCTCGCCGATGCCCCGTTCGCGGCTCCCACCGCCGCGGAGCTCGCCGAGCTGGGTTTGGGTTCGGAGCCGCTGGCCGCCGCGGTCCGCGCCGGGGAACTGCTGCGGCTCGCGCCGGGTGTCGTGCTGCTGCCGGGGGCCGAGCGGCGGGCGCTCGAGGTGCTGCGGGGCCTGCCCGAGCCGTTCACCCTCTCCGCGGCCCGCCAGGCGCTGGGCACCTCCCGTCGCGTGGCCGTGCCGCTCCTGGAGCTGCTCGCCCGCGAGGGCCGCACCGAACTCCTCCCCGACGGCACCCACCGCGCCCTCCCATCGACGCACGACTGACCCCACGCGACCGGTCCCGGCACCATTCCTCCCTTCAGCGCGCTGAACGGGCCCTGTGAACGAATCGGTCCTGTGGACGACGTCGGAGATTTCGCGAGAAATTGCGCGACCCGACCTCCGAAGACGCCTCGAAAAACACCCCCCTACCAGGCTTCATAACCGTTGATCCTGTTTCGGGGGTGTTTCACGTTCTCGCGAAATCGCGCGGAGTTGAACACGGTGTGGCGTGATCGTCGTTCGAGGTGAGGGGGTGCGGGTGGGTGCCGGTGCTCCCCTGCGATCAGGGCGGGGGCGGCGCATCGTTGGGTGGTGGCGGGCCGGGTTGCCCGGCGGTGAGGGAGGCACGTCATGGCGCGCAAGATCTGGACGGGCTCGATCAACTTCGGCCTGGTCACCATCCCCGTCGGCCTGTACGCGGCCACCGAGGACCACAGCCCGTCGTTCCACCAGTACCAGCGCGGCACCACCGACCGGGTCCGCTACAAGCGCGTCAACGAGCGCACCGGCGACGAGGTCGACTACGGCGAGATCGTGAAGGGCCGCGAGGTCGAAGGCGTGCTCGTCACCGTCGACCAGCAGGAGCTCGACGAGATCGCACCCGGCCGCTCCCGCACCATCGACATCACCTCGTTCGTCGACCTCGACGAGATCGACCCGGTGTACTTCCAGCGCACCTACTGGCTCGCGCCGAACGCGAAGGAGAACCACCGCCCCTACGACCTGCTGCGCCGCGCCATGGAGCAGACCAACCAGGTGGGCATCGCGCGGTTCGTGCTGCGCGGCAAGGAATACCTCACCGCGGTGCGCGCCGACGAGACCGCGCTGGCGCTGAACACCTTGTTCTTCGACGACGAGATCCGCGAACCCGGCGAGATCATCGGCGACGCGGGCGGTACCGCGCCCTCCGACAAGGAGATCCAGATGGCCGAGACGGTCATCGAGTCGATGACCGGCGAGTGGCGCCCGCAGGAGTACGAGGACACCTACACCGAACGCGTCGAACAGCTGCTGGCCGACAAGGCGCACGGCGTGAGCCCCGAGGCGGCGGAGGAACCGTCGCAGGCCACCGACGTCATCGACCTCACCGACGCGTTGCGCCGCAGCGTCGAACAGGCCCGCGGCAAGCGCGGCGGCAGGACCGGGGGCGACGACCTCGGCGAGTTGAACAAGGGCGAGCTGGACAAGCGGGCCAAGGAGCTCGGGGTGCGCGGCCGGTCGAAGATGAACCGCTCCGATCTCGAAGCGGCGGTGCGCGACGCCGCTTCCGGTTCCCGAGCGGCCTCGTGAGGCGGCGGCCGTGTCCACGCGGGTGAGCGTCCGCGTCGAGGACCGCGAACTGACGCTGTCCAACTTGGACAAGGTGCTCTACCCGGCCGCCGGGTTCCGCAAGCGCGACGTCATCGACTACTACCGGCAGGTCGCCCCGGTGCTGCTGCCGCACCTGCGGGGCCGCGCGGTGACGCTGATCCGGTTCCCGGACGGCGTGGATTCGGGTTCGTTCTTCGAGAAGAACGTCTCCCGCCACTCCCCGGACTGGGTGCCCACGGCACGGCTGGTCAGCGGCGCCGACGGATCCGGCACGGCCGTCAACCACCACGTGCTCATCCGCGACCTGCCGACGCTGGTGTGGACGGCGAACCTCGCCGCGCTGGAACTGCACGTTCCGCAGTGGACCGTCGGCGAGCACGACTCCCGCAACACCCCGGACCTGCTGGTGTTCGACCTCGATCCCGGCCCGCCCGCCACGATCGTCGAGTGCTGCCGGGCCGCCGAGCTGCTCCACGAGCGGCTGCGCGCGGACGGCCTGCGGGCGTACCCGAAGACCAGCGGCGCCAAGGGAATGCAGCTCTACTGCCCGGTGCGCACCGAGGAATCCGACCGCACCTCGGCCTACGCGAAGGAACTCGCGCTGCGGCTGGCCGCCGAGCACCCCGGCGCGCTGCTGGCGAAGATGAGCCGCGCCGCCCGCACCGGCAAGGTCTTCCTGGACTGGAGCCAGAACAACACCGCGAAGACGACCGTCGCGCCGTACTCGCTGCGCGCCCGCGAACAGCCCACCGTCTCCACCCCGATCACCTGGGACGAGGTGCGTTCCTGCCGCACCCCTGACGACCTGCGGTTCACCGCGGAGGACGTGCTGGAGCGGGTCGAACGCGACGGCGACCTGCTGGCCGAGCTGCACACCGATCCGCACCCGCTGTGATCCGGGGCGACGCGCATTCCCGTCCGCGCCGATCTGTGGGATGGCGCATACGCCACGCCCGCAGCGGAATGCCGTTGCGGACGCTGCGTGTTTGAGGCGGTGATACCCGCGGGAAGACAACGAGGAGTTTCTCGGACTAGAGAGGTGACCATGACCGGCTTCTTCGGTTCCGGAGGGTTCGGTTCGAGCCCGTTCGACGACTTCCTGGCCCGCTACCTCTCCGGCGGGGACGGCCCGCAGCAACCGCAGCGCGTCGACCTGACCCGGTTGATGAGCGGGCACGCGCAGGACATGGTGGCCGCCGCCGCGCGCTGCACCGTCGAACACGGTGGCCGCGACCTCGACACCCACCACCTGCTGTGGGCCGCGACCCGCGCGGAGACGACCAGGGCCATGCTGGAGCGCGCCGGGGCCGATCCGGACGCGCTCGGCAGGCAGATCGAGCAGCAGCTGCCCGAGGGCGAGGCCATCGACGTGCCACCGGCGCTGACCCCGGCCGCCAAGCGCACCCTGCTGGAGTCGCACCAGATCGCCCGCGCGGTCGGCGCCTCCTACATCGGCCCGGACCACCTGCTGCTGGCGCTGGCCGCGAACCCCGACTCCCGCGCCGGACGGCTGCTGGCCGCCGCGCACGTCACGCTGGAATCGCTGCAGGCGGCCCCGGCCGACGCCCAATCCCGCCAGCACGAATCCGCCGAGGCGTCGAGCACGCCCACGCTGGAGCAGTTCGGCCAGGACCTCACCGCCCGCGCCCGAGACGGCGGGCTGGACCCGGTGATCGGCCGCGACGAGGAGATCGAGCAGACCGTCGAAGTGCTCTCGCGGCGCACCAAGAACAATCCGGTGCTCATCGGCGAGGCCGGCGTCGGCAAGACCGCCGTCGTCGAAGGTCTCGCCGCCCGCATCGTCGACGGCCAGGTGCCTGACACGCTCAAGGACAAGCGGGTCGTGCAGCTGGACCTCTCCGGCGTCGTGGCGGGCACCCGCTACCGCGGCGACTTCGAGGAGCGGATGACCAAGCTGCTCGACGAGATCAGCCAGCACCGCGACCAGCTGGTGATCTTCATCGACGAGCTGCACACCGTGGTCGGCGCCGGCGGCTCCGACGGGGCGGTCGACGCGGGCAACATGCTCAAGCCGAAGCTGGCGCGCGGCGAACTGCACGTCGTGGGCGCCACCACCCTCGACGAGTACCGCAAGAACATCGAGAAGGACGCCGCGCTGGAACGCCGCTTCCAGCCGATCACGGTCGACGAGCCCAGCGTCGCCGACACCGAACGCATCATCTGCGGGCTGCGGGACCGCTACGAGGCCCACCACCAGGTGCGGTTCAGCGACGACGCGATCCGCGCCGCCGCCGAGCTCGCCGACCGCTACATCACCGACCGTTTCCTGCCGGACAAGGCGATCGACCTGATCGACCAGGCCGGGGCCCGCAAGCGGTTGCGCACCGGCACCCCGAACACCGACCTGCGCGAACTGGAGCAGCGCTACGACGAGCTGGCCAGGGACAAGGCGCAGGCCATCGCCGAGGAGGACTACGAGCGCGCCGCCGGGCTGCGCGACGAGCTCATCGGGGTGCGCGACCACATCCGCTCGCAGCGGCAGGGCAACGGCGGCATCGCGGTGGTCGGGCGCGACGAGATCGCCGACGTCGTCTCCCGCGCCACCGGCATCCCCGCCACCCAGCTCACCGAGGAGGAGAAGAGCCGCCTCATGAAGCTGGAGGACCAGCTGCACAAGCGGGTCGTCGGCCAGGACGAGGCGGTGCACGCCATCTCGCGGGCGGTGCGGCGCTCCCGCACCGGCATGGGCGACCCGAACCGCCCCGTCGGCACGTTCCTGTTCCTCGGGCCCACGGGCGTCGGCAAGACGGAGCTGGCGCGGGCGCTGGCCGAGTCGCTGTTCGGCGACCAGGACCGGATGGTGCGCCTGGACATGAGCGAGTTCCAGGAAGCCCACACCGCCAGCAGGCTGGTGGGTTCACCACCGGGCTACGTCGGCTACGGCGAAGCGGGTCAGCTCACCGAGCAGGTGCGGCGCCGCCCGTACTCGGTGATCCTGCTCGACGAGATCGAGAAGGCCCACCCGGACGTGTTCAACACGCTGCTGCAGGTGCTCGACGACGGCCGGCTCACCGACGGCCAAGGCCGCACGGTGGACTTCACCAACACCGTGATGATCATGACGAGCAACCTGGGGTCGGACATCATCTCGCAGCGCTCCGGGGTGCTGGGCTTCTCCAGCCGCGACCAGGAGCAGGCCGACGAACCGGCCCGCGAGCGGTTGATGGCGCGGCTGCGGGAATCGTTCCGGCCCGAGTTCCTCAACCGGATCGACGAGGTCGTGGTGTTCCGCAAGCTGGAGACCGACCAGCTGCACCGGATCACCGAGCTGCTGCTCGGCGACACCCGGCAGCGGCTGCACACCCAGGACATCGAAGTCGACTTCAGCAACTCGGCGGTGGACTGGATCACCGAGCACGGCCACCAGCCCGACTACGGGGCACGGCCGCTGCGGCGCACGATCCAGCGCGAGGTCGACGACTCGATCTCGGAGCTGCTGCTGGAGGGCAGGCTCGGCGAGGGCCAGCGGGTCGAGGTGGACACCTCGGGCGACCGGTTGACCTTCGAGATCCGGCCCGCTCTGGAGGCGGGCGCCGGGACGTCCTGATCGGCCAAGACCGCTCCGCTCCCGCACTTCCCGGTGCGGGAGCGGACGCGCGTGCGGGGCGGAACCGGCCGCACCCAGCGAGACCGCGTGAGACCGTCGCGCCCGTTGCGGTGATGGTCGCGGTCGTCCGGCGACCCGCACACCTCCCATCGGCACGGAGGGTGACTATTCCGGGCCGATGGGTTACTCTGTGGTGACCGTCGCACTTCCCCCTCGTGCGGCGAGGGACGCCCAGGGCTTGAACCCCCAGCAAGCCCTGGGCGTCATCCCCTCCCCCAGCAGCACGGCACCCGCGCGGCCGAGTCGACGCACCGGATTCCGCGCGCCGCAGCCGGATTACCCCGCCGGGACCTCACCGAACGAACCCGTCACTCCACCAGGCGCGCCGGGAAACCGCCGGTGGCGATCGGACCCCAGTCGTCGATGGTGACGCGGATCAGCGACTTGCCCTGCTTGCGCATCGCCTCCCGGTACTCGTCCCAATCCGGGTGCTCACCGGAGATGCTGCGGAAGTAGTCCACCAACGGCTCCACGCTGTCGGGCTGATCGATCACCTCCGCGCGCCCGTCGACCTGCACCCAAGCACCGTTGAACTCGTCGGAGAGCACGCACACCGACACCTGCTCGGTGCGCCGCGCGTTGACGGTCTTCGCCCGGTCCGGATAGGTCGAGATCACGATGCGGCCCTCAGCGTCGACGCCGCACGTCACCGGCGAGATCTGCGGACGTCCGCTGCCGCGTTCGGTGACCAGCAGGGCGTGGTGACGCGGGCGGAGGAACTCCAGCAGCTCCGGCCGCTCGACGCGCTTGTTGGTGGCGATGGTGGGAGCCAAGGCGGTCCTTCCCATGACGATCGTGATTTCCTGGCTTTTCGGCGGCGAACCTACCCCAGCACCCCGACCGGCCGTCCCGCGAGCCGAGTCACCGATGTGACGTAATGGCCCGCACTCGTCGACATCCCACGAAGAATTCCCCCTTCCTCACGCGCCATGTGAGTGACGAAAGACCCTGCGATCTGCGCGCCCACGCCCGTAACCTGACTGCGGCGGCACGGCTCGGACGACGTCCGGGCCGAACGGTGCGGGGGCACCGGACGCCGCAGGACTGGGGAGCGGTGACGGCCATTCGGGCCGTCCCGCGCAAGCATCACCGCACTCGCGCGGCGGCCATCACCTGCCGGACCGCGGAACCGGGAGATGACGTTGCCGAGGATCGACGCGGTCGCACGGGAATTCCTGCGCTACCTCTACGCCGAAGACCACTTCCGGCCGGAGGTCGCCGCATTCCTGGACAGCGCGCAAGCAGGCGCGCTCGCACCGGCACCCGACCGCGCCGAACTCGGCGCGGTCGTCGAATCGCTGCGCGACGACGAACTCGTGGCCACCGGCGCGGAACACGACGACGGACTGCCGCTGCGCGCCGGACTCACCGGCTCCGGACTGATCTGCGTGAGCGAACACGACGGGGACACCCGCGCCTGGCGGAACGCGGACCCAGGGACAGTGCTGACCGCACGCGCCCCCGAAGTCGTCGCACCGCGCGAATCGGCCGAGCCGACGACCGTGCCCCCCGACTCGCTCGACGGGATCGCCCGCGTCGCCAAGGTGTGCCTGCTGGCGCTGCCCACCGTGCACGCCCGCTACGGCGAGGACGAACTCGTGCAGCGCACCGCCCAACGCCTGTGGGACGCGGCGCGCAGCACCCGGCCGGACCCGCGGCGGGTGCGGACGCTCGCGTCGAAGCTGCGCGGGGAACTCGCGACCGGGTCGATGGCGAACACGCTCGGCGTGGTGCTGCTGGACAGCCTCGACGAAGCCGTCCGGGAAGCACAGCTGCCCTGACACCGGGACGCGGGCACCGGGACGCGGGCACCGGGACGCGACCGCAGTTCTTACGGAACGAGAACCGACACCCGCCGCAACGACCGATCCAGGCGCGCGACGGCTACGAATGGACGGTGTGAACACGAAGTCCCTGCACCGTCTGCGCCTCCCGGTGGCGGCGTGGTGCGGAGTCCTGGCGGCCGCGGTCGCGCTGGGCACCGGTCACCTGCTCGCCGCCCTGCTCGAACCCCGCGCGTCCCCGTTCCTCGCGGTGGGCAACTCGGCGATCGACCTCACCCCGGAACCGGTGAAGCAGTTCGCCATCCGCACCTTCGGACAAGCCGACAAGATCGCCCTGCTGGGCGGGATGGCGATCGTCATCGCGCTGCTGGCCGCCGCGGCCGGACTGCTCTCCCGCCGCGACGCCCGCCCCGGAGTCGCACTCATCGGCGCGTTCGGGCTGCTCGGCGTGGCCGCCGTGCTGTCCCGGCCCGACGTCGGCGCACTCGGCGTGCTCGCACCGCTGATCGCCGCGCTCGCCGGCATCGCCGCGTTCCGGCTGCTGCACCGCACCGCCCTCGCCGCCACCGACCTCCCCGCGCCGCCGCGCACCGAGCACGACCCGCACGACACGCTGGAAGAGCCCTACGACCCCGAACTGCTCCCCGAGACCACAACCCCGGACCGGCGCCGGTTCCTGGTGTCCTCGGTCGCGGTGGCCGCCACCGCCGGGGTCACCGGCGCCGCCGGCTCCCTGCTCACCGGCGGCCGGGACGCCGAAGCATCCCGGCGCACCGTCGCGCAAGCCCTCGCCGCCTCCCCCGCCCAGACCGTGCCCGCCGGGGCCGACTTCGCCGCCGCGGGCACCCCGTCGTTCCTCACCGCCAACCGCGACTTCTACCGCATCGACACCGCGCTGAGCATCCCGCGCGTCGAGCTCGCCGACTGGCGGCTGCGGGTGCACGGCATGGTGGAGCGCGAACTCGACCTGGGCTTCACCGAACTGCGCCGATTCCCCCAGGTCACCCGGACGATCACCATGACCTGCGTGTCCAACGACGTCGGCGGGCCCTACATCTCCACCGCCGAGTTCACCGGCGTCTTCCTCCGCGACGTGCTGCTGGCCGCCGGGGTCCGCCCCGGATCCGAACAGGTCTTCAGCACCAGCGCCGACGGATTCACCGCGGGCACACCGGTGGAGGCACTGCTCGACCCGGAACGCGGCGCGCTGCTGGCCTACGGGATGAACGGCGAACCGCTGCCCGCCGAACACGGCTTCCCCGTCCGCATGGTCACCCCCGGCCTCTACGGCTACGTGTCGGCGACGAAATGGCTCACCGACCTCGAACTGACCACCTTCGACAAACCCGCCTACTGGATCGAACGCGGCTGGGGACGCTTCGGCCCGATCAAGGTCCAGTCCCGCATCGACCGCCCCGGCGGCTTCGGCCGCATCCCCGCCGGACGCACCACCGTCGCCGGCATCGCCTGGGCGCAGCCCATCGGCATCGAACGTGTCGAAGTCCGCGTCGACCGCGGACCGTGGCAGCAAGCGCAACTGTCCACCGAGGTCAACCGGCAGACCTGGCGGATGTGGCGCACCGACGTCGACCTCGCACCGGGCGGGCACACCATCGAATGCCGCGCCACCGACCACAACGGCACCACCCAAACACCGCAACGCGCCCCCGTCCTCCCCGACGGCGCCACCGGCTGGCACTCGGTCTTCTGCACAGCCCGCTGACCAGAACCCGAGAGTTCGAGAGCAAGGGCAACGCCCTTGATCCGTATCTTGTCAGCGGCGAAGCCGCTGAGCAGCGACCACCAGAGCAACCGGCACCGCAGCGGGTTCTCAGCGTTCTTCCCGCGAGGACGGCTTTTTCCCTCGTGGCGGAGCCACTCGGGAAAAAGATCCCGCAACGAGAAGACGACTGAGGTTCCACCACCCGACCACCCAAGCAAAACGACCACCGCCCATCCCGGAGGCAATCATGCAAGTACTGGTCACTGGTGGTGCGGGGTTCATCGGGTCGCACATCGCCGACCTGCTGGCCGCACGAGGACATTCCGTGCGACTGCTCGACGTGCTGCTGCCCGCCGCGCACGGCCCGGGCGGCGCCCCCGACTACCTCGGCGACCACGAACTCGTCATCGGCGACGTCCGCGACCCGGACGTGCTGCGCCCCGCGCTGTCCGATGTGGACGTGGTCTGCCACCAAGCCGCCATGGTCGGACTCGAAGCCGGGATGACCGACATGCCGGACTACGTCGCGCACAACGACCTCGGCACCGCGCACCTGCTCACCGCCATGACCGAAGCGGGCATCGGACGGCTCGTGCTCGCCGGGTCGATGGTCGTCTACGGCGAAGGCCGCTACCTGTGCCCCGCCCACGGCGTCGTACGACCCGGCCCGCGCACCACCGACGACCTCGAACGCGGCGTCTTCGAACCCCGCTGCCCCACCTGCGACGGCCTGCTCGAACCCGGCACCGTTCCCGAAGACGCCCCCGTCGACCCCCGCAACACCTACGCCACCACCAAGCTCACTCAGGAACACCTCGCCGCCGTGTGGGCCCGCAACACCGGCGGCTCCGCCGTGAGCCTGCGCTACCACAACGTCTACGGCCCGCGAATGCCACGCAACACCCCCTACGCCGGAGTCGCCTCCCTGTTCCGCTCCGCCCTGGCCCGCGGCGAAGCACCACGGATCTTCGAAGACGGCGCCCAGCGCCGCGACTTCGTCCACGTCCGCGACATCGCCGCCGCCAACCTCGCCGCGATGCGACGCGACCAACCCGGATTCGCCGCCTACAACATCTGCTCCGGACAACCCCGCACCATCGGCGACATGGCCACCGCCCTCGCCGACGCGGCAAACGGCCCGGCACCGATCACCACCGGCGACTACCGGCTCGGCGACGTCCGCCACATCGTGGCCGACCCCAGCCGCGCGGCCGACGAGCTCGGATTCCGCGCCGAGATCGGTTTCGCCGAAGGCATGCGGGAATTCGGCACCGCCGCATTGCGCGCCTAACGCTTCGGGAGAGCATGCGCGCCACCGCTCGGCCACTCCCGCACTGATCAAACGAGAATCACCACCACCGATCGCAGCCAGAACACCGACGATTCCCGAGAAACTCCGAAAAAAAGTCGACCACCCACCAATCCCCCACCGCAGGAGCACCGAATACCTGGTGAGGCCAAGGGATCCGCGCCCCGCGAGATCCCTGACATCCAGGAGGACACAGCATGAGGATCCGCCGACGCACCGCCGCGATCACCGGCACCGCCGCCGCACTCGCACTCGCACTCTCCGCGTGCGGGCAGGGCGAGCAGGACGCGGAACCGGCCGCGCAGCAGCCGGCGCCCGCCCCCGCCGAGGCGCAGCCCGCGGCCGAGGGCGTCACCACCGCCGACGACGTGTTCGGACCCGGCTGCGCCCAGGTCCCCACCGACCCCAACGACCCCGGCTCCGTGCAGGGCATGGTCGACGACCCGGTGGGCACCGCCGCCAGCAACAACCCGCTGCTGACCAAGCTCACCGCCGCCGTCCAAGCCGCCGGACTCGGCGACACCCTGAACAAGGCCGACACGCCCTACACCGTGTTCGCACCCGCCGACCCCGCGTTCGACGCCCTCCCCAAGGAGACGCTCGACGCGCTGCTCACCGACCCCGCGAAGAAGCAGCAGCTCACCGACATCCTCACCTACCACGTGGTCCCCCAGCGGCTGGACGCCGACGGCCTCGCGCAGGCCAAGACCGTCCCGACCGCGCAAGGCGGACAGCTCACCATCGAAGGATCCGGCGAGAACCTGAAGGTCAACGGCGCCTCCGTGCTGTGCGGCAACGTCCCCACCGCCAACGCCACCGTCTTCGTCGTCGACAAGGTCCTGATGCCCGGCCAGTGACCCACCCGGCTCGCCACGGCGCGCACGCGCCACCCGAGCCAGTCCACCGGGGTGGCCCGGCACACGTGCGGGCAGCGCTGCCGAGCGCTGCCCGCACGACGTGTGTTTCGATCTCCTCTGTGGACGTTGCGAACAGGATTTTCCGGCGCCCCGGACGAGATCCATCGCCGACGGCACGGCGCGAGCTGGACGCCGCCGGCGTCCAGGACCCCGCCCTGCGCGCCGCCTACCACCGCTGCCGCGAACTCCACGCCGAACACGGCCGCACCTACTTCCTCGCCACCCGCCTGCTCCCACCGCAACGCAGGCCCGCCGTCCACGCGCTCTACGGCTTCGCCCGCTGGGTCGACGACATCGTCGACACCCCCGGCACCCCCGACGGCGACCGCGACGCCGAACTCGCCCGGATCGACACCTCCCTGCACCGCGCCCTCACCGGCGGAACCGCCGACCGACCCGTGCTCGCCGCCGTCGCCGACACCGCCCACCGGTACCGGCTCCCCGCAGCGCTGTTCACCGACTTCATGCACTCCATGCGCATGGACCTGCACGTCACCGGCTACCCCGACCGCGCCGCGCTCGACGAATACGTCCACGGCTCCGCCGGAGTCATCGGACTGCAAGTGCTCCCCGTGCTCGGCACCACCGCCCGGGACGCCGCCGCACCCCACGCCGCCACCCTCGGCCACGCCTTCCAGCTCACCAACTTCCTGCGCGACGTCGGCGAAGACCTCGACCGCGGCCGCGTGTACCTGCCCGCCGACGAACTCGCCGCCTTCGGCGTCGACGCCGACCGGCTGCACTGGTGCCACCGCACCGGACGCCCCGACGGCCCCGTCCGCCGCGCCCTCGCCGACCAGGTCGCCCGCACCCGCGCGCTGTACCGGCAGGCCGAAGCCGGAATCCCGATGCTCGACCCGGTGGCACGCCCCTGCGTGGCCACCGCGCACGTGCTCTACGGCGAGATCCTGGACCGCGTGGTGGAGTCCGGATACCGGGTGTTCGGCGAGCGCCTCGCCGTCCCCACCGGCAGGCGCCTCGCGGTCGCGACCCCGGCACTGCTGGCCGCGGGCGCCGCCCGAGCCCGCACCACCACGCACGGGAGGAACCGGCGATGAACACCGAAGTCACCGCACTGTTCGACCGAGGCGGACGCGACTACGACGCACTGGTCTCCGCCAACCCCGGCTACCACCGCGACCTCGCCCGCTCCGCGCGACGGCTCGCACTCCCCGACGGCGGCCGGGGCCTGCGGCTGCTCGACGTCGGCTGCGGCACCGGCGCCTCCACCCGCGCGCTGCACGAAGCGTTCCCCGACGCGTCCATCACCGCCGTCGACGGATCAGCGCGCATGCTGGCCCGAGCGCGCGAGAAGACCTGGCCGAGCGCGGTGCGCTTCGTGCACGCCGACGCGCGCCGCCTGCCCGAAGCCGGAGTGCACGGCCCGTTCGATGGAATCCTTGCCGCCTACCTCGTGCGCAACCTGCCCGAACCCGACGCCGGACTGCGACTGCTGCACGACCTGCTCCGCCCCGGCGCCCCGCTGGCCGTGCACGACTACTCCCTGCCGCGCCGCACGCCGGACCGGCTGCTGTGGCACGCCGTCTGCTGGACGGTGATCATCCCCGCCGGTCGCCTCGTCACCGGCGACGCCGCGCTGTACCGGTACCTGTGGCGCAGCGTGCTCGACTTCGACTCCCCACCGCGGATCGAGGCACGGTTGCGGCAGGCGGGGTTCGACCGGGTGCGCCGCGAACCGATGTCCGGGTGGCAGCGCACGCTCACCCACACCTTCCTCGGAGTCCGACCCGATGCGTGACCCCCGAGCCGTGCGCCACCCCGGCCACCCCGGCGCGGACCGCCCCGCCACCACCACGCCCCGCGTCGTCGTGATCGGCGGCGGCATCGCCGGACTCTCCGCCGCCGCCTGCCTGCGTGACCGGGCCGTGGACGTGGTGCTGCTGGAACGCGAGCACCACCTCGGCGGACGCGTCGGCGGCTGGAGCACGACGCTGCGGGACGGCTCCGAGGTGCCGATGAACCGGGGCTTCCACGCGTTCTTCCGCCAGTACTACAACCTGCGCGGCCTGCTGCGCCGCGCGGATCCGGAACTCACCGGGCTCGTCGCGCTGCCCGAATACCCGCTGCTGAGCGCGGACGGCCGCACCGACACCTTCGCCGGACTGCCGCAGTCACCGCCGTGGAACGCGCTGGGATTCGTCGCCCGCAGCCCCACCTTCCGCTGGCGCGACGTCTCCCGGATGAACCTGCGGGAGGCCGCGACGCTGGCCGACGTGCGGATCCCCGGCGGCTACGGACGGCTCGACGAGATCGACGCCGCCGAGTACCTGCGCCGCATCGGGTTCCCCGAAGCCGCGCGGCACCTGGCGTTCGAAGTGTTCTCCCGCAGCTTCTTCGCCCCGCCCACCGACCTGTCGGCGGCCGAGCTGGCACTGATGTTCCACCTGTACTTCCTAGGCTCCAGCGAGGGCCTGCTGTTCGACGTGGCCGCGGACTCCTTCCCCACCGCCCTGTGGGACCCGCTGCGCGACCACCTCGACGAGCGCGGCGTGCGGTTCCGCCTCGGCACCACCGTGGAGTCGGTGTCGCACGAGGGGCCGCGCGAGTTCGCGGTGCACCTCGACGACGGCGAGGCGATCGGCGCGGACGCCGTGGTGCTCGCGGCGGACCTCGGCTCGGCGCAGCGGATCGTGCGGCGCTCTCCGGCGCTCGGCCACCGCGACTGGCGGGAGCGGATCGGGTCCGCGCGCACCGCGCCGCCGTTCCTCGTCTCGCGGTTCTGGCTGGACCGCCCGGTGGCCGGGCACCGGCACGCGTTCCTCGGCACCAGCGGGTTCGGGCCGGTGGACAACATCAGCGTGCTGGAGCGCTACGAGCGCAGCGCGGCGCGCTGGGCCGGCGAGCACGGCGGCTCGGTGGTGGAAGTGCACTGCTACGCGCTGCCCGCCGACACCACCGCGGACGGGATGCGGGGGCAGGCCCTCGAACAGCTGCACCGGGTGTACCCGGAGACCGCCGCGGCCCAGGTCGTCGACGAACGCCACGAACTGCGCGCGGACTGCCCCCTGTTCCCGCCCGGCGGTTTCGGGCTGCGACCGTCGATCAGCACCCCGGAACCGGCGCTGGTGCTCGCCGGGGACCACGTGCGGGTCGATCTGCCGGTGGCGCTGATGGAGCGCGCCGCGACCAGCGGCATGCTCGCCGCGGACCGGCTGCTGGACTCGTGGGGGCTGCGCGGGCACGACGTGTGGAGCGTGCCCGTGCGCGGTCGTTCCCCGCTGCTGCGGGCAGCCGCGCGCTGGGCCTGAGCGGTCCGTTCGCCACGTTGCCCCTTCCCTGGTCCGAGCGGTTGTCGGCTTTGCTTTCAGAGCATTGATTTCACTCCGCACTGAAGCCCTAGTATTCAGGAACATATTCGGGCGCGCACCGGCGCTGCTCGGGCCGTGCCGTGGATCAGGGCTGAGGGCGGGTGCGCAGCCGGTAGCGGCGCTCGGCGTAGGCGAGGTCGTCGCGCCACAACCGCAGCGCCGCCCACCGCATCAGCGGGCGGACCGCGCCCGCGACCGGGAGCGCCGCCCGGAACCCGGGTCGTGCCGAGTGCGCGGCGATCGCTTCGACCACCGCCGTCGTCGGGCGCCCCGCCGAGTTCCGGCCCAGCGGCGTCGCGTGAGTCTCCACGACGCTGCCCACGCCCTCCCCCGCCACGATCCGCATCACGATCGTGCGCGGTTCCGGGACGCTGAACGTGGCCCGCACCGGTACCCCGATGCCCCGCGCCAGGCGGAACGACACCGCCACCTCGAAGTCGTCGTCCGCATCCGGGTCCGGCGTGCGCAGCACGGTGAGGTTCGCGAACGAGTACGGGTGGAACCACGAGCCGTGCCACGGGTCGAGCCGGTTCGCCACGACGTCCTGCGCCTCGCACTGCCCGATCGCCGTGGCCACCGCGTGGATGCTCCGCTCCGGCGCGGGGCGCGTCGGCAGCACCGGTGCGGGCAGCGGCGGCTCACCGCCGACGGCGTCGAGCCGCACCCAGGCGAGCACCCCGTCGTCATGCGCGGGCAGCGTCGGCCACCGCGGGGAGTTCTCGCCCAGGCACATCCCGTGCCAGCGGCACACCAGCCGGCCCCGGTGCACCCGCGCCTCGCTCAACGGCGCGCCCAGGTGCGGGCAGGCTCCCGGTCCGATGTGGAGCGTTCCGCGCCCGTCCCGCCACGCCACCAGTTCCACGCCCGCCACGGTGCGCCCGAACGGGCGGTCACCGGTGATCTCCCGGCTCGCGGCGAGCACGAACCAGTTGCCCGACGGCCGTTCCAGCGCTCGCCGCAGCGCGGCGTCGATGAGCTCCGGACGAGCCTGCCGCCAGGTCCCCTCCTGCTCGGCCCACCGCGGCGCCCTGATCCGGCGCAGCGGCAAGCGCTCGCGGAACGCCCGTCGGTCCTGAGCGGTCATGACGCTCCCCCTTCGTCCAGCGGTGCAGGGTAGCCGCGAACGACCGCCGCGAGCCCGCTCCCGATCCGCCCGCGCGCCGCGATTCCACCGATCGCGCAACGGAACCCCGCCGGATCACGACGAACGAGTGTGCCGGTGCCCGCAACCGGGTAACGCGGAACCGGAACGACCCCGTCGGAGGAGGCCTCATGCCTGCAGGCGCGAACCGCAAGCAGGAGCGGCAGTACGAGCACATCAAGTCCAACGCCGAGCAGCACGGCAGCAGCAAGGCCCGGGCGAAGGAGATCGCGGCCCGGACCGTGAACAAGGAGCGGGCCCAGCAGGGCCAGGCGAAGCGGCGCAGCAGGACCTCGGTCCACGACCTCTCCCCGGAACGCCGCGGCGGGCTGCGCTCCGGCAACCGCACCGGTCCCCTCGGGCGGACGAAGGCCCAGCTGTACCAGGACGCGCGCCGGGCCGGGATCGACGGCCGCTCGAAGATGAACAAGGCCGAACTGGAACGCGCGCTGTCGCGAAGCTGAACGCCTCCAGCGGGCCTCGGCCGGTTCTTCGGCGGGACTCGTCCTCCTCGCGAGGAACCGGCGGGCCGTGGCGGATCAGTCGCGGTGGTCGGCCTGCTCCGCGATGGCGGCCGCGGCCGCTTTCGCGCAGTTGCCCAGGTCTTCGGCCGCCGCCGCGGCCTGGTCCAGCGCCACGTGGGCGTCGTTGGGCCGGGCGGTGCCCGGAGTGGCGTAGCGGTGCGCGAGGCCGTCGAGCACCAGCGCGAGGCGGTGGCCGCGGACCGCGACGTCGAGCAGCGCGTCCCGCGCGGAGAGGTCCGCGGCCTCGACGGCGGGTTCGGCGCGGGCGCCCGGGATGGCGGTCTCCCCGGTGCGCTGCGCGTCGTCGAGCGCGCCGCCGATCTCCTCCCGAGCCCGGACGGCCTCGTCGACCGCCGCCGCGGTCGATCTCGGACGCCGCGCCGGGCCCGGTTCACCTCTGCCGAGTCGTCCGGAGTTCCGGTCCCCTTCTCCCCCGGTGGCGTTGCCTGTGCTCATCTGTGCCGTCCCCCCGAGCGATCGCGTGCGACCGTCGCCAGCGATCACCCCATCGTGCTTGACCGGTTCAGCGCACCTGACCGGCTGCGCGAGGATTACCCGGATCGGGGGAACGACACACGTGCCGCCGTGAGCACGACGATGCGGCGAGCACGCCCGGAGCGCACTCGCCGCACCTACCGGATCACGCGCTCAGCGCGGGGAGCGGATCAAGGAGCCTGCACGAGGCCCGCGCCGATGTCGGTCGACGGGAGCGGGAGCCGCCGCGCGCTCTGCGCGAGGCGGGCCCACAGGCCCCAGGCCCGCTCCGGGTGCTGCTGCGCCAGCAGTGCGGCGACACCCGCGACGTGCGGGGTCGCCATGCTGGTGCCGCTGATCTTGCGGTAGCGCTCCTGGCCCGGCCAGCTGGAGTACACGTCGACGCCGGGTCCGACGACGTCGACCTGCCCGATCTGGTCGACCGTCCCGGAGGAGAAGTCAGCGATGGCGCCCTGCTCGTCCACGGCCCCGACGGCGAGGATCGACGGGCAGTTCGCCGGGTGGCCCACGGGCGCGATGCTGCCTGCGGAGCGCTGGCTCTCGTTGCCGGCCGCGGCGACGATCAGGGTGCCGCGCTGGATCGCTCGTTGCGCGACCCGCTCGAACGCGTCCGAGAACGGCTGGCCCGGCTGGGTCGCCGCGCCCAGTGACATCGACACGACCGAACAGCCGTTGGAGATGGCCCACTGGATGCCGGAGAGGATTCCGCTGTCCCCGCCGGAACCGTCGTCGCCGAGCACCTTGCCCGCGTAGATCGAGGCCTCGGAGGCGATGCCGTAGCCCGGACCGGCCTGGGTGCTGCGCGGTCCGCACGCGGTGCCGATGCAGTGCGTGCCGTGGCCGTGGCCGTCCTGGACGTCCTGGCCGTCCACGAAGGACGCGGTGACGATGTCGCGGCCCGCGAAGTCCGGGTGCGCCTGGTCGAAACCGGTGTCGAGCACGGCCACCCGGATGCCGGCTCCGGTGGGGGCGCTGCGGTCGGCGCGGACGGCCCGCAGGCCCCAGGTGACCTCGCCGTCGGCCGGTGGCTGCGGTGAGCCGATGGCGAACACCTCGCGCTCGGCCTCGATGGCCACCAGCGGTGTGCCGCGTTCGCGCACCGAGTTCTGCAGCGCGGCGATCTGGTCCTCGGCGGCGTCGATGAGGGCGACGCCGAGTTCGTGCAGGACGACGCCTCCCGCGCCGCTGAAGAGTTCGCCGGGCCCGGCTCCGGCCGCGTCGGCGGTGCTGGCGGTGCGGATCCCGGCGAGCCGGGTGAGTTCCCGGGCGCCGAGCACGGTCGCGTCGTCCTCCAGCAGGACCAGGTAGCGCCCCGTGGTTCCGTTCGCGGCTGTCGTCATGATCGCCCCCTTGCTCTCGGTGAAACGTGCCCCATGAGGTAACCCCCGCCACACCCGTCACGGCAAGACGCCGGTCGTGTGTGGATCAGCGGCCGGATTTCCCTTTATCGAGCGGAAAAACGCGCCACCCCACCGTGCCGAGTGACCCCTGATCGGAGCCTCGGACACGGAGAGTTCCGTTCCTGCTCGATCACGTTCCGTTCGCCGTGCACCGTCCGGCTCGCGGCGCTGCGCCGCCGGACGGGTGAACCGGGGGTTCCGGCCGGCGCGGCGTTCATCGCACACTGGAGGAACCGGGGCACCGGAGTGCGAAGCCGTCCTTCCGCCGCCGAGCGCGGCGGACCACACCAGTCGAGGTGGCGCATGGGCAGCACGACCGAGAACGCGATCATCGTGGGAGTCGACGGTTCCGAACCGTCCCGCGCGGCGCTGCGCTGGGCGCTGCGGCAGGCCGAGCTCACCGGCGCCACCGTGCGCGCCGTCGTCGCCTGGGAGTACCCGGCGTTCTACAGCTGGGAGGGCGGCCCGATGCCGCCGGACGACTTCCAGGCCGCCGCGCAGCGCAACATGAACGACGCCGTGGAAGTGGTGACCGGCGGCGGCGCCGAAGTGGAACGCGTGGTCGTGCACGGGCATTCGGCGCAGGCACTGCTGGAAGCCGCCGAGGGCGCCCAGTTGCTGGTGGTCGGCAGCCGCGGGCACGGCGGCTTCTACCGCACCCTGCTCGGTTCGGTGAGCCAGCGGTGCGCGGTGCACGCCAAGTGCCCGGTGGTCATCGTCCGCGAATGAGCGCGCCGCGAATTCGATTTCGCCGACGGAGCACGACGACTAGCGTCGTGGCCCGTGAACGATGAGAAGATCTTGGTCACCGGTAGCGCCGGGCACCTCGGCGAGGCGCTGGTCCGGAGCATCCGCGCGGAGGGCCGCGACGCGGTCGGGCTCGACGTCCTGGACTCGCGGTTCACCACCGCCACCGGGTCGATCACCGACCGGGAGGTGCTGCGCCGCTGCCTGGACGGCGTGACGGGCGTGCTGCACGCCGCGACGCTGCACAAGCCGCACGTGAGCTCGCACGACCGGCAGGCGTTCGTGGACACCAACGTCTCCGGAACCCTGGCGCTGCTGGAGGAATCGGCCGCGGCCGGGGTGCGGAGCTTCGTGTTCACCAGCAGCACCAGCGCGTTCGGCCGTGCGCTGACGCCCGCCGCGGACGAACCCGCCGCCTGGATCACCGAGGACGTGGTTCCGGTGCCGCGCAACATCTACGGCGTCACCAAGATCGCCGCCGAGCAGGTCTGCGAGCTGCTCCACCACGAGCTCGGGCTGCCGGTGGTGGTGCTGCGGACCTCGCGGTTCTTCCCGGAGGACGACGACCGGGACGAGGTGCGCGCCGCCTACGACGGGCTCAACACGAAGGTGAACGAGTTCCTGTACCGGCGCGTCGAGCTGCAGGACGCGGTGGACGCGCACCGCCTCGCGTTGGCGCGGGCGCCGCAGCTCGGGTTCGGGCGCTACATCGTCAGCGCCACTCCCCCGTTCGCACCGGAGGACCTGGCTCAGCTGCGGTCCGACGCGCCCGCGGTGGTGCGGCGGCTGTTCCCGGACCACGTGGCGGAGTTCGCCCGCCGCGGCTGGCGCATGTTCCCCGGCCTGGACCGGGTGTACGTCAACGACCGCGCCCGCGCCGACCTCGGCTGGACCCCCCGGTTCGACTTCCGCCACGTGCTCGACCTGGTCCGCGCCGACGAGGACATCCGCAGCCCGCTGGCCCGCGCCGTCGGAGCCAAGGGCTACCACCAGCACCCCCACGGCGTGTACACGACCCGTTCCCGGTGAGGTGTGATCACGCGCAACCGGCATCACGGCGGGTTCTCGGCGGCCTCCGCGCGAGAACAGCGAATTCGCTGCGCGTCGAACACGCACGAACAATCGATCCCGCAACGAAAACGCCGCTGACCACCTGCCTTTGCTCTCGCCCTTCGACGTGAGCAGCGTTCGTGGTCGTTGTTCTGTCAGCGGCGAAGCCGCTGAGCAGCGACCAGCTTGAGCAAGAAGACCACCCGCGGGTTCTCAGCTGCTTCCTCGCTAGGACAGCCTTTTTCCTCGTGGCGGAGCCACTTGGAAAAATGATCCCGCAGCGAGGAAGCAGCTGAGGTTCCGCCACCCGACCCCTACCCGGGCCAGAACAAAGAAGGATTCTCAGAGGCCCTTGAAGGGATGAGCCGTGGCGAGCAGGACCGCGGTCTCGCCGGGGGCGATGCGGTCGTGCAGCGAGTGCAGTGCGGGCAGCACGATCGCGCTGGCGCCTTCGAGCAGGATGCCGTTGCGGGCCAAGCCGATCCGGGCCTGCTCGACGCCGGTGTCGACGACGACGGGGACGCCCCCGGTGTCCTCCAGGACCCGCAGCGCCTGCAGCGTCGTGGAGTCGCCGCCGATGGACGGGGTCGCGGCGGCGTCGCCCGCGAAGGAGTTGCGCACGTCCGCCCCGGCGCGCACCGCGCGCAGGCGCGGGAACGGTTCGACCAGGTGGATGCGCGGGCAGGGCCGGTCGTGGCGCCGCGCGCTCTCGCGCAGGCCGAGGTAGGCCCCGTAGGCGAGATCGCCGCGTGCGGTGGGCAGCAGCACGTGGTCCGGGACCCGTCCCAGCTCGTCGACGATCTCCCACCCGATGGGCCGCATGGCGTCAACGCCGTAGGGGCTGCTGCCCACGACGGGGCGCGCGTAGTTCGTCACCGGCAGCCGCGCCGGGTCGGCTCCGTGGTCGCGCACGAAGTCCCAGCGCTGCTCGGCGCTGTCGAACACGTGCAGCCGGGCGCCGGTGTCCCGCACCGCAGCGCTGATCGCGGCGGGCACCTCTCGGGTGACCGCGAGGTCGCAGCCGAGTCCGTAGGCCGCGGCGTAGGCGGCCAGCGACACGGCCGCGTTGCCGGAGGAGGCCGCCACCACCGACTCGTACCCGGCCGCGGCGGCACGGCCCACCGCTCCCCAGCTGAAGCGGTCCTTGTGCGAACCGGTGGGGTTGGCGGACTCGTTCTTCACCCACACCTCGACGCCGTCCGGGGCGAGCCCGGCGGGCAGCGGGAACAGCGGCGTGGCGCCTTCGCCGAGGGTCCGCGCCCCGGTCAGCGCGAGTTGCCCGACGGGGTCGCCGTCGTAGCGGCAGCGCAGGTTCGCCGGGAAGCCCTGCTCCAGGCAGCGCGGGCAGCCCGCGGTGTGGTCGGCCACCGGGTAGGCCCGTTCGCAGCGCAGGCACACGAGGTCGGTGAGGCGGTCGTTCATGACGACCTCGGAGGCGGGAGTCCCCGCGGGGGCTGCATGGGGCATGCGCGTGCTCACGATCGGTAGGGCGGGTCGACGGGCTCCCGCACACCTTATGAGCCGCGTCGTCGGCGCGTTCCCGCCTGCCGTCCGGTCCGCGACCCGGCCGCACCCCGGCCGGGTCGCGGACCGCCGCGTCAGCTGACCGCGACCGCGGGGGAGGTGCCGAGCACCGCGCCGTCGCGGTCGAGCGCCTGCACGCCGACGAACGCGGCGCCGCCGGGGACGTCCACCTTGGTCTCGAACCCGGCGCGCTCGGCGTCCTGCACCGGGGTCAGGTTCGCCTCGTCCGGGCCGGTCAGCACCCGCCAGCCGGCGACCTCGGTCGCGCCGTTCCAGCTGGCGTACACGCTGGTCACGCCGTCGCCTGCCTGCCCGGCCACGGCGGGCGCGTCGAGCGGCCTGCCGACCCACGCCGACCGGAACGAGCGGTAGGAGGTGATGGAATCGACGAACTTGCCGTGGAACAGCGCGGTCCCGTTCTCGTCGAACTCGGTGAAGTACGGCTCGCCGCCCCATCCGACGAAGAGGTGACCGTTGGCGAGGACCTGCGTGTTGCCCTGGTTCGGCGCGAGCAGCCCTTCGGGGCTCTCGTTGCTGCGCACCACTTCCGCGGTGCGCGCCGTCTCGTCCACGGCGAGGGTGAGCGCGCGGGACTTCCCGCGGCCGGGTGCGGCGGCGGCGTTGTCGAACAGGCTGATGACGCCGTCGGCCTGCCGCCGGCAGTCGTGCTGCCAGGCGAAGGGCGCGTCGGTCCCCATCACGAAGTCGCTCTTCTTGCCGTTGAGCCGCCAGTTGACCTCGCCGGTGGCGCGGTCGATCCGGTACACGGCGTGCGTGCAGCGGGCCGAGACGAGCAGCGCGTCACCGTCCTCGCAGACCGCGTTGAGGTGGATGTAGTCGAACCACTCCTCCGGGTCCTTCGGCACGGGGTAGAAGGATTCGTCCAGCGTCACGTGCTCCAGGCTGCGCCACTCGAACACGAGGTCGCCGGTGGCGATGTCGATCTCCTGGATGACGCCTTCGAGGACCTTCGAGTCCGGCGCCCCGCCGACGGGGGTGGTGTCGGCGCGCACCTCGGAGTAGACGATCACCAGCGCGGTGCCGCGCGGGGTGATCACGAACTCGTGCATGTCGCCCTGCAGGCCGTTGGCCGGGCTGACCTCGGCGATGCGCTCGTAGTTCTCGTCGAGCACCACGAACCGGCCCTCTCCGAAGCCGGGTGGGATGTGGATCGCGCCCTCCCAGAAGGTCAGCACCGGTTTCTCCTGGTACTGCTGGACCTTCATGTCGGCGATGACGCCCTCGGCGGGCCGGGAGAACCACACCGGCTGACCGAGGTCGTCCATGATCAGCGCGCCGGGCTGGAAGTCGGCTCGCGGGGCGGGGGCCGCCGCGTTGAGCTTGTTGGCCCCGGCCGGGGTGAGCAGCACGTAGCCGGGTTCGACGCCGGCGGCGGGGGTGCTGATCTCCACCTGCGGCGGGTTCAGGTCGGGGCGGCTCACGAAGGTGTGGCCCGCGAGGGTCCCGGCGCGCGGCGCGGCGGCGGCGACCGCGGCGGTGCCGGTGCTCACGAGCGCGGGCACGGCGGCTGCAGCGGCCATCATGCGCAGCACGCTGCGCCGCCCCACTGCGGGGTCGGGGGTGGTCGTCATCGGTCGGCTCCTCGGAATTTCGGTGACGTGCTTGAAAACCGGCCGCGCGGGAAGGGTGCACGCGGGTGCCGTCGTCGCAGCGGAGGGGCCGCCGCGCGGTGACGAGCACTGGCGGGTTCTCGGCCGCCTCCTCGCGTGGGCGGCGATTCCTCGTGCGGCGGCGCCGCTCGTGAAATCGCTCCGCCGCGAGGAGGCGGCCGACGTGCGCTACCCGTTGCCCTGCGCGACCAGGTTTCGAAGCCTTCTCAGGCGGTCGTGAACGGTGAGGGGAACCTGCCCTGGGACTGCACCTGCTCCGCGAGGTCGCGGATCGAGGCGCTGTCGTTGATGTGCGGGAAGTCCTCGGCGGGCACGTCGACGCCGAAGAAGTCGCACAGCGGCTCCCAGCCCTGGCCGACCTGGTACTCCAGCAGCCGGTCGGCGGGCACGGCGGCGCGGACCTCGGCGTTGTGCCGTTCGAAGACCTCGATGGCGTGGGCGCGGTCCTCGAACCGGCCGTCGAAGGTGCCGTTCCAGATCATCCGCTCGATGGTGGGGCGCAGCTTCGTGGTGAACGCGTCGTCGGCGTCGCCGGGCGGGTCCTGCACGAACTGGTAGATCGTGTTGTAGGTGCTGTCGTACCAGCGCTCCGGGTCGCGCGTGGTCAGCAGGACCTTGGCGTCGGGGTAGGCCGCCATCAGTTCCCGCCAGAACGTACAGCCAGGCCAGTCCACAGTGGACTTGTAGCCGCCGAGGACCTGGTCCCAGTCGACCGGGCCGTCCAGGGCGCGGGCCCAGTCCTGCATCCGCTCGGGTTCCGCGATGACCTCGAACATGTGGTAGCACGGCCCGAAGCCGAGGTGCTCCAGCGCCGACTTGATCGACGCCGTTCCGGTGCGGCCGAACCCGGCCCCGATGATCTTCACCATGGTGTTGCTCCTTGTTGTGCTCGCCCGAGCGGTCGGGCCTTCCCGCTGTCCCCAGCGCGCGGTCAGCGCGCCTCGGTGATCATCACCGCGCCGACGGTGGCGTGCGTGGACTCGTCGATCAGCAATCCCCCGCCGGTGAGCCGGTTGCGCTCGTAGGGGTCGCAGAACACCGGCTGCGCCAGCCGCAGCCCCACCTCGCCGATGTCGTTGAGCCCGAGCTCCCGCGCCGGATCGCGTCGCAGCGTGGTGACGTCGACCTGGTGGTGCACCTCGGTGACCACGGCCTTGACGGTTCGCGTGGTGTGCTTGAGCAGCAGCCGCGCGCCCGGCCGCAGCGCGGACTTCGCGCTCATCCAGCACACCCGCACCGACAGCTCGGTGGCCGCGGCGGGCGCGACGTCCGGCGCGCACAGCAGATCACCGCGGCCCACGTCGATCTCGTCGGCCAGCCGCACCGACACCGACTGCGGCGCCCGCGCCTCCGCCAGCGCGCCGTCGGCGGTGTCCACCGAGGTCACCCTGGTGCGCAGCCCGGAGGGCAGGTGCAGCACCTCGGCGCCCTCGTGCACCCGGCCACCGCTGATCTGCCCCGCGTAGCCCCGGTAGTCCTGCCCCTGCGCGCGGATCACGTACTGCACCGGCAGCCGGAAGTCGCCCGCCGACCGGTCCTCGTCGATGTGCACCTGCTCCAGGTGCTCCAGCAGCGCCGGGCCGTCGTACCACGGCATCTCCGCGGACCGGTGCACCACGTTGTCGCCGCGCAGCGCCGAGATCGGGATGGCCGCGACGTCGCGCAGCTCCAGTTCGTCGGTGAAGCGCGCGAACTCCGCGGTGATCTCGTCGAACACGCCCTGGTCGTAGCCGACGAGGTCCATCTTGTTCACCGCCAGCACCAGCCGCGGGACCCGCAGCAACCCGGCCAGCACGGCGTGGCGGCGGCTCTGCTCGGTGAGCCCGTTGCGGGCGTCGACGAGCACGATCGCCAGGTCCGCGGTGGACGCCCCGGTGACCATGTTCCGGGTGTACTGGGCGTGGCCCGGGGTGTCGGCGATGATGAACGCCCGGCGCGCGGTCTCGAAGTAGCGGTGCGCCACGTCGATGGTGATGCCCTGCTCGCGTTCCGCGCGCAGCCCGTCGGTGACCATCGCCAGGTCGAGCACCTCGTCGCCGCGTTCCTTGCCCGCCAGCTCCAGCATCTCCAGCTGGTCGGCCAGCAGCGAGCGGGAATCGTGCAGCAGCCTGCCGATCAGGGTGCTCTTGCCGTCGTCGACGGCACCGGCGGTGGCGAACCGCAGCAGGCTGTCGGCGGGCGCGAAGACCTGCTGCTCGGCGTCGGTGGACAGGCTCATCAGAAGTATCCCTCTCGCTTGCGGTCCTCCATCGACGCGGCGCTCGCGCGGTCGTCGGCGCGGGTCTGGCCGCGCTCGGTGACCTTCGTGGCGGCGATCTCGGCGATCACCTCGGCGACCGTGGCCGCCGTGGAGGGCACCGCGCCGGTGCAGGTCATGTCGCCGATGGTGCGGAACCGCACGGACTTCTCCACCAGCGGCTCGTCCGGGTCGCGGTGCACGAACGGGTTGTCGGCGAGGTACATGCCGTCGCGTTCGAAGACCTTGCGCCGGTGGGCGAAGTACAGGCCGGGCAGTTCCACCCCGTCCTGGTCGATGTAGGTCCAGATGTCTCGCTCGGTCCAGTTCGACAGCGGGAAGGCGCGCACGTTCTCGCCCGGCGAGATCAGCCCGTTGTAGAGGTTCCACAGCTCCGGGCGCTGGTTGCGCGGATCCCACTGGCCGAAGGCGTCCCGGAACGAGAGCATCCGCTCCTTGGCCCGCGCCCGTTCCTCGTCGCGGCGGGCCCCGCCGAACAGCGCGTCGAACCGGTGCTCGCCGATGGCGTCGAGCAGCGTCACCGTCTGCGCGCGGTTGCGGCTCGCGCCGCGGCCTTCCTGCTCCACGACGCGCCCGGCGTCGATGGAGTCCTGCACGGAGGCCACGACCAGGCGCACGCCGAGCTCCGCGGCCCGGCGGTCCCGGAACTCCAGCACCTCGTCGAAGTTGTGGCCGGTGTCGACGTGCAGCACCGGGAACGGGATCGGCGCGGGCCAGAACGCCTTCTCCGCGAGCCGCAGCAGCACGGCCGAGTCCTTGCCGCCGGAGAACAGCAGCGTGGGCCGGTCGAACTCGGCCGCGACCTCGCGGATCAGGTGCAGCGCCTCGGATTCGAGGATGTCCAAGCGGGACAGTGCGGGTTCGGCGGGCATCACGAGCTCCCCTCGGGACGGGTCGCGGCCGAGCGGGACAACGCCGTCAGCAGCGGCTCGGCCAGTTCCGCACGGCACACCAGCAGGTCCGGCAGCCACGGGTCGGGCCGGTCGTAGACGAGCGGGGAACCGTCGAGGCGGCTGGTGTGCAGCCCGGCGGCGCGGGCGACGCCGATGGGGGCGGCGCTGTCCCACTCGTACTGGCCGCCCGCGTGCACGTAGGCGTCGACGTCGCCGAGGACGACGGCGGCGATCTTCGCGCCCGCCGATCCCATCGGCACCTGTTCCGCGCCGATGGCGGCGGCGACCTCGCCGACGAACTCCGGCGGGCGGCTGCGGCTCACCGCGACGCGCGGCGCGCCGGCCCGTTGCGCGGGCGGCTTCGGCGGCGCGCCGGTGTCGAGGACCAGCCCTCTGGCGGGCAGCGCGACGGCGGAGGCGAGCACGTCGTGGCCTTCGGCGAGCGCCACGTGCACGGCCCAGTCGGTGCGGCCCGGCTCGGAGAACTCCCTGGTGCCGTCGAGCGGGTCCACGATCCACACCCGGCCCGCGGGTTCCCGCGCGGGCCCGGCTTCGCCGTGCTCGGAGAGCACCGCGTCGTGCGGGCGCTGCGCGGCTAGGGCGTTCACCAGCAGTTCGTGCGCGGCGGCGTCGCCCTCGTCGCCGAGGGTTTTGCCGTCCACTTCGGACTGTCTGCGCTCGCGGAGCTCCAGGAGGCACTGACCCGCCTCGTTCGCCAGCCGCGCGGCGAGTTCGTGATCATCGTCCGCCTTCACCCGGTTCCTCCTTCTGCGCCGGCGTCGATTCGGTCTCCCGCCGGGGCCGGCGCCCGATCGCGGGAGAACTTCCCGGACGTCGTGATCGCCGCGGCCAACGCGACCACCGTCCCCAGTGCGGCGGCCAGGACCGCCCCCAGTCCGAGCAGCATCGAGCCGGTCACCGCGAGCATCCCGCCCAGCAGCACCCGCACCGGCCGGTCCGGGATGCGCGCCGACAGCAGTGCGCCGGCGAGCACGCCCGGCAGCGAACCGGCCAGCAACGACCCGACGAGTCCGAAGTGGACCTCACCGTGCAGCAGGTGCCCGAGCGCCGCGACCAGCACCAGCGGGACCGCCTGGACGAGGTCGGTGCCGACCAGCCGGGCCGAGCTCATCGCCCGGTCGAGCAGCAGCAGGCACACGATGACGATCGAACCCGAGCCGACCGAGGTGGTGCCGACGATGAATCCCGCGACCGCGCCCAGCAGCACCGTGGGCACCGGCCGCACCCGCGGCCCGCCGCTCGCGCTGCCACGACCGCGGTCCAGGTACATCCGGACCACCAGGGTCGCCGCGGCCAACAGCACCGCCACGGCGCTGACCGCCTTGAGCACCGATCCGGTGCCCGCGCCCAGCGATCCCGCCAACACCGAGCCGACCGCCGCGCAGGGCAGCGAACCGAGGCACAGCAGCCCCACCGTCGGCAGGTGCACCGTGCGGCGGCGCAGGTGCACCGCGGCGCCCACCGGTTTCATCACGGCGCTCGCGACCAGGTCCGTGGACACCGCGGCCAGCGGCGGCACGCCGAACACCAGCGTCAGCAGCGGCATGGTGAGAGCTCCGCCGCCCATCCCGGTCAGTCCGACCAGCAACCCGGTCAGCAGACCGGTCAGGGTCACTCCCAGGTCCACGACCCCACCCAGCCCCGCTCCCGCAGCAGCGCCACGACCCGGCCGACGGCTTCGTCCTGGGACAGTCCGGAGGTGTCGAGCACCAGGTCGGCGTCGGCGGGTGCCTCGTAGGGCGCCGACACCCCGGTGAACTCGGGCAGCGCACCGGCGCGGGCCTTGCGGTACAGGCCCTTGCGGTCGCGGCGTTCGCACTCGCCGAGCGGGGTCGCCACGTACACCAGCACGAACCCG
This sequence comes from Saccharopolyspora sp. NPDC002578, assembly GCF_053592695.1. Taxonomy (NCBI): domain Bacteria; kingdom Bacillati; phylum Actinomycetota; class Actinomycetes; order Pseudonocardiales; family Pseudonocardiaceae; genus Saccharopolyspora; species Saccharopolyspora sp. NPDC002578. Next base: position 51,555 of record NZ_JBSFWJ010000001.1, on the reverse strand, counting down.
CCGCACTCGGCGACCATCCGGCGCACCGCGTCCCGGTCGTCCTCGTAGGGCGCGATGGGCGCGCAGATCGCGGCGCCGCCGTGGCGGGTCACCTCGGAGGCCACGAAACCGATGCGCCGCACGTTGCGGCTGCGATCGGCGGCGGAGAACCCGAGGCCCTCGCACAGGGTCCGGCGCACGACGTCCCCGTCGAGCAGCGTCACCGCCCGGTGGTCGTGCTGGCTGAGCACGTCGCGCAGCGCGCGGGCCAAGGTGGACTTGCCCGCGCCGGAGAGCCCGGTGAACAGCACCGTGAACCCGCGCCGGTTCAGCGGCGGGTGCAGCCGCCGCTGCTGCTCGGCGATCTCCGGGGTGGTGAACCAGGACGGCAGCGGGGCACCGTCGTCCAGGCGGGCGCGCAGTTCGGCGGTGCTCAGGCCGCCGCTGCCGGGCCCGATGCCGGCGCGGGTCCAGCGGTCCTCGGAGTCCCGGAGCATCTCGGGCGGTTCGACCACGGGGATCGGGCAGCCGTCCACCTGCCGCTCGGTGATCAGGTGGGTCGCGCCGTAGGCGGCGGCGACCTGGGCGGCCAGCGCCGCATCGCCGTCCGGGTCGGCGCGGCGCGCCAGCGGGACCGGCACGATCGTGGTGCCCGCCGGGAGGTGCGGGCGGGCGGCGAGCAGGGCCTGCACCAGGATCTCCGGTCGCGGCCCCGTCATCCGCGGCAGCAGCAGCACGTGCGCGTCGAGTTCGGCGGCGAGTTCGCGGACCTGCGCGAGTTCCCGATGGTGCAGCGGCTCGTCCGCCACCAGCCCGAGCACCGGGCCCGCGGGCAGTCCCGCCCGGACCTCCGCGGCCGGGGGGCGCATCCGGCGCAGCGCTCCACCGGGTGCGGCGGCCGGGCGCAGCGGACCGGAGACGTGGCAGGTGGTGCCGTCGGACCAGGGGGCGATGTTGCGCAGCAGCGCGACCGGGGCGCCCTCGGCGTCGCGCAGTTCGATCTCGTCGGCGGTGGCGACCTCGGCAGGGACCGGCAGCGTGATCGGCGCGGGCCACGGCGTCCCGTCGCTCAACCGCCGCCGGGTGCGCACCGATTCGGCCTCGGCCGCGTCCAGGAATCCGCCCAGCGGCGGGAAAGCACCGTCGAGCAGCAGTTCCACATCGGACAGCTCAGCGGGTTCGGGCACCCAGCCGAGGACCGTCACGTCCTCGGCGAGGTCGTCCGAACATTCAGGCTCCGCTCTGTTCGCGCTCACACGCACCTCTGTCCGCTGTTCGGGGCCGACTGGATCCATACCGTGGCCGAGACGACCGTGCGGGAGAACCCCGGTGACCATTTCTCGCCAGATCGCGTTATTCCCACCACGGTTGGATCAATTCCACCGCAACTGCGGGTGAATTCCGGCATTGCTCGCGAAATTCACCGCTCCTCCCCCGCGTCCGCGCGCGGGAGCGTCGAGCGGAACGTGCGCACCCCCGGCCCCACCTCGAAGATCCCGCGGCCGTCCCGAATCCGGCTCGCCCCGGCGATCCGGCCGGGCACGTGCACCTGCGCCGTGGTGTTCGGCGGAATCCGCACGGTGAGGGTGAATTCCCGGCCGTCGCGGCGCCAACGGGACTCGACGCGCCCGGCCGGAGTGGTGTAGTGGCCCTCGACCCAGCGCAGTTCGCCCACCACCTTCGGCCGAATGCGCAGCGTCCGGAACCCGGCGGACCCCGCCGCCTGGGTGATCCCGGCGAGTCCGGTGTGGAACCACTCGTCGAGCTGCGTGAGGATCATGTGGTTGAGCGAGTTCCGCATGTCCCACTGCTCCGGGATCGTCGTGAGCCCGCCCGGATTCGCCGCGGTGTCCCGCAGGAACGCCCCGTAGCTCGGTTCCGCGTCCTGCCGGGACACCTCCCACAGCACGTCGTCGCGGTCGGCGTCGCGCAGCGCCCGCACCACCGGGCCGAGCCCGAGGTGCCCTGCGCGCAGGTGCGGGCCGTCCGGCGTGCGGATCCGTTCGACCAGGGCCGCAAGCACCCGCTCGCGTTCGGCCGAAGGCACGATACCGGCGTCCAGCGGCATCGCCTGCGCCGCTTGCGTCGCGCCCGCCTCGGTGCCGTCCCCGCTGTAGCGGCCGAGCTCCGGGACGTAGAACCGCCGGTGGAACGCCGCGGCGATCTCGTCGGCGAGCTCCCCGAATTCCCGGGAATCCGCGTGATTCCCCAGAATTCGCGCCATCTCGGCCAGCGATCGGGCCGTGGCGTGATAACCCCACGTTCCGGTCAGTTCACCGGAGGTCTCCTCCGCGGCGACCCAGTCTCCCAGCTCCCCCGTCACCAGGTTCGCGTGCGCCTTGCGACGGCGCAGGTAGTCGAGGAAGCCCGTCATGTTCGGGTAGTGGTCCGCCATCGTGCGGGTGTCGCCGTAGATGCGGTGCAGCAGCCACGGCACCAGCACGATCGCGTTGCCCCAGTTCACCTCGTCGCCGAACGCGCCCTGGTAGCCCCAGTCGTAGACGGGGGCCTTCAGCGCCACGTTGCCGACGTCCGGCCCGCGGCCCGCTTGGCCCTCGGCGAGGTGGCGCTGCATCGTCGGCAGGTACGCGGCGAGGTCGAAGTGCCGCGACAGCACCCCCATCGGATGCGTGTAGTCGGCGCCGTAGGCCAGCTTCTCCCGTCCCGGGCAGTCGGTGAGCACCGACATCAGGTTGGACGCCACCGAGAAGTGCGCCATCCGGTGCAACCGGTCGAGGCGTTCGTCGGAGGTGCGGACCGCTCCGGCGCGCGGCGCGTCCGCCCGCAGCTGCAAGCCCAGCACCTCGGGCCGCACCGGAGCCGTGACCTCGACGAACCTCATCGCGAAGTACTGGAACGACGGGCGCCACCGCTCCCCGCGCGGCAGGCCGCACGCCGTGTAGGTGTGCAACACGTCGGTGCCGCGCTGATCGTTGCGGATCGAGGTCTGGTCCACGGTGCCGTCCGGGTGCAGCGACTCGCCGGGCCGCAGCGTCACCACCGTGCCCGGCGGCACCGGCGGCAGCCGCAGCTGCGGCCAGCCCGCGATGTTCTGCCCGAGGTCGAACACCCAGCGGCCGGGCGACACCTCGTGCACCGCGACCGGCCGCCACTCGCGGACCACGCGGACCGGCGGGGCCTGGCGCCACACGAGTTCCGTGGTGCCGTTCGGCGGGGTGGTGCGGACCGCGTCGACCCAGCCCGTGGGCGTGCCGTCGCGGCGCGGCGCGGACGCGGAATGATCGGCGCCCGGCAGGTCCCAGCCGGGCTGTTCGCGGCGAGCGTCGTGGTCGGTGCCGGAGAACCAGTTGTCGGTCACCACCGGCCCCAGCGCGACGCGCCAGTCCGGCCCGCTGACCACCGCGCTGCACCCGTCCGGGCCGGTGATCTCCAGCCTGGCGAGCAGCCGGGGCGAGACCGCCGCGCCCGCGGTCGGTTCCCACTCCGCGACCGGATCGCCGGAGCCCACCACCGGGGCACCCGCCGGATGCCCGTGCTCCAGCGGCGGGGTGATGATCAGCCCGCGGGCGTCGACCGCCGCGATCTGCCTGCTCTCCCAGCACTGCCGGGTACCGACGGTGACGGAGCTCCCGACGTGGTGCGCCGCGGGTTCGGCCACTCGGATCCGGTCGGCTCCCGGGTGCACCGGCACCAGCAGCGCACCCGTGGCGGGTTCCTCGCTCGTCCACCACGAGTAGGGGTCGCGCGCGCCGCCGTTGGTGCCGTGCCGGTGCACGTGCGCGGTGCCGTGGCCGAGCGCGACGCCCAGGGTGTTCTCGCCGTCGTGCAGCAGCTCCGTCACGTCGTGCACCCGGTGTTCCGCGGAGCGCTGGTAGTTCGAGTTGCCCGGCGCCAGCACCTCGTCGGTGACGGGCCGCCCGTTGAGGGTGACGACGTGGACGCCGAGCCCGCACACGTGCAGCCGCGCCCGGCTCACCGGCGCCCGCGCGGTGAACGACCGCGCGAAGATCGGCAGCGGATCACCGGGTTCCCGTTCGGGGTGGGCGATCCAGCTCGCCTCGGCCCAGTCGCACCGGGTGAGCAGCCCCAGCTCCCAGTGGGACCAAGCGCTCCACGTCGACCAGCGGTCGTGCTCGTCGCGGACCCGCACCCGCCAGCGGAGCCGTTGCCGGGCGCCGGGTTCCGGCCCGGCGTAGCGGACCTGGGCGAGGCCGGACTCGACGATCCCGGTGTCCCACCAGACCGCGCCGTCCGGATCGGTGACCACCACGTGGCAGGCGGTCTGCACGCCGCCGGGTTCGTCGTCCTCCGGTACGAAGGACCAGCTGAGCACCGGCGCGAGGTCGTCGACGCCGAGCAGCGGCCCCGGCCGCCCGTCGATGCGCGGGTTCTCCGGGCGGATTCCGGTCATCGGCCACTCCAGCACATCGCCCCACCGGTCATCGCCCAGTGTTCTACGCACCACCACGCCCGCCGTCAATCGTCCACAATGGATAAACACGGCTCGCCCGGGCGGCCGGATGGCGAAACCCGCCTATCGTTGATCTTGCCCTGGGAGCGACGTTGTTGTCTTTGTCCTGTCAGCGGCGAAGCCGCTGAGCAGCGACCAGCCAGAGCAAGCCGACCACCAGCGGGTTCTCAGTTGCTTCCTCGCGAGGACAGCTTTTTCCCTCGTGGCGGAGCCACTTGGGAAAAAGATCCCGCAGCGAGGAAGCAACTGAGGTTCCGCCACCCGACCCCTACCCAGGCCAAGAACAGTGCCGGTAAGAGTGCGGACACCTATTCTCGGTGGGTCGAGGAGGTTCCAGTCCAGCTCCTGGAGAGGACCGCATGAGCAGCCCGGATCCCACCGCGTCCATCCCGCTGGCCAGCAGCGCCGGCCGGTGGATCATCGTCGGCACCATCCTCGGTTCCGGAGTGGCGTTCCTGGACGGCTCGGTGGTGAACGTGGCGCTGCCCGCCATCGGGCGCGACACCGGCGGCGGGTTCGCCGTCCTGCAGTGGGTGCTCGACGCCTACCTGCTCACGCTGAGTTCGCTGCTGCTGCTCGGCGGCGCGCTCGGGGACCGCTACGGCCGCCGCCGGGTGTTCCAGGCCGGGCTGGTCGTGTTCACCGCCGCCTCCCTCGGCTGCGGGCTCGCGCCCAGCGGGGAGGCGCTGATCGTGGCGCGACTGGTGCAGGGCGTCGGCGGTGCACTGCTGGTCCCCGGCAGCCTCGCGCTGATCAACTCCACCATCGCCGCCAACGACCGGGGCCGCGCCGTGGGCACCTGGGCCGGGCTGACCGGGGTGTCCTCGGCGCTGGGACCGTTCGTCGGGGGCTGGCTCGTCGACGCGGTGTCCTGGCGCTGGGTGTTCTTCATCAACGTGCCGCTGGCCGCGGTCGCCCTGTTCGTCACCGCCAAGCACGTGCCGGAGACGCGCAGCGGTCGCGCGGGAACACCCGACCTGGCCGGGGCGGGCAGCGTCACGCTCGGACTCGCCGGTGCGATCTACGCGCTCATCGAACTGCCCGCGCGCGGCTGGAACCCGCTCACCGTCCTCGCGCTGGCCGCCGGTGTCGCCGGGCTCGTCGCGTTCCCGCTGATCGAACGCCGCACCCGGGACCCGATCCTGCCGCTGAACCTGTTCGCCTCGCGGCAGTTCACCGGCGCGAACCTCACCACGTTCACCGTCTACGCCGCGCTCAGCGGCGCGTTGTTCCTGCTCTCGCTGCAGCTGCAGCAGACGCTGGGGTATTCGGCGCTGCGCGCCGGGGTGGCTACCCTGCCGATCACCGTGATCATGCTGCTGATCTCGGGCCGGATGGGGGCGCTGGCCCAGCGCACCGGGCCGCGGTTGCCGATGACGATCGGCCCCTTCGGTTGCGCCGCCGGGCTGGCGCTGATGACGCTGGCGGTGCCGGGTTCCAGCTACCTCACCGGCGTGCTGCCCGGTGTGGTCGTGTTCGGTCTCGGCCTGTCGATCACCGTCGCGCCGCTGACCTCCGCCGTACTGGCCTCCGTGGAGCAGGATCGCGCCGGGGTGGCCTCCGGGGTGAACAACGCGATCTCCCGGCTGGCCGGGCTGGTCGCGGTGGCGGTGCTGCCGCTGGTGGCGGGGATGACCGAACCAGGCGGCACCGTCGGTGCCGGGTTCGGGCTCGCGATGCTCATCTCGGCGGCGGTGTGCGCGCTCGGCGGCGTGCTGTCCTGGTTCACCATCGGCACGCGGCGCGTCGAGGTGGAGCCGCTGCCCCTCCCCGGCCTCAACCACGCCTGCCAAGACCCCTGCACCCGCGAACGCACCTGAGCGCCCCACCGCGGGCTCGTCACAGCACGCGGTCGAACGTCCACTGGTGCGGCGGCCGGGCCGCGAGGTGCGGCGGAGGTTCCGGCAGCACCGGTGCCTCCGCTGCCGCGAAGTGGGCGATGAGCACCACCCGTTGCTGCTCCGACCGGTACAGCCGCACGTCGCGGCAGCCTGCCGCGCGCACGGCGGGCACGGCGTGCTCCCGCGCCCAGTCGAGCAACCGGTGCTGCTCGCCGGGCACGACCCGCACCTCCCACATCAGCGCGACCTCGTTCATGAGCGCAGCGGCGGGATCGCGGGCATCTCGGAGGCGGCGTCGATGTCGCGCTGCGTCATGCGGAACGCCTCCGGGTACGACTCCCGCTCGGTGCGGCGGGCCGGTTCGGTGCTGCGCCAGAAGTAGCGGCACCGCTCGCAGCGCCACACCTCCCACACGCCCTCGACCGGCGACACGGCTTGCCTGGTCAGGTCCTCAGCGGCACAACGCGGGCACATCGGGCACTCCTCTCGTTCGGCGACGTCGCATCACTTCTCGCGCAGCAGGGTCCGCAGCTTCTCCACCCACCGGCCGGTTTCGGGCAGGTCCCGGACGGGCTGGCCGTAGTGGCCGCGCACGTCGGGGGCGACGGGCGTCGTCGCGTCGATCACCAGCTTGTTGCTGATGCCGGAGGGCTGCGACCCCGGATCGAGCTCCACGACCGACATGTTCGGCAGGTTCACCAGGTCGCTCGCCGGGTTCACCTTCGTCGACAGCGCCCACATCACCTGCGGCAGGTCGAACGGGTCCACGTCCTCGTCGACGACGATCACGACCTTCGTGTAGCCGAGCCCGTGCGGGGTCGTCATCGCCCGCAACCCCACCGCGCGGGCGAATCCGCCGTAGCGCTTCTTCGTCGACACGATCGCCAGCAGCCCGTGGGTGTACATCGCGTTGACCGCCTGCACCTCGGGGAAGTCCGCGCGCAGCTGCTGGTACAGCGGCACGCAGGTCGCCGGGCCGATCAGGTAGTCGATCTCGGTCCACGGCTTGCCCAGGTAGAGCGATTCGAAGATCGGACCGGTGCGGAACGAGATGCGGTCGATGCGCACCACCGGCATGTTCCGGCCGCCGGAGTAGTGCCCGGTGAACTCGCCGAACGGCCCTTCGATCTCCCGCTTTCGCCCCACGACGACGCCTTCCAGCAGGACCTCGCAGCCCCACGGCACGTCGAACCCGGTCAGCGGGCCGGTCGCGATGGGCGCCGGTGCGCCGCGCAAGGCGCCCGCCATCTCGTACTCGGACTGCTCGTAGCCCAGCGGGGTGCCGCCGACGACGGTGAGGATCGGGTCGTTGCCGAGCGCGATGGCCACCGGCAGGTCCTCGCCGCGCTCCTCGGCCTTGCCCAGGTGCAGCGCGATGTCGTGCATCGGCACCGGTTGCAGGCCGAGCTCGTTACGGCCGGTGACCTCCATCCGGTACACGCCGACGTTCTGCTTGGCGAAGTTCTCCGGATCGTCCGGGTCGCGCGAGACCACGGCGGCCTTGTCCAGGTAGAAGCCGCCGTCGCCGTCGTTGAGCCGGAACAGCGGCAGCACCTCGAACAGGTCCACCTCCGCGCCTTCGCGCGAGTTCGCCAGGAACGGCGGATCGGCCCGGCGTTCCGGCGGCACCGGGAAGTCCTCCCAGCGCCGGATGAACTCCTGGACCTGCTCGCGGGTCGAGGTCGTCGGCGGCAACCCCATCGCGATCGCGTGGTTCGCCCAGGAACCGTGCGCGTTGAGCGCGATGCGCGCGTCGGTGAACCCGGTGACGTCGTCGAAGTACAGCGCGGGCGCCCCTTCGCCGAGCCGCGAGACCGCGTTGGCCGCCGCGCCGAGATCGGGCTCGGGGTCGACCTGCTCGGAGATCCGCAGCAGCTGCCCCTGCTCGTCGAGCGCGTCCAGGTAGGACCGCAGGTCGTCGTGGGCCACTTCTCCTCCTCAGGGTCGGTCGCCGCGGCGGGCTTCGGCGAGCCCGTTCCAGCGGCGGGCGCCGGGCATGGGCAGCTCGAACTGGTCGAGCACCCGCGCCACGACGTGGTCGAGCACGTCGCTCACGGTTTCCGGGTGGTCGTAGAAGGCGGGCATCGGCGGCACCAGGACCGCTCCCATCCGGGAGAGCGCGAGCATGTTCTCCAGGTGGATCTCGCTCAGCGGCGTCTCCCTGGGCACCAGGACGAGCTTGCGCCGCTCCTTGAGCACCACGTCGGCCGCGCGGCCGACGAGCCCGTCGGCGTAGCCGATCCGGATGCCCGCGAGGGTCTTCATGCTGCACGGCACGATCACCATGCCGTCGGTGCGGAACGAACCGGACGAGATCGACGCGCCCTGGTCACCGGATCCGTGCACCACGTCGGCGAGCTCGGCGACCTCGCGCGCGGTGTGTCCGGTCTCCAGCTCGATCGTCGTGCGCGCCCAGCGGCTCAGCACCAGGTGCGTCTCCACGCCGGGCTGCTCGCGCAGCGCGCGCAGCAGGCGGACTCCGAGCGGCGCGCCGGTGGCCCCGGTCATCCCGATGATCAGCCGCACGCCGCCCTCCATTCGTTCGTATGCGAACGTTCGTGTACAGACTACCACTGGTCGCGGCGAGGTCCCGAGATAACGACCTCCCCGATGGCACTGATCTCGTAGGATGCGAGCCCACCGACCCGCCATCGAGGAGTGCGTTGTGCAGCTGGAAAACGCGGTGTTCCACCTGATGCGCCGAGTCATCCAGGACCACGGCGCGCGCTGGCAGGCGCGGTCGCCCGAGCTCACCAAGCCGCAGTACGCCGCGCTCACGGCGATCGACGAGAGCCCCGGCATCGAGCAGGCCGCACTGGGCAGGCGGGCGGCGATCGACAAGGCGACGCTGGCCGCGATGCTCACCCGCCTCGAACAGCGCGGCCTGGTGGTGCGCAGCGTCGACCACTACGACCGCAGGCGCCGCCAGCTGGAGCTGACCGCCGACGGCCGCCGCGTGCTCCGCGACACCACCGCGCTGGCCGACTCGATCAACAGCGGGATGCTGGACCGCCTCAGCCCGGAAGAGTCCGACCGCCTCCGCGAACTGCTCGCCAAGCTCGCCGCCGACGACTCGGGCGAACTGGCCCCACCCCCGGAAGGTTCCCCGGCGCCCGCCTGAGCACGGATCTTCATCCTCGGTGTCCCGCGAGCGCTGCGGCAATGACCCGGCACGCAGCCGGGCCGACCGCGGGTTCTCACGCGCGGATGGCGATTTCGCGGTACAGGGAAGAGAAATCGATCCCGCAGCGAGGAAACCGCCGAGAGACTCCCCCGCCCTCCCCTGCTCAGGGTCAAGATCAAAGGCAGGGTCCGAGCCACCGCCACGCGCCCCTGCGCAGGCCGACCCGGGACCCCCTCTAGAACGACTAGCTGGCGACGGAACGGTCGGTCACACTCGGGTCATACGCTCGACCCCGCGCCGACGGCACGCGGCCGGCACACCGAGCACAGGCACGTCCTCCGCGGGCACGACTGCGGGCTCCGGCATCGCGGCTCGCGCCCTCCGACGATCCGGCACGAGCTCGGCCGCCGGCCCCACTCCCCCAGCCGCCCGGCACCCGGACGAGCGGCGCGTCCCTCCCGGAAACGCCGCGCGCTCCGCCCACACCGATGGATCAGCGATGTCCGATGCCTCCCGTCCCGACCCGGTCACCGACCGGCTGCAAGAGGTGGCCTCCACCCTCGGCGACCTGCGGCTGGACGAACTGCTGGGCGAGCTCCAGGAGCGGCTGGCCCGGGTGGTCAGCACGCGGGACCGGATGCAGGACCTGCTGGACGCGGTGCTGGCCATCGGCACCGAGCTCGACCTAAACACCACGCTGCACCGCATCGTGTCGGCCGCCGCGGAACTCGTGCAGGCCCGCTACGGCGCGCTCGGGGTGCTGGGCCCCGGCGGGGAGTTCACCCAGTTCGTGCACGTCGGCATCGACGCCGGCACGGCGGCCCGGATGGGGCCGACGCCGCGCGGACGCGGCCTGCTCGGCCAGGTCACCCGGGACCCGCGCCCGCTGCGGCTCGCGGACCTCGCCCAGCACCCGGCGTCGATCGGCTTCCCCGAGGGGCATCCGCCGATGCGGAGCTTCCTCGCGATCCCGATCCGGGTGCGCGACGAGGTGTTCGGCAACCTGTACCTGACCGAGAAGCTCGACGGCGGCGAGTTCGGCCAGGACGACGAGGTGGTGCTGCGGGCGCTGGCCGCCGCGGCCGGGGTGACGGTGGAGAACGCGCGGCTGTTCGACCAGGCCCGGCTGCGGCACCGCTGGTTGCAGGCGTCCAGCGAGATCACCACGGAGCTGCTGTCCGGCGTCAGCACGGCCGATGGCCTGCGCCTCATCGCGCAGCGCGCGATGGAGATCTCCCGCGCCGACTGCGCGCTGATCGTGCTGGCCCGCCACGGCACCTCCTCCGGGCAGGCCCGGGTGGAGGCGGTCGCCGGGGAGGCCGACATCGAGGTGGGAATCCCGGTGAGCACGGACGGCCCGGTGCTGGCCAGCCTCACCGGGGACACCCCGGTGTTGGAGGCCGACGTGTCGGCGGCCCCGGTCAACGGGCTCAAGCACGTGCTGCCCGGCTACGGTCCGGCGCTGGCGGTGCCGCTGCACTCGGGCGAAGCGGGCGCGGGCGCGGTGATCGCGTTGCGCCGCAAGGACAGCAGGCCGTTCGGGCCGGGTCAGGTCCCGCTGCTGGCCTCGTTCGCGGACCAGACGGCGATCGCGTTGGAGCTGGCCGCGAAGAACCGGGCGCAACGGCAGCTCGACGTGTTCGGCGACCGGGATCGGATCGCCCGCGACCTGCACGACCACGTGATCCAGCGGTTGTTCGCGACGGGCCTGAGCCTGCAGGGGACGTTGCGCCGCGCCACCGACACCGACGTGCGGCGCCGGTTGCAGCAGTCGGTGGAGCAGCTCGACGACACGGTCCGCGAGATCCGCACCGCCATCTTCGACCTGCACTCGGCTCCGGAGGCCGACGATCCGGTGAGCCTGCGCCGCCGGTTGCTCGACACGGTGGCGGACGCGAGCAGCGGGGCCGGTTTCACCCCGGCGGTGCGGATGTCCGGCCAGATCGACACCGCGGTGCCCGCGGCGTACTTCGAGCACGCGGAGGCGGTCGTGCGGGAAGCGGTCACCAACGCGCTGCGCCACGGCGAGGCCACCGCGATCACCGTGTCCATCGACACCGGCACGGACCTGACGATCGAGGTCCGCGACAACGGCCGCGGACTCGGCGCCGGCTCGTCCGGGAACGGCCTGCGGAACCTCCGCGACCGGGCGGTCCAGCTCTCCGGGACCCTGGAGCTGACCGACGCGGACCCGACGGGAACCCTGCTGTCCTGGCGCGTCCCCCTGCTCACGCCCCCCGAACCGGACCCCACCTGACCCCCGGTCGAACCTGCTTCAACCTCCCGCAATTTCGCGAGAGATCACCGAGCCCCGCAGGCCCGCAGTGATCACCAGCGCGAAGTGTCCTCACTGGTCACGGCACCTTTTCCAAGGGCGCACCAGGCTCCGTTCGGGTGCGAACTTCTTTCGATTTCTCGCGAAATCGCGAGGAATCCGACACGCCGGAGTGGGCGCGGTCCGTCCGGAGTGGGCGGTTCGGTGGTGCTGGTCGCCGATGGGCGTCCCGGGCGGGTGCGGGGGTGCCTCGTGGCGCCGGGGCCGGGTGTTTCAGCCGCCCAGCCAAGTGGCGACGAACTTCGCGACGCGGCTGACCCGGCGCACCTTCGGCTCGGTGCCCGCGACGCCGTGGATCTCCCAGTGCTGACCGCACTCCGGGCACGTCCACGGACCCAACCGGCTCGCGTCCGGCTCGCACGGATGGCCCCGTCGTCCTCGCCGCATCCCGCCGCCCCTCCAACCCCGAGTGCCGCCGCGACCGCAGGGGCCCGCGACGATGATCAGCACCGATGACACCACAGCGCAGCGAGAGTCGGAACCACTCCCGGCCCCGGTCATCCGACCGGGGGTGGGACCTTTGACCGTGTTACGCGGTGTGTCCGTTTCGTACCCTCGAACAGGTGAAGAGAACTGGGGGCGACCGTGGTCACCACGCGGGACGGGAGACGGTCGGATGACGACGCGCAGGAGCACCACCACCGGAGTGCGGATCAGCTGACCCGCCGCAACCGAGCGACGCGGGAGCCGCGGCGCTTAACCTGGGGAAAAGGGGGTCAGGCACTCGCGCACCGCGGGTGGAAGCGGGGGCTGCGGCATGGACACGACCGACGACGTCCCGGAGGCACCGGGCACCACCGAGGCGCGCGACGGGGGCGGCGGGCAGACCCGCATCGCCCTCGTCGACGACCACGAAGTGGTGCGCCGCGGCATCGCCGACCTCCTGGAGGACGAATCCGACTTCACGATCGTCGCCGAGGTCGGCACGGTCCGGGAGGCGCTGGTGCGGTTGCCCCCGGCGCGCCCCGACGTGGCGGTGCTGGACGTGCGGCTGCCGGACGGCAACGGCATCGAGCTGTGCCGGGACCTGCTGTCGGTGCTGCCGGGCGTGCGCTGCCTGGTGCTGACGTCGTTCTCCGACGACGAGGCACTGCTGGACGCGATCATGGCCGGCGCCTCCGGCTACGTGCTCAAGCAGGTGCTGGGCTCCGACCTGCGCTCCGCCATCCGCGAGGTAGCGGCCGGGCGGTCGCTGCTGGATTCCAGCACGGCCACCGCGGTGCTGGAACGCCAGCGGCGCAAGCACGCCCAGGACGACCCGCTGCGCGGGCTCACCGAGCAGGAGCGGGCCGTGCTGGAGCTCATCGGCGCGGGCATGACGAACCGGCAGATCGCCGAACGGATGTTCCTCGCCGAGAAGACGGTGAAGAACTACGTCTCGCAGCTGCTCTCGAAGCTCGGCATGCAACGCCGCACCCAAGCGGCGGTGCTGGCCACCGAGATCCGCCAGTCCAGGCCCGGTTGAGCGAACGGGGCCCGGACCGGCGGGACGAGCGGTCCGGTCACGTGTACCAGGTCGGCTCGGGGATCTCACCGAGCAGCGTGTAGCGGCCCACTTCGACGCGCTTGTACGCCACCGGGTCGTGCAGCGAGTGGGTGCGCAGGTTGCGCCAGTAGATGTCCAGGCCCGTCGAGTTCGACGTGGCCCGCGCCCCGGTCACCTCGAAGATCTTCGTGGCGATCTCCAGCCCGGTGGCCACGATCCGCTCCTTCGCCGCGGCGATGAGCACCGCCGCCGCACCGCGCTGCTCGGCCGTCACGCTCGCCCGCTCCGCGTGCAGCAGCCCTTCGATGCGCTCGCCGGCGCGGTCCACCAACGCCTCCGCCGCCCACAGCTTCGCCTGCAGATCGCCGTAGGCGTCGAGGACGTAGAACTCCTCGGTGGCGCTGTCCTTGTCGTCCCCGCCGAACGGCCAGGCGCGGGTCTTCTCCTTCGTGTAGGAGGTCGCCGCGTCCAGCGCGCCCTGCGCGATGCCGAGGTAGAAGTTCGCGAACACCAGCTGGATCGTGGGCGTGTTCAGCGTGTTGTAGACCAGCGGCTGGAACTCCTTGTCGACGTACCCGGCCGCCGACGCCCACGGCACCCGCACCCCGTTGATCTCGACGCTGCCGGATTCGGTGAGCCGCTGGCCCAGGTTGTCCCAGTCGTCGCCGTAGACGATGGCCTCCTGGTCGGAGGGCACGATGGCGAAGATGTGCTTGTCGGTGCCCTCCAGCACGCCTTCGAGCACGGTCAGGTCGGAGACCTTGCTCCCGGTCGAGAAGGACTTCCGCCCGGTGTAGACGATCTCGTCGCCCTCGTCGGTGATGACCACGTCGGAGTCGCGCGGGTTGACCGCGCCGCCGAAGAACAGGTCGCTCTCGGTGTAGAGCCGTTCCACGGCGTCGATCTGGGCGTCGGTGCCGACCAGGCGCACCGCCCACGCCCACAGGTAGTGGTAGCCGAGCAGCTGGCCGATGGAGCCGTCGCCCTTGGCTACCTCGCGGATCACCTCGTAGGCGGTGCTCCAGGTCTGCCCGCCGCCGCCGTGTTCGACGGGGCCGAGCAAGGTGACCAGCCCGGATTCCTTGAGCAGCCGGACTTCGGCGTGCGGGGTGGCGCCCGCGCGGTCGCGGGCGACGGCGTCGGTGGCCAGCAGCGCCGCCACGTCCTGCGCCCGTTCCAGCCAGCCCTCCCTGGTGCCGGGCCGCTGTCCCCAGCGCCCGGCGGTGTCGTTGACGGTATCGGCCTCAGTGGTGCTCATGTGCGTTTCTCCTTGCTGTGCGGGGAAGGAATCAGGTGCTTCAGGAGACGCCGATCGGGTCGCCGGTGCGGTCGAGGTCCGCTTCCAGCTCGCGGACGATGGGCAGCACGTGCTTCCCGAAGTGCTCGACGTCTTCGAGGTAGTGCAGGAATCCGAGCAGCAGCAGGTTCGCGCCGCGCTTCTTGTACTCGATGATGCGGTGCGCGATCTGCTCCGGAGTACCGATCAATCCGGTGCGGAATCCGTCGTTGTACTGGACGAGGTCGGCGAATTCGGAATCCGCCCACATTCCCTTGCCGTCGGAGGTCGATTTCCCGGCTTGGCGCACCGATTTCCGGAATCCTTCGACGGCGTCCACGTCGGCCTTGTCGACGATCTCCTTGAGCACGGCCTTCGCCTCGGATTGCGTCTCCCTGGCGATGAGGAAACCGTTGAGCCCGAAGCGCACGGTGCGCCCGTTGGCCGCGGCCCCTTCCCGGACATCGGCGACCTGCTCGCTGAATCCGTCGAAGTCCTTGCCGTTGCTGAAGTACCAGTCGGAGACGCGCCCGGCCAAGGTGCGCGCCGCCGAGGAATTGCCGCCCTGGAAGATCTCCGGGTGCGGCCGTCCCGGAACGTCGAACGGCTGCGGACGCAGGCTGAAATCGCGGATCTGGTAGAAGTCCCCGGCGAGGTCGAAGTTCGACTCCGTCCACAATCCGCGCAGCACCCGGATGAATTCCTCGGTGCGCCGGTAGCGCTCGTCGTGCTCCAGCCACGGCTCGCCGAGGCCGGTGAACTCCTCCTTGAGCCAGCCGCTGACGATGTTCACCGCGAACCGGCCTTCGGAGAGGATGTCCGCGGTGATGCCGAACTTCGCCAGGATCGCCGGGTGCCACAACCCCGGGTGAGCGGCCACGATGAGCTTGAGCCGCTCGGTCGCCAACAGCAGTCCGAGGCTGAACGCCGCCGGGTCGTGCTGCTGCGCGGCGCCGTAGCTGGAGGCGTAGCGCACCTGGCTCAGCGCGTATTCGAATCCGCTTCGTTCGGCGAGCACCGCGAGTTCCTTGTTGTACTCGAATCCGAAGTTCGTGCGCTGTTCGATCTTGCTGGTGACCAGGCCACCGCTGACGTTGGGCACCCAGTAGGCGAATTTCAGCGGCTCGGCAGGGCTGTCTGCGGACACGTTCGTCTCCCGTCGTGGAGCAGGCGGCGCGAGCGGTGCGCGGGAAGGATTTCCGGGCATCGCGGGGAAAGGGGAACCGGACCGTCGAACATCGCCGGTCCGGATTCGGATCGGCGGAAACGGCCGAGTGGAACGGGAACGCCGGGCGGGGCCGCGCGGTGCGGCGCCCGATCGGCGATCACCGGAGAGGAAAGGAACTGATGTCGCCTCCGAAACGAGGCGCGACGATCAGATCAGCGACGACAGCCCTGCGCGCCGACGCGGGCGAAATCCACGTGGCGCCTTCTGGTCAGTCTGGTCGCGATGAACACCATTTCATCCGACCAGAGCACCGGAATGGTGTCAACAGCGCAACGGGGCGGTTCCACTCATCGGACACCCGTCACCGTTCGATCCACAGTGGATGATCGACCGACCGGATCGGGCGGTCGTGGAGATCTCCGCGCGGCGAAGCGCGACTTGCCGCCCCGCGCCCGGTAACGTGATCGGTTCGATCATCGGCGGACGCCCCGCCGGGAGACGCAGGAAGGGGATCCCGCCATGGCCAAGTTCACCTGGCACACCCGCGCCGTCCCGAAGGGCCTACCCGTCCGCCAGGTGTACGGCTTCCTGTTCGCACCGGACGGACGGGTGCTGATCCGGGTGGACGGCGCCAAGCACTCGCTGCCGGGCGGTCGCCCGGAACCGGGCGAGTCCGCCTACGTGGACATCCTGCGGCGGGAGACCTACGAAGAGGTGACGCTGGACATCGCCGAGCCGCACTACCTCGGCTACCAGTGCGTCGACGACGGCTTCGCGCCGTACGCGCAGGTGAGGATGGTCGCCGAGATCAGCGGCGTGCACCCGCCGGAACCGGACCCCGACAACGGCCGCACCTACCTGCGGCTGCTGGTGCACCCCGGCAAGGCCGGAGACCTGCTCAACTGGGGCGAGACCGGCCACCAGCAGGCCTCGGCCGCCGCGAACGCGGCCATCGGCGTGCTCGGACTCCCCCACGAGGGCCTGCCGGAAAGCGGCTACCTCTGAGGAGTCCTCGCCGTCCCCGCGCGCACGAGCGGCCGCGCGACGGCGACCGGTACCCCGGCCGCGAGCACCCGGTGACCGCGGCGGCGCTGGACACGATCAGCACCCTCGCGCAGGACCTGCTCCCGCAGTCGCGGTGAGGCTCGCGCCGACGGCGGGGCACGCTCAGCGCCGCCGGACGTAGATCCGGTCTCCGTCCGGTCCGGTCCACTCCATCCGCACCACGCCCGGCACCGCGGAGTCCCCGACGCGCGAGTCGTGGGACCAGTAGCCCGCGGCCGGGTTCCGGAAGAACGTCGCCCACAGCCCGCCCTCGGCGTCGACGAAGAGGTTGTTGTGACCGGCGCCGACACCGGCGGTCCAGCGCTTCGAGTACGGCCCTTCGAACGCGTCCGACACGGCGATGATCGCGTCGTACTGGCACTGCTTCCCGTCCCGCACGTCGTAGGCGTACCGGTCCGCACCGGCCTCGCGGCTCCAGGCGGCGTGCACCAGGTAGTACTTCCCCTCGTGCTTGAGCACGTACGCGCCTTCGAGGTACGGCTCCTCCGAGTACCGCGTCTGCTGGAACTTCGGGAGGTCCGTCTTCGGGACGATGTCCTCCATGTCGTCCTGGAAGCGCGCGTACAGGTCGTTGTGCAGCACCAGCCACGCCCGGTCGCCCTCGGTGTGCAGGCCGCCGTCGATGTGGAAGTAGACGTCCGGATCCACCCCGTCCGGCGCGTCGCCCACCAGGTCACCGAACGGCTTGTCCAGGTTGCCCTCGGCGACCCGGTACGGCCCCCCGATGCCGCCTTCGCTCTTGAGCAGGAACGTGCCGACCTTGCGGGAGTGATCGCCCATGCACGCGACGACGTACCAGGTGCCGCGGAAGTGGTGCACCTCCGGCGCCCACACGTTGCCGCGCTTGCCCTGCTCGTCGTGCCAGTACTCCTGCCACGGGGCGACCACGGTGCGTCCGGGCTCGTTCTCGCCCGCGAACTCCGGTGACCACACCTTGCCCTTCTCCGCCTCGGGCCTGATCCCGGTCGTGTCCACCAGCGTCCACGGCCCGTCCAGCGCCGCGGCGGTCCACACGAAGATGCCGTCGTTCCACGGGGACGGACCGGAGCGGCCGGCGGGACGGGTGGTGCCGGTGGCGACGTAGATCGGACTTCCGTCGACGACGAAGCAGTTGACGTAGGTGTCCCGGATCCAGATCCTGTCGAGCTCCTCGTCCCGAGGCCGCAGTTCGAGGTCGAGCACGCACGAGTTGTCCCCGCGCGGCCACAGGTCGTCGCGGGTGTCCGCGGTGCCGTAGGGCTCCTTCTCCGGCCAGTTCGGCGGATGCTCCTGGTGCGCGGACATCGGTTCCTCCCGGTCGTGTCGACTCCTGGGCCGACGCCTCCCTTCCCCGGCGAAAGCCCCGCCGGACAGCACACCGCACTCGCCCGCCACCGCAGCGACCGCCGAGCACCCGTGAGGGAAAACCTCCGCACCCACCCGCGCGATCCGAGTGAACGGACCGTTCGTCCAATCCGGTTGGACGAACGGTCCGTTCACTCCATCCGACTCCACCGCCGCGCGGGCCGGCCGCACCGATCTGAGCGGGTGAACGGACCGCTTGTCCAATCCCGTTGGACGAACAGGCCGTTCACTCCGAACCGCAGCCGCACTGATGCACTGCTCATCGCGCCATGCGACGAATCTCCGCATGGCGCACGGGCTTTCCCGAGTGAACGGACCGTTCGCCCAACGAGATTGGACGAACGGTCCGTTCACTCCGCTTCCGCCGCCTCGGTGGGTGCTTGACCGCCGCGGGCTCGCCGCATAGCGTTCGCAGGAAGCACATCTGTTCACTATGCGCACGATCGGAGCGGATCGGTGGCACGCATCCTGACCCTGAGCGAGGCGATCTCGGAGCTGGTCGCCGACGGCGACTCGATCGCGCTCGAGGGCTTCACCCACCTCATCCCGGTCGCGGCCGGGCACGAGATCATCCGGCAGGGCAAGCGGGACCTCACGTTGTGCCGGATGACGCCGGACATCGTCTACGACCAGCTCATCGGCGCCGGGTGCGCTCGCAAGCTGGTGTTCTCCTGGGGCGGCAACCCCGGCGTGGGATCGCTGCACCGGTTCCGGGACGCGGTGCAGCACTCCTGGCCGCGCCCGCTGGAGATCGAGGAGCACAGCCACGCGGGCATGGCCAACCGCTACGCCGCAGGCGCCTCCGGGCTGCCGTTCGCGATCCTGCGCGGCTACACCGGCACCGACCTGCCCGCGCAGACCGACTCCATCAAGACCGTGACCTGCCCGTTCACCGGCGAGGTGCTGGCCGCGGTGCCCGCGCTGAACCCGGACGTCGGCGTCGTGCACGCCCAGCAGGCCGACCGCGAGGGCAACGTGCAGATGTGGGGCATCACCGGCGTGCAGAAGGAGGCGGTGCTCGCCTCGAAGCGATCCTTGGTGACCGTCGAGGAGATCGTCGACGAGCTCACCCCGCGTCCGGGTGCGGTCGTGCTGCCGAAGTGGGCCGTCACCGCCGTCGCCGAAGTCCCCGGCGGAGCCCACCCCTCGTACGCGCAGGGCTATTCGGAACGCGACAACTCCTACTACCGGCGCTGGGACGCCCTCTCGCGGGACCGCGCGGAGTTCGAGTCCTGGCTGAAGACCGAAGGACTCGCCGAGAGGAGCGCACGATGACCGGGACGTTCACCGCCGACGAGATGATGAGCGTCGCCGCCGCGCGCTCGCTCACCAACGGCGCCGCCTGCTTCGTCGGCATCGGCCTGCCCAGCACCGCCGCGAACCTGGCGCGGCGCACCCACGCGCCCGAGCTGGTGCTGATCTACGAATCGGGCACGCTCGGCGCCAAACCCGACCGGCTGCCGCTGTCCATCGGCGACGGCGTGCTCGCCGACACCGCCGACTCGGTGGTGAGCGTGCCGGAGATCTTCAACTACTGGCTGCAGCCCGGCCGCATCGACTTCGGCTTCCTCGGCGGCGCGCAGATCGACAAGTTCGGCAACATCAACTCGACGATCATCGGCGGGGACTACGCGGACCCGAAGGTGCGGCTGCCCGGTGCGGGCGGCGCACCGGAGATCGCCGCGTCCTGCCGCGAGGTGCTGGTGGTGATGCGCCAGAGCACCCGCAGCTTCGTGGAGTCCGTCGACTTCATCAGCTCCGTCGGCTACGGCACCGGCAAGGGCGACCGGGAACGGCTGGGCCTGCGCGGGCGCGGACCCGTGAAGGTGATCACCGACCTGGGCATCATGGAACCGGACCCCGAGACCTGCGAGCTGACGCTGACCCGGCTCAGCCCCGGCGCGGACGTCGAGCAGGTGCGCGCCGCCACCGGCTGGGACCTCGCGGTGGTCCCCGAGCCCGCGGTGCAGCAGGCTCCGAGCGAGACCGAGCTGCGGGTGCTGCGCGAGTTGAAGGCGACGATCGAAGGAGATCAGGCATGACCGAGGCCGCCTACGTCCTCGATTCGGTGCGCACCCCAGTCGGCCGCTACGGCAAGGGCCTCGCGGCGGTGCGCCCGGACGACCTCGCCGCGCACGTGGTGCGCGCCCTCGTGCGGCGCGCGCCCGGCCTGGACCCGGCGCGCGTCGAGGACGTCGCGTTCGGCAACGCCAACGGCGCCGGCGAGGACAACCGCAACGTCGCGCGGATGGCGGCGCTGCTGGCGGGCCTGCCCACGAGCGTCGCGGGCGCCACCGTCAACCGCCTGTGCGGCTCCGGGTTGGAGGCCGTGATCGGCGCGAGCCGGGCCGTGGAGACCGGGGACCAGGAGCTCGCCATCGCCGGCGGGGTCGAGTCCATGAGCCGCGCACCGTGGGTGCTGCAGAAGCCGGAGGGCGGTTTCCCGCGCGGCCACGAGACGCTGCACTCGACCACGCTGGGCTGGCGGATGACCAACCCGGAGATGCCCGAGCGGTGGACGATCGCGCTGGGCGCTTCCGCGGAGCAGCTCGCCGACCGCTACGGGCTCACCCGCGAGCAGCAGGACGAGTTCGCGGTGCGCAGCCACCGGCGCGCCGCCGCGGCGTGGGACGCGGGGGCGTTCGACCGCGAGGTGGTGGCCGTCCCGGACACCGAGCTCACCCGCGACGAGGGCGTGCGGCCGGACAGCTCCGTCGAGGCGCTGGCGAAGCTCAGGCCCGCGTTCCGCGCGGACGGTACGGTCACCGCGGGCAACTCCTCGCCGCTCAACGACGGGGCCGCCGCGCTGCTCATCGGGTCCGAGTCCGTCGCCGGTGAGCTCGGCGCGACGCCGCTGGCGCGCATCGCGGGCCGCGGGGTGGCCGGGGTCGACCCGGACGTGTTCGGCATCGGGCCGGTAGCGGCGGCGAACACCGCGCTGCGCCGCGCGGGCATCGGCTGGGGCGACCTGACGGCGGTGGAGCTCAACGAGGCGTTCGCCGCGCAGTCGCTGGCCTGCCTCGCCGAGTGGCCGGAACTGGATCCCGAGATCGTCAACGTCCAGGGCGGTGCCATCGCGCTCGGCCACCCGCTGGGGGCGTCGGGAGCGCGCATCCTGGGGTCGCTGGCCCACCAGCTGCACCGCGCCGGTGGCGGCTGGGGCCTGGCCGCCATCTGCATCGGCGTCGGGCAGGGCCTGGCCGTGGTCCTGCACGCGTGAAGGAGGAGTCGACGATGCCAGCCGAGACCACCCCGCAGCGTTCCGAGCTGCTGCTGCCCCGCTACCGGCGCGACGACGCCTCGCACCCGGCGCTGAACACGCCCGAATACCGCTCCTCGGCGTTGCGGTACCCGAAGCAGCCGCTGCAGCTGCTGCCGCAGTACCTCACCGAGGTCACCGGCCCGCTGCTCGGCCACGACCGGGTCGCCGAGACCGATCACGACCTGACGACCGGCCACGAGGGCGAACCGCTCGGCGAGCGGATCATCGTCAGCGGCCGGGTGCTCGATTCGGACGGCAAACCCGTGCCGCACACGCTGATCGAGCTGTGGCAGGCGAATTCGGCGGGCCGCTACCGGCACGCCGGGGACCGGCACCCGGCTCCGCTGGACCCGAACTTCACCGGTGTCGGGCGGGCCATGAGCGACGAGCAGGGCGAGTACCGGTTCGTCACGATCAAGCCCGGCGCCTACCCGTGGCGCAACCACGACAACGCGTGGCGGCCGGCGCACCTGCACTTCTCGTTGTTCGGGCAGGCGTTCACGCAGCGGCTGATCACCCAGATGTACTTCCCCGGCGATCCGCTGTTCCACCAGGACCCGATCTTCAACTCGGTGCGCGATCCGCGGGCGCGCGAGCGCATGATCAGCCGGTTCGACCTGGACGGCACGGTGCCGGAGTGGGCGCTGAGCTACAAGTTCGACATCGTGCTGCGCGGCAGCGCGGCCACCCCGTTCGAGGACGACGAGGAGGACGACGACTGATGGCGGATTCCGCTGAGGTCACCACGCCGTCGCAGACGGTCGGCCCCTTCTACGCGCTGCCCGACGGTCTGCTGTGGCCGGACGGCCCAGAGGTCGTCCCGGCGGGCGCGCCGGGAGCGGTGGTGGTGCGCGGCACGGTCCTCGACGGCAACGGCGATCCGGTGCCGGACGCTGTGATCGAGATCTGGCACGCCGACGAGCGCGGCAGGTTCTCGCACCCCGCGGATCCGCGCGGGGAACCGGCCTCGTTCCAGGGATTCGGTCGCTGCGGCACCGATCCCGAGGGCGGGTTCTGGTTCCGCACCGTCAAGCCGGGCCCGCTGCCGACGCCGGACGGGCGCACCGAGGCTCCGCACCTGAACGTGACGGTGCTGGCCCGCGGCATGCTCAACCGCCTGATCACCCGCGCGTACTTCCCCGACGAGGCCGCCGCCAACGAGGCCGACCCGGTGCTGTCCGAGGTGAGCCCGCAGCGCCGGGGCACGCTGGTGGCGGTGGCCGAGCCGGACGGGGTGCGCTTCGACATCCGGTTGCAGGGCGACGCCGAGACCGTCTTCTTCGAGCTCTGAGGCCGCCGTGTTCAACCCGATGTTCAGCACCCCGGACGCCGAGCGGCGCACCGGCCGCGCCGCGTGGGTGCAGGCGATGCTCGACTTCGAGGCCGCCTTGGCGCGGGCGCAGGCGCGCGCCGGGGTGATCCCGGCGGCCGCCGCCGACGAGATCGCGGCGCATTGCCGGGCGGAGGAGTTCGACCTGGATTCCGTCGCGCGGCGCGCGGTCGCTTCGGCGACGCCGGTGATCGCGCTGGTCGGCGACCTCACCGAACTGCTCGACCCCGCCGCTCGCCCCTACGTGCACGTCGGGGCGACCAGCCAGGACGTGCTGGACACGGCCGCGATGCTGGTCGTGCGCCGCACGTTGCGCGGGGTGCTGGGCGACCTGCGCGGCGCGGCGGACCGGTGCGCGCGGCTGGCCGAGCAGCACCGCGGCACGCTGATGATCGGGCGGTCGCTGCTGCAGCAGGCGCTGCCGACGACGTTCGGGCGCCGGTGCGCCGGCTGGCTCACCGCGCTCACCGAGGCCACCGCCGCACTGGACCGGGTCGTGTCGCGGCGGCTCGCGGTGCAGTTCGGCGGCCCGGCGGGCACGTTGGGGTCGCTGGGCGATCAGGGCGTGGCGGTGCTCGGACACCTCGCCGCGGAGCTCGGACTGGCCGAGCCGGTGCTGCCGTGGCACACCGACCGCACCCGAATCGGTGAGCTGGCGGGCGCGCTGGGAACGGTCTCGGGCGCGCTCGGCAAGATCGCGCTGGACGTGGAGCTGCACGCGCAGACCGAGGTCGGTGAGCTCGCCGAGGGCAGCTCCGGCGGCTCCTCGGCGATGCCGCACAAGCAGAACCCGGCCGGGTCGGTGCTGATCTCCGCCGCGACCCATCGCGTTCCGGGCCTGGTGTCGACCTTGCTCGCGGCGATGCCGCAGGCGCACGAGCGAGCGGCCGGGTCGTGGCAGGCGGAGTGGGAGCCGTTGGCGGAGCTGCTGCGGCTGGTCGCGGCTTCCGCCGCCGGGACGGAGCGGCTGCTGTCCGGTCTTCGGGTGAACACCGGGCGCATGGCGTCCAATGTGGACATCACGGCGGGTCTGGTGATGGCCGAGAGCGCGTCTTCGGCGCTGCGCGGTGAACTGGGCCGCACCGAGGCGCAACGGGTGGTGCGGGAGCTGTGCGCGCAGGTCGTCGAACGCGGCGGCACGCTGCGCGCGGCGCTGCTCGGCGACGACCGGGTGCGCGCCGCGCTGTCCGAAGCGCAGATCATCGAGGCGACCGAGCCCGGCGACCACCTGGGCGCTGCGGGCGCGTTCATCGATCGCGCGCTGGCGCTGCACGAATCGGGAGGGAATCCGCAATGACCCCGCACTACGAACTCGCCGGCCCCGAAGGTGCAGAGGTGGTCGTGCTGTCGAACTCGCTGGGCACCGACCTCGGCCTGTGGGACGCGCAGCTGCCCGCGCTGGCGGAGCGCTTCCGGGTGCTGCGCTACGACCAGCGCGGCCACGGCCGCACCCCCGCCGCGCCCGGCCGCTACGACCTGGCCGACCTCGGCGGCGACGTCCTGGAACTGCTCGACCACCTCGACGTGGAGCGGGCGCACTTCGCCGGGGTGTCGCTGGGCGGCATGACCGGCATGTGGCTGGCCGAGCACGCCCCGCAGCGCCTGGACCGGCTCGCGCTGATCTGCACCTCCGCCGAGCTCACCCCGCGCCAGGCGTGGCGCGACCGCGCCGCGCAGGCCCGGCGCGACGGCACGGCGTCCATGGTGGACGGATCGCTCGGCCGCTGGTTCACGCCCGCGCTGGCCACCGACCCGGACGTCGTGGCCCGCTTCGGCGGCGCGCTCGCGGCCTGCGACGACGAGGGGTACGCGAGTTGCGCGGAGGCCATCGCGGAGCTGGACCTCGTCGACGGGCTCCCGCGCATCACCGCGCCGACGCTGGTCATCGCCGGTCGCGACGATCCGGCCACTCCCCCGCCGCACGCGGAGCGCATCGGCGCCGCGGTGCCCGGCGCGCGGGTGGAAGTGCTGACCGACGCCTCCCACCTGGCCAACGTCGAACGCGCCGAGACCGTGAACCGCCTGCTGCTGCACCACTTCACGCGGAGCCTGCACGAGTCCTCGCACGACGCCCCCTGATCAGCACCACCATTGACCTTGCCGACCTCAAGTGAGCGGCGTAGGCGGCGAGAACAACAGGTACACCGCGGGTTCGCGGCGACGACGGCACTGTCCCGCGTGGCGGAGCCACTCGAAAAACGATCCGACAGCGAGAAGGCGGCCGAGGTTCCACCACCCGACCCCCGAAGCAGAACGAGACGACGACGGGACTGCACAGATGACCGACGACACCACCCGGCACCAGCGAGGAATGGCGGTGCGCCGGGACGTGCTCGGCGACGCGCACGTCGACCGCGCGGTGGCGAACACGACGGAGTTCACCGCGGGGTTCCAGGACTTCATCACCCGCTACGCGTGGGGCGAGTTGTGGACCGGCGAGGGCGTTGCGCGCCCGACCCGCAGCTGCCTGACGCTCGCGATCCTCGCGGCGACCGGCTGCGAGGAGGAGTTCGCGATGCACGTGCGCGCCGCCCGCCGCAACGGCGTGTCGCAGGAGGAGATCCGCGAGGTCCTCATGCACGTGGCCGTCTACGCCGGGGTGCCGAAGGCGAACCGCGCCTTCGCGCTCGCCCGCGACGTGCTGGCCGCGGAGGAATCCGCCGGGTGAGTCGACGCGGGACGCCTGATCGCCGCCGGTCAGCGCGCGGCGGCGGCGGGGACGGGTACCGGGGTGGTCCGTCCGGTATGCAACGGTGGTGGCGGGACGGCGGCGTCCGGCCACACCGGATGAGCGAGGAGAGCGATGGAACCGGCTTCGGAATCGAGCGGCTACGTGCAGTCGCTGGCGCGCGGCCTCGCGGTGATCCGCGCCTTCGACGAGTCCCGGCCGGAGATGACGCTCAGCGACGTCGCCCGCGCCACCGACCTGTCCCGCGCCGCGGCCCGCCGCTTCCTGCACACCCTGGTGCAGCTCGGCTACGTGTGGACCGACGGCCGGGTGTTCGCGCTGACCCCGCGCGTGCTGGAGCTCGGTTTCGCGTACCTGTCGAGCGTGTCGCTGCCGGAGATCGCGCAGCCGCACCTGGAGCGGCTGGTCTCGCGGGTGCACGAATCGGCGTCGGTGTCCGTGCTCGACGGCGAGGACATCGTCTACATCGCCCGGGTTCCGACCAGCCGCATCATGACCGTCTCGATCAACATCGGCACCCGGTTCCCCGCCTACGCCACCTCGATGGGGCGGGTGCTGCTGGCGCACCTGCCCGCGGAGCGGCTCGACGAGTTCCTGGCGGGGGTGCGGCTCGATCCGCTCGGCCCGCACACCGTCGGCAGCGCCGAGCAGCTGCGCGCCGAGCTCACCCGCATCCGGGAGCAGGGCTGGGCGCTGGTCGACCAGGAGCTGGAGGCCGGGCTGCGCTCGATCGCGGCGCCGATCCGGGACCGCTCGGACCAGGTGGTCGCGGCGGCGAACATCTCCTCGCACGCCAGCCGCACCACCGGCGAGCAGGCGCGGGAGAACCTGCTGCCCGCGCTGCTGGAGACCGCCGAGGCGATTCGCGCGGACCTGCGCGTGGCGCCCCGCTCGGCGTCGGCCGCGCGCTGATCCTGCGCTGAGGGCCGCTCCCCCGAGTGCCCTTCGACCCGGCTGGGTCCGGCCTCCGCCGAGATACCGGTACGATACCGGTATCAGCACCGGAGTGAGGGAGGACGTCTTGGCCGAGCCGCCCGCTTCCCGCGACGACCGGATCTCCGGCGACGACCAGTGCGACGCGCTCGACGTGATCGAGTTCCAGACCGCGGTACTGGTGCGGAACCTGGAGATGCTGTGCCGCCGCGGCGACCTCTACCAGGAAGTCGACCGCGCCGGGTATCTGCTGCTGCGGACCCTGATCGCGCGCGGCCCGCAGGACATCACCTGCCTGGCCGCCGCGCTCGGCCTCGACCCGTCGACGACCGGCAGACAGGTGCTGGCGGCCCAGCGGTCCGGGTGCGTCACCCGCACACCCTGCGAGGCCGATCGGCGCCGCTCGATCGTGCACATCACCGAACAGGGCGCCGCAGCCGTCGACGCCGTGCACGCCCGCCGCCGAGCGGGCACCGCGGCCATGCTCACCGGCTGGAGCGAGCAGGACCTGCGGACGCTGTCCGACATGGTCACCCGCTACAACCAGGCCATCGCCGACGAATTCCTCGACACCGACCCGCCCGGAGGGGCTTCGTGACCACACCGCACGTCCCGCTCAACGTCCTCGACCTCGTGTCCGTCAGCGACGGTTCCACGATGGCCGACGCGATCGCCTCGTCCATGGCGGCGGCCGAGCTAGCCGACGAGCTCGGCTACTCGCGGGTCTGGTACGCCGAGCACCACAACACGCAGTACCTCGGCGCCACCGCCACCGCCCTGCTCATCGCCCAGGCCGCGGGCCGCACCGAGCGGATCCGCGTCGGGTCCGGCGGCATCATGCTGCCCAACCACGCGCCGCTGCAGGTCGCGGAGTCGTTCGGCACTCTCGCCCAGTTGCACCCCGGCCGCATCGACCTCGGCCTGGGTCGCGCGCCCGGCACCGACCAGCTCACCGCGCAGCTGCTCAACCGCTCCGGCTCGGACGCGCAGAGCTTCGCGAACTCCCTCTACGACCTCACCGGCTGGTTCGGTGACGAAGGCCGCGCGCACAGCGCCCCCGTCACGGCCGGCCCCGCAACCGGTACGCACGTGCCGCTGTGGGTGCTCGGGTCGACGGTGAACGGCGCGTCCATCGCCGGGCAGCTGGGGCTGCCGTTCGCGGTGGCCTCGCACTTCGCCCCGGCGGGTCTCGACGAGATCCTGGACGTCTACCGCTCGTCGTTCTCCACCGAGGCCCCCACCGCGCAGCTCACCGAACCGCGCGTGATGGTCGGCGTCAACGTCGTCGTCGCCCCCACCGACGAGGAGGCCACGCGGCTGTGGACCACCGCGCAGCGCATGTTCCTCGACGTGCGCAGCGGAAACCGCCGCGGCCTGCAGCCGCCGACGGAACCAGAGGAGGTCGGCGGCGAGCACGAGCGCCGCTTCGCGGACTCGATGCTGAGCATCAACGCGATCGGCTCCCCGGCGACGGCGGTGCGCGAACTTGAGGCGCTGGTCGACCGCACCGGAGCGGACGAGCTCATCACCGTCACCTACTGCCACGACCCGGCCGACCGGCTCCGCTCCCTGAAACTCCTCGCGGGCTCCTGGTTCTGAGGCCCTTCGACCTGCTCGACGGGCCGGGCCGCTCAGTCCAGGCGGAGCACGTCGGCCAGGACCGTGCCCGGAGCCGGGAGGCGAGCGGGGGCTGGGCTGTCGTGGACGACGAGGACGTCGCCGTCGGGTAGCACGGTGATGCCTTCGGGGTGGTCGTCGCCCTCGCCGAAGGGCAGGTCGGCTTCGCGGACCAGTTCCGCGCCGCGCACCACGTCGGGGGCGTCGAGGGTCGCCGCGCCGGGCCAGCGGTACAGGCGCACCGGGCCGTCCAGCGCCATCGACGGCCCGGCCAGCACCAGCAGGTCGTCGCCGTGCGGGCACAGGTCGCGCACTCCGAGGCCGTCGAGGTCGAGGAAGTGCTTGGCGTAGCGGCGCGAACCGTCGACCTTGCGCAGCACCAGCTCCCCGTCGTCCTCGCGCGGAGCGAGCCGCAGCACCACGGCCCATCCGCGCAGGACCGGTCCGCGCAGGCCGAGGAAGACCCGTTCCGCTCCGGGTTCGCCGTGCACGGCGATGCCCTCGACGTCGAAACCGTTGTCCTTGCCGGGAATCGCGAGGAACGGGCCCAGGTGCGGATCATCGGCGAGCAGGTCCCGCAGTCCCGGTTCACCGAGCGCGGCGCTGCGCTCGCCGTGCGGGCCGCGGCGCATCGGGACGCCGTCGGCGGACAGCGCGACCCGGGCGAGGACCCGGCGGCTCGGCTCCGCCGACACCGTCGCCAGGCGCTTGGCGGCCTTCGCGTCCGAGTGGTGCGCCTTGGGCTTCTTGCGCTTGGCGCTGTGCGAACCGACCGCCCACAGGAACGGACCGCTGCGCGCCAAGCCCTCGATGTCGATCTCGTCGTCGGCCGAGCCGGGCAGCTCCAGCACCTCGGTCAGGTTGAACGAGGTGTGTTCGGCGTACTCCACCTCCCGGGCTCCGGTGCGCGTGAACCGTTCGACCGTGGAGGTCTCGTCGCCGCCGACCCACAGGTGCCTGCCGTCGGTGCGGACCGCGGACAGGTTGACGTGCGTCTCCGCGCGCACGGCGTCCGCGTGGAAGCGCAGTGCGGCCGAACGTGTGATGCCCATGGTTCTTTGTACACCGGACCTCACCCGTTCAGCGCAGCGACCGGTGGGCCGGATTTCGGCTGCGGGCCGGGGAAATCATGCCGGGCCGCCACTTCGGACGAACTCGCTCACTCCGGGCGAATCGCGTCACGCGCCGGCTCACCCGCGCTTGGGCAGCACCGAGTCGGCGACGATCGCGCCCGGATGCCGGATCACCGTCGCCGCCAGCTCCTGCGCCCGCCGCGCGGCCTCCACCGGTTCGGCACCGGTGAGCCTGCCCGCCAGGTACGCGGCGTCGAACGCGTCCCCGGCCGCGGTGGAGTCCACGACGGTCTCCACCGGCACCGCGGGCAACCGGACGACCCGGTCCCCGTCGAGCACCGCGCAGCCCCGCGCGCCGTCCTTCACCGCGATGTCGGGCACGCCCGCCGCGCGCAGGCGTTGCACGGTGGACTCCACGTCGGCGTCGGCGAACAACGCCTGCTCGTCGGAGAAGGTGGGCAGCGCGATCGACGTCAGCTCCCACAGCTGCCGCACGTGCTCGGCGGCCTCCGCAGCGTTGCGCCAGCCCGCCGGGCGGTAGTTGCTGTCGAACGCCACCCGGCCACCGCCGTCGCGGAACCGCACCAGCGCGGCGCCCAACCGCTTGCGGGCACGGGGCGTGAGGATCTGCAGGCTGATCGCCGACAGGTACACCACGTCGTAGTCGCCGAACTCAGGTTCCGCGCCGGAGTCCTCGTCGAACAGACCGCGCGCCGCCGACTGCGAGCGGTAGTAGGTGAACGAGCGCTCCCCGTGCTCGTCGGTGCGCACCAGGTACAGGCCGGGCTGGGCCGCGGGCACGCGGCCGATCCGGTCGGTGCCGAGCCCTTCCGCGCGCATCGCCGCCAGGATCCGGTCGCTGTAGTGGTCGTCGCCGAGCAGCGTCGCGTAGTCCACCCGCAGCCGATCCGGCGCGGTGACCCGGGACAGGTAGGTCGCGGTGTTGAACGTGTCGCCCGCGCAGCCCATCGACAACGCGTCCGCACCCCGGTGGGTGAGCTCGATCATGCACTCGCCGATCGCCAAAACCCGGATCACGCCCGGTCCTCCCTGTCGTACTCCGCCCCGGCGGACACCGGGGCGGTCCACGCGATTCTCCCGCGAGGGCGCCGCGTGCTCACCAGTCGTGCATCGAGCCGTCGCGCAGGCGGTTCACCGGCAGGTACTTCGGTTCGTACGGGTAGCGGGCGGCGGCCTCCTCGTCGATCTCAACGCCGAGGCCCGGCGCGTCGCCCGGATGCATGTACCCGTCCCGGAAGGCGTAGTTCGTCTTGAAAACCTCGCTCGCCGGTTCCAGGTGACCCATGTACTCCTGGATTCCGAAGTTCGGCACCGTGATGTCCAAGTGCAGCGCGGCGGCGAACGAGATCGGCGAGAGGTCGCCCGCGCCGTGCGACCCGGTCCGCACCCCGTGCAGCGCGGCGAGGTCGAACACCTTGCGCAGGTGCGTGATGCCGCCGGTGTGCGACACGGAGGTCCGGATGTAGTCGATCAGCCGCTCGGTGATCAGGTGCTGGCAGTCCCAGATGGAGTTGAACACCTCGCCCACCGCGACGGGAGTGGTGGTGTGCTGCCGGATCGTGCGGAACGCCTCCTGGTCCTCCGCCGGGGTGGGGTCCTCGATCCAGAACATCCGGTAGGGCTCCAGCGACTTGCCCAGCTGCGCCGCCTCCAGCGGGGACAGCCGGTGGTGCACGTCGTGCAGCAGGTGGAAGTCGTAGCCGAACCGCTCGCGCACCGCCCGCATCAGCTCCGGCGCGAATTCCAGGTAGGCCGGGGTGTGCCAGACGTTGTCCGAGGGCATCGCGGCGTCGGCCGGTTCGTAGGTCGCACCGGTGCCCGGGTGGTGCAGCCCGTAGGTGCTCTCCAGTCCGGGGATCGCGGCCTGCACGCGGATCGCCCGGTAGCCCTGCTCGCGGTAGGCGGCCACGTCGTCGAGCAGCTCGTCCACGCTCTGCCCGCTGGCGTGGCCGTAGATCAGCACCCCGTCGCGGGCGGCGCCGCCGAGCAGCCGGTGCACCGGCAGGCCCGCCTCCTTGCCGAGGATGTCCCACAGCGCGCAGTCCACGGCGGCGATCGCGGTCATCGTGACCGGGCCGCGGCGCCAGTACGCCCCGCGGTAGAGGTACTGCCAGATGTCGTTGATGTGCGCCGAATCCCGGCCGATCAGCAGCGGGCACACGTGGTCGCGCAGGTACGACGCCACGGCGAGCTCGCGGCCGTTGAGCGTGGCGTCGCCGAGTCCCGTCACCCCGTCCGCGGTGGTGATCTTCAGGGTGACGTAGTTGCGGCCGGGGCAGGTCACGATGACTTCGGCTGCGGTGATCCTCATGCGGACTCCTCGGACAGGACGGCGATCTTCAAGTGGTCTCGTTCGGTCAGGGCGGTCTGCAGCGCGCGGTCGGCCTGCTCCAGCGGGAACCGCCCGGTCACCATGCGTGCCAGGTCGACCCGGCCCGAGCGCAGCAGCGACACGGCGGTCCGGAACGCGCCGGGGCCGTAGCGGAAGCAGCCGCGCACGTCGATCTCCCAGCGCTGCGCCGCCGCGAGCAGGTCGGGCGCGGCGGGACGGGCGGCGGGGATGCCGACGAGGGCCACCGCTCCGCCCGGTACCAGCGCCGCCAGGTTCACCGCCTCCGGCGCACCGGAGCACTCCAGCTGCCGGTCGAAGCTCCCCGCTTCGGGCTGTTCGGCGGTGGTGTCGAGGACGTCGTCGGCTCCGGCACCGGCTGCCGTCGCGAGCCGCCGCGCGTCCACGTCGGTGAGCACGATGCGCGTCGCGCCCGCCGCCCGTGCCGCCGCCACGGTCAGCTGACCGATCGGCCCCGCCCCGGTGACCAGCACCGATGATCCGCTGAGCACCTCGGCG
Organism: Saccharopolyspora sp. NPDC002578; assembly: GCF_053592695.1. Classification (NCBI taxonomy): domain Bacteria; kingdom Bacillati; phylum Actinomycetota; class Actinomycetes; order Pseudonocardiales; family Pseudonocardiaceae; genus Saccharopolyspora; species Saccharopolyspora sp. NPDC002578. The sequence goes on along the minus strand of NZ_JBSFWJ010000001.1, from coordinate 19,732 downwards.
CGGCGCACCGCCCAGCACGCCACGGCCAGCGGCTCGACCAGCGCGGACACCGCCGGGTCGATCTCGGTGGGCACCGGGTGCACCAGTTCCGCGTCCACGACCAGGGTGCCGCGGAGGGTGCCGTGCACCGGTGGTGAGCCGAAGCAGCGTCCCGACGGGCACAGGTTGTACCGGCCGGCCGCGCAGGTCGGGCAGCGGCGGCACGGCCGGGCGGGTTCGACGGCGACGGTCCTGCCGAGCAGGTCCGGGTCGGCGCCGTCGCCGAGTTCGGTGACCACGCCGGACGCCTCGTGCCCGAGCACGGTCGGGCTGCGCAGCACGTTCGGCCCGTTGCGGCCCTCGGCGTAGTAGTGCAGGTCGCTGCCGCACAGCCCGGTCGCGCGCACGGCGACCCGCACGGCCCCCGGCCGCAACGGCTCCGCTTCGACCTCGTCGACGCGCAGGTCGCGCACCCCGTGCAGGACGGCCGCTCGTTCGCTCACCGGGTGATCCTTTCTCGATTTCCGCTGCACCACAACGAATCCTGCTGCCGCAGCAGCCCGTAGTCCGCCACGCGGCTCATTCGGCCGCTACCCGCACCGGCAGCGGTTCGACCTTGCGGATGAGCACGCCGTAGGAGAACGCGCCGATCAGTCCCAGCGCCCCCGACAGCACCAGCGGGGCGACGAAGGATCCGCCGGTGGCGGTCTGCAGCACGCCGGTGACGATCGGGCCGATGAACCCGGCGATGTTCGAGGCGCAGTTCTGGATGCCCGCCAGCGAGGAGACCTGGCCGGGCTGCGGCGCGACGTCGGCGGGCAGCGAGGCCACCGAGGCGGCGCTGAACGCGAGGCTCGCGTACGAGACCGACAGCAGCACCACGGCCATCGCCGCGTTCGGCACCACGACCGCCAGCGCGATCACCGAGCTCAGCAGCATGCCGGGGATGAGGCAGGTCTTGCGTGCCTTGGTGAGGCTCCAGCCCCGCCGCACCAAGGAGTCCGACACCCAGCCGCCGAGCAGGCTGCCGCCGATGGCCACCACGCCGGGGACGGCGCCGACCGTGCCCAGTTCGAGCAGGTCGAAGCCGCGCGCCTGCACCAGGTAGCTGGGGAACCAGGTGATGAAGAAGAAGATGATGTAGTTCAGGCAGAAGAAGCCCAGCATCATCGCCCACACCGTCCGGTAGCGGAACAGGTCCCGCCAGCGGACCTTCGCCCCGCTGTCCGAAGTGGACTCCTCGCGAGCGCCGCCCGCCCTGATGTAGGCGAGTTCCTGCTCGGTGACCCGCGGGTGGTCCTCCGGCTCGTGGTAGGCCCGCCACCACCACACCGCCCACAGCAACGCCAGCACGCCGACCACGAGGAACGCGGCCCGCCAGCCCTCCCACGCGATGATCGCGGTGACCACCGGCAGCGCGATCGCGGTGCCCGCCCGCGCCCCGTTGTCCCAGATGCTGTTGGCGAACGCCCGCTCCTGGCGCGGGAACCAGCGGGAGACGACCTTCGCCGAACCCGGGTAGCCGGTGGACTCGCCGATGCCCAGCAGGAACCGGAACACCAGCAGCGCGAGCAGTCCGGTGACCAGGCCGGTCAACATCGTCGCCACGCCCCACACCAGCGCGCCCAGCGCGAAGGAGCGCTTCGCGCCGATCCGGTCGATGAGCACCCCGGCGGGCAGCTGGAAACCGGCGTAGGCCAGGAAGAACGTGCCGAGGATCAGGCCTTGCACGCTCGGGTCGAAACCGAGGTCGTCGTTCATCGAGGGCAGCGCCACGCTCAGCGCGGAGCGGTCGATGTAGTTGACCGACAGGCCGACGAAGCACAGCAGCGCCATGCCCCAGCGCAGGTTGTTCGCGCGCCCCTTCGGACGGGTCGCCCCGTCCGCGGCCTCGGATCGCACGGCCATCGCTCCTCCTTGAGCCGAGCCGCCTCCGCTCTCGGGGCGCGACCCGACCGAGGGGTCGTTCCGATATGCGGAATGACGTTCTGATTTAATGAACGGTAGCGTAAGGGGACGATCACCGGAAAATCAACGCCCGGCCCCTCCACGTCCGAAGACCCCCACATCCGAAGGCGGTGCACCATGACCTCCGGCGCCAGCGAAGGCAGCGCGCTGCGGACCCTGCGCGTGCTCGAAGCGGTGGCCCGGCCCGGCGGCCCGCACCGCCTCGGGGAGATCTCCGCCGCGACCGGCATCGCCAAACCGAGCACCCACCGCATCCTCGGCGGACTCACCGGCTCCGGCTACGTCGTCGGCGATGGCGACGGCGCCTACGGGCTCGGCCCCCGCAGCTACGCGCTGTCGGCCACCATCGCCTCGGCCGAGGACACCGGCGGGGACACCGTGCTGCGGCGCTTCCAGTCCGAGGTCGACCAGACGGTGCACGTCGCGCTGCGCAGCGGCGATCACGCGATCTACGTGCGCAAGGTCGACAGCGAAGGCCCGTACCGGATGGCCTCCCGGATCGGTGGCGTGCTGCCGCTGCACTGCACCGCGATCGGCAAGGCGGTCCTGGCACACCTGCCGGACGAGGAGCGCGCGGGCCTGCTGCGCGGCCTGCCCGCGCGCACCGAGCGCACGCTCACCGATCCGGCGGCGCTGGAACGGGAACTCGCCCAGGTCCGCGCCGACGGCTACGCCCTCGACGACGAGGAGAACGAGCCGACGATCCGCTGCATGGCCGCGCCGCTGCTGGATCGCGACGGGCGCCCCGTCGGAGGCGTGAGCATCTCGACGATCACCTTCCAGACGCCCAAGGAAGCTCTGCTGGTCCACTCCGCGCGGCTCGTCGAGACCGCGGCGCTGCTGGCTCCCCTCTACACCTGACGAGCGGTTCACGCTCCGCAGCGGCGCGGGTTTCGGCACCGCTCGGCACCGAACTCCCGCGTTCTGGACGAATCCGCCGCTTTCGGGAGAACAGCGCGGAATTCCGGCGCACCCGGCGCCGATGCGGCGATCGCTCGCAGCCGGATCGAAACCCTCCGGCAACCTCGGCGGTAGTACGCTCGGTGACCACATCGGCGAACACGGATCAAGGCGGGTCTTCCGCTCCCCGCACCGCATCGCGACGGCGGAGCACCCGGTCGGACCCGCGCCCCGCCGCTCCGGTGATCACTCGATCCGGTGAGGCCGGGAACCGGGTGGGACGGGGCCGAGTCAGAACCTGTTGCCGCTCGGTGAAGGGAGTCAGGTCAGTGGATCAAGTCCGCGCCCGGTTGCGCGGCGGGCCCGAGGACGGCCGCGAGGTCAGCGTTCCCGCCGACCACACCGGTCACCCCGTTCCGCGCATCACCGTGCCCGTGCGCCCGCAGTCCCCGCCGCGCTGCGCCGCCGGACCGCCGCCGCTGCTGATCTACGAGCGGTCCGGCTCGCACAGCACCGGCACCTGGGACTTCGACTACGTCGGGGCCGAATCCCAGAACTGAGCCCTACCGCCGCTCACCTCCCCGACCGCCCACCTCGCGCCACATCGGGTACAGCTCCGGACCGCCGGGGAGCTCGATCGGGCCACCGAGGTCCGCGAACCCGAGCCGCGAGTACAGCGCACGGCTCGCGAGGCTGCTCGCCTCCAGGTACGTCGGCAGCCCGGCGCGGTCGTACTCCCGCAGGCTCGCCGCGAGCGCCGCCGTGCCGACTCCGGTGCGCTGGTGGTCCGGCACCACCCCGATCAGCGACAGGTACCAGTGCGCTTCCAGCGGATGCCGCGCACCGGTGAGCTCGCCGAGCGCGCCGATGCGGTCGAGGAACGGTGCCGCCGACTCGGCCATCCGCCGCTCACCCTCCTCGTCGAGCATCCGCGGCGGCTCCCCCTCGGTGCCGCGCAACCACACCTCCACGACGGGCCCGGCGGCCTTCACCGCGCCCACGCGGTCGGCGTGCTCGACGACCAGGTCGAACCAGTCGAGGTAGACCTGCTCGCGCGCGTCCGCGTCCGGCACCAGCCAGCGCGACACCGCGTCGTCGACGAACGCGCTGACCAGCGTCCTGGCCCGCACGTCGGTTTCAGCCTGCATCGATGAGCTCCTCAGAACGACGGATGGTGATCGATCGCGCGCCCATCCCGATGCGCGCGTAGGAATCCGGGTACCGGGCCCGCAGCACCGCGCCCCAGCCGAGTCCGGCCAGCACCACCGCCAGGTAGGCGCCCGGCAGCACCCAGGCCGCCGGGTCGCCGGGCGGCACTCCCAGCACGGTGCCGAACGAGCGGATCGTCAGGAACAGGACGCCGCCGAGCACCAGCGCGGCCGAGCCCGGCGCCAGCAGCGTCCGCCAGATCCCGTGCCCCGGCGCGGGCACCCGCAGGAAGTAGCCGACGACCGCCATCGAGGTCGCCGTGACCAGCAGCAGCACGCCCAGCGCACCGCCCGAGGCACCCCAGAAGAACAAGTAGGTCACCGGGTCCCAGCCCGTCACCGCGAACAGCCCGACTACCAGCACCGTGAGCGCCGATTGGGCCAGCGAACCCGCGAGCGGCGCCGAGGTGCGGCTGCTGGTGGCGGCCAGCGCGCGCGGCCCGATGCCTTCGCGACCGAGCGCGAAGAAGTAGCGGGCGCACACGTGGTGGAACGACAGCATGCCCGCGAACAGGCTCGTCACGTACAGCGCGGATCCGGTCGTCACCAACCCGGCGGGCAACCGGTCCGAAGCGAGCGCGAACAGCAGCTCCGTGGAGTGCTCCTCGGCCTGCGCCACGATGTGCTCCGGCCCGGTGGCGACGGTCATCGCCCAGGTCGAGAACCCGTAGAGCCCGCCGATCACGACCAGCGAGAGGTAGGTCGCGCGGCTGACCGTGCGGGGATCGCGCGCCTCCTCTGCCAGCACGGTCGAGTTCTCGAAGCCGATGAACCCGGTGAACGCGATCACCAGGATCACCCCGGCCGCGCCGGTGCCAAGCTGCGCCGGGTTCAGCGTCGTCAGCGAGACCCCCGGCTCGGCCGGGTCGGTGAGGAACGCGAAGTCGTAGAACAGGATCACGGCGATCTCGGCGATCAGCAGCACGCCCAGGACCCGGCCGTTGACGTCGATGCGCAGCAACCCCAGCAGCCCGACCATGCCCAGTCCGAGACCGGCGAACAGCCACCACGGCAGGTCCGGTCCGCCCACCTGGCGCAGGAAATCCGCCGCCCCCACCCCGAATCCGCCGATGAGGCTGATCTGGACCATGGTGTAGGCGAGCACCGCCACCCCGCCCGCGGCGGTGCCGGGGACCCGGCCGAGCCCTTTGGCGATGTAGGCGTAGAAGGCGCCCGCGTTCTCCACGTGCCGGGCCATCGTCACGTACCCGACGGCGAACAGGCCGAGCACCAGGGCGACGGCCAAGTACCCCACCGGAATCCCGTTGACGCCGGAGACGGCGAACCCGCTCACCGCTCCCCCGCCGACCACGGTTTCGGGTGCCGCGGCGGCGACGGTGAAGAAGATGATCGACCACGTCCCCAGGCGGGAGGCGGCGAGCGAGTTCGACACCGGTCCGGTGCGGTGCGGAACCTCCACCGTTCTGGAGGTCTTGGACGACGGCACGCGCGTACTTCCCCTCGTTGTGCGATGTTCCGCGGGCGGTGGTCACCGGCGCGGGGTCATGGCCCACTGCTCGCGGGCCGCGGTCACCTCGGCCACGACCGTGCGCAGCCCGCCGGGCAGCCGCGGCAGCCAGTCCTCGGAGCGCCGCTCCGCCTGCCGCAGCACCGGCCGGGACAACCCCAGCCGCCCGGTGACGCCGGTGCCGGTGGCCAGCAGCGCCAGCGCCACCTCGGCCTTCGCCTCCGGGACGGTGATCATCCCGGAGCGGGTGGCCGCCGATTCGGCGTGCGCGAACAGGTCCACGAGGTCCTCCACCGGTGTTCGGTGGTCCAGCGAGCCGGTGCGCCAGGCGACCGCGGGTCCGCCGCGCCACCCGGCGGAGACCGGGACTTCCCGCACCACGTCGGTGATGGTGAGCCTCGCGCGGACCTTCTCCGTCGCGGTGCGCGCGAGGTAGCGGATCCAGGTGCGCACGGCGTGGTCCGGTTCGTTCCGGATCTCGCGCAGCACCGACCAGGACAGAAAGTCGGGCGGCATTCCCTTGCCCGCGGGGCGCACCGTCGGCTCGACCCCGATCTCGTCCTCCAGCAGGAGCTCGACCAGCAGTCCGCCCGCGCAGCCCAGCGCCACCAGCGCCGGATCGACCCGCGCGGTGAGCCGGTCCGCGCCGGCGTGGGCGGCGAGGAAGTAGCGGTCGGCCAGCCGCAGCGGGATGCGGCCGGTGCGGGTCGGCCGCTCCCGCGCCACCTGCTCGCCGCGCACGGCCGGTGGATCCGGCCGATCAGCCGGCTCCTCGGCGGTGACCAGGTTGTTCCGGGGCAGGCGGCGGCCCCGGCGGCCGTTCACGGCCCCTCCGTTGATCGACATGAGCACCCCAGTGAACTCGGCTCCCCCGGAAACGCAGGCGGCTCGCGGTTGATCGCGCTGCGTTTCCAACCTTGGACACAGAGTAATCCTTCCCGCCCCGTTGCAAGATCCTCCAGAAGCGCGAAATCGACTGTGATCAAGCCGACCGCGCTTCGCTCGATCGAGTGGTCATTCCGGTTGGAGCACCCGAAAGCACTTGACGCACAAGGGTTTTGGGCCTCATCGGACGGCGAACCGAGGTGCCGCGAGCCGGACTCCGCGACCGCCGCCGGCTCGCGCCGCGGAGATCGACCGACTTCCGCGGGGAACACCCGGCGCGGGCGGCGTGTTTGACTTCGAGTTAACGCGAAGTCGCAGGATCGACGCCGGACACCGCACCACCGGAACCGGCACACCCCGCGCGGGGCCGCCCCGAACCGGTCGCCGCGCCGGCCCGCCACCGAACCGGGCCGCTCACCGAGAGGAACCACCACCATGACCCCCACCGGCGTCAGCTGGGAGACGATGCGCTCCTTCGCCAGCGACGAGTCGGTGACCCGCCAGCGCCTCGCGCGCGGCCTCACCCGGCGGATCATGCGCTACGCCCGGCCCTACCTGCGGGACATCGTCCCGTTCCTGGTGCTGGTCGCCCTGGCCGCGGTGCTCGGCATCGTGACCCCGCTGCTGTTCAAAGCGATCATCGACAACGGCATCCTGCCCCGCGACATGGGCGTGGTCGTCTGGTTGTCGCTGGCCGTCGCCCTGGTGGCCGTGCTCGAAGCGGCGCTGTCGCTGCTGCAGCGCTGGTACTCGGCGCGGCTCGGGGAAGGCCTGATCTACGACCTGCGCTCCGAGGTCTTCGACCACGTGCAGCGGATGCCCGTCGCGTTCTTCGTGCGGGCCCAGACCGGTTCCCTGGTCAGCAGGCTCAACACCGACGTCATCGGCGCGCAGCGCGCCCTGACCAGCACCTTGTCCTCGGTCGTGTCGAACGTGCTGAGCCTGGTGCTGGTGCTGGCCACCATGTTCACGCTGTCCTGGCAGATCACGCTGATCGCGCTGGCGCTGCTGCCCGCCTTCCTGCTGCCGGTGCGCTGGGTCGGCCGGAAGCTGCAGCGCATCACGCGCGAGCAGATGAAGACCGACGCCGAGATGAGCTCCCTGATGACCGAGCGGTTCGGGGTGGGCGGCGCGATGCTCGCCAAGCTCTACGGCCGCACCGACGAGGAGGCCGGGTTGTTCTCCTCGCGGGCCGCGCGGGTCCGCGACCTGGGCGTCGTGTCGGCGATGTACAGCCGGGTGTTCTTCGTGGCGCTGACGCTGCTGGCCTCGCTGGCGACGGCCGTGGTGTACGGGCTCGGCGGCGGCCTGGTGGTGTCCGGGGCGTTCGAGCTCGGCACGCTCGTCGCGCTGGCCACGCTGCTGAGCAGGCTCTACGGCCCGCTGACCGCGCTGTCCAACGTGCACGTGGACGTGATGACGGCGCTGGTGAGCTTCGACCGCGTCTTCGAGGTGCTGGACCTGCGGCCGATGATCGAGGAGAAGCCGGACGCGGTGGAGCTCGGCGCCCGCTCCGAGCCCGCCGCCGTCGAGTTCGCCGACGTCTCGTTCCGCTACCCCGCCTCCAGCGAGGTCTCGCTGGCCTCGCTGGAATCCGTCGCCCGCCCGGAGAACGCGCCGGCGCACGACGTGCTGCACGACATCACCTTCCGCGCCGAGCCGGGCCAGACCATCGCGCTGGTCGGGCATTCCGGCGCGGGCAAGACGACGATCACGAACCTCGCCGGACGCCTCTACGACGTGGACGCGGGCGCCATCCGCATCGCCGGGCACGACGTGCGCGACGTGACGCTGCGCTCGCTGTACTCCACGGTCGGCGTCGTCACCCAGGACCCGCACCTGTTCCACGACACGATCCGCGCGAACCTGTCCTACGCACGGCCGGGTCTCTCCGACGACGATCTGATCGCGGCGTTGCGCACGGCGCAGCTCCAGGACCTGGTGGACGAGCTGCCGGACGGGCTCGACACGGTCGTCGGCGACCGCGGCTACCGGCTCTCCGGCGGGGAGAAGCAGCGCCTGGCGATCGCCCGGCTGCTGCTGAAGGCCCCGCCGGTGGTGGTGCTCGACGAGGCCACCGCGCACCTCGACTCGGAGTCGGAGGCCGCCGTGCAGCAGGCCCTGTCCACGGCGCTGGCCGGGCGCACGGCGCTGGTCATCGCGCACCGGCTCTCGACGATCCGGGAGGCGGACCGCATTCTGGTGATCTCCGGCGGCACCATCGCCGAGCAGGGCACCCACCAGGACCTGCTCAGCCGAGGCGGTCTCTACGCCGAGCTCTACCGCACCCAGTTCGCCCAGCAGCCCGACGCCACCGAGAACGGCCAGCGCTCAGCAGAACCCGCAGCACCGATCCGCTGACCGGGCGGGCTCAGCCGACCCGCACGGCTCGGCTGAGCCCGCTCGATCCTGGAAGGCGGCCTGCACCTCACGGCGAGGGCGGAGCGTTGGCCGGAGGTCGCTGAAGCGTCGCTCGCGACCCGCTACCGCTGCGCGCAGCGATCCCGTCGATCACGACGGGGCCGACTTCGGCATCGCCGGGTGACTACCGGAAGAGCGTTGGCGCGCAGGGTGATCGGCCGTGCGATTGACGCCGGACGAACCCCTGGATCCTCGATCAAGGGCGATCTACCTCGCTCGCACCGGCGACCGCGAACGTTCGGCCTGGCCGCGTTCGCCGCACTGCCGGACCTCACCAGCAGGTCACCTGAGCAACGCGCCCAGCCCGATCACTCCGTCAGCGGACGAGTGCCCATCCGGCCGTCCGGGTCGATCTTGCGGAGCATGGCTCCGCAGATCTCGCCCATCTGCTGGACCTGGGTGCTGGTGAGCGCGTCCAGGACGAGGTCCCGCACTCGGTCGACGTGGCCGGGAGCGGCTTCGACGACCTTGCGGTATCCGGCGTCGGTGAGTTCGGCGAGGTTGCTGCGGCCGTCGCGGTCGGAGCGGGCGCGGCGCACCCATCCGTTCTTCTCCAGCCGGGCCACCACGTGCGAGACCCGCGAGGGCGAGGCGCTGGCGCGGGCGGCGAGGTCGCTCATCCGCAGCGAGCGCTCGGGCCGTTCGGAGAGCATCGCCATCACCCAGTAGCCGAAGTGGGTCAGGTCCGAGTCGCGCTGGAGCTGCGCGTCCAGGGCGGGCGGCAGCAAGGTCATGAGCATCGCGAGCTGGCGCCACGCCTTCTGCTCGTCCTCGCTCAACCACCTCGGCTCGTCCATCCGGCCAGTCTAACCGGACAACTTGAAGCGTCATGCACCTTTGCCTAGGCTGTTATTTGAAGCTTCAAGCATGGAGGCAGCGATGACCACCCCGCACGCCGAGCGGATGCCGGCGCTCTACCTCAGCCACGGCGCCCCACCCCTCGTCGACGACGAACTGTGGACCTCGCAGCTCGCCGCCTGGGCGGATGAACTGCCGCGCCCGCGGGCGATCCTGATGGTCTCCGCGCACTGGGAGTCCGCGCCGCTGATGCTCGGCGCCACCGACACCGGCGTGCCGCTGACCTACGACTTCGGCGGGTTCGCCGAGCGCTACTTCCGCACCCGGTACCGCAGCCCCGGCGCGCCCGAACTCGCCGCGAAGGTCACCGCGCTGATGCCGGACACCGAACCCGTCGCGCACCAGCCGAACCGGGGGCTCGACCACGGCGCGTACGTGCCGCTCACGGTGATGTACCCGGATGCGGACGTCCCCGTGCTGCAGATGTCGCTGCCGACCCTGGCGCCGGCGAAGCTGCTGGAACTGGGCAGGCGGCTGCGGCCGCTGCGCGACGAGGGCGTGCTGATCATCGGCTCCGGGTTCACCACGCACGGCCTGCCGTTCCTCACCGAGTGGCACCCGAACGCCGCGGCTCCCGGCTGGTCGCAGGAGTTCGACCTGTGGGCCGGGGAGGCGCTCTCCCGCGGCGACGTCGACGAGCTGGCGGCGTACGCCGACCGCGCCCCCGGCATGCCCTACGCGCACCCGACCGCCGAGCACTTCGCCCCGATGTTCGTCACCCTCGGCGCCGCGACCGGCCAGGACGTCCCGCCGAACCAGACCATCGACGGCTACTGGATGGGCTTGGCGAAGCGCTCCTTCCAGGTCGCGTGACCCCGAGGGGCCGATCGAGGTCGCCGGGTGCCCCGCGCTCGGCGCCCGCCCGGCCACCGGCGGCTGGCGATTCGCCGTGCATCGATCCCGCGGCGAGGGAACCGCTGATGCTCCGCCCTACGCGAGTCGCCCCGAAGCGCAATTCACCACGCGGGACGCGGGGATGCCGCAGCGTTCGGCTCGGGCGCAGCCGTGGATCTGCCAGTCCAGCTGGCCCGGGGCGTGCGCGTCGGAGTCGATCGCGAACTCGCAGCCCAGCTCGAACGCCTCGGCCAGCAGCGCCATCGGCGGATCCAGGCGCTCCGGCCGCGAGTTGATCTCGACTGCGGTGCCGTGGTCGCGGCACGCCCGGAACACCTCGCTCGCGGCGAACTCCGACGGCGGGCGTCGTGAGCGCAACCGTCCGGTGCAGTGGCCGAGCACGTCCACGTGCGGATTCGCCACCGCGGCGCACATCCGGCGGGTCATCTCGCGCGAGGACATCCGCAGCTTCGAGTGCACGCTCGCCACCACGAGGTCCAGCTCGGCGAGCACGCCCGGGTCCTGGTCCAGGGACCCGTCGTCGAGGACGTCGACCTCGATGCCGGTGCGGATCCAGAACGGCGCGAGCGCCGCGTTCAGCTCGGCGACGAGGTCCAGCTGCGCCCGCAGCCGCTCGACGCTCAGGCCGCGCGCCACGGTCAGGCGCGGCGAGTGGTCGGTGAGCACCATCCACTCGTGGCCCAGGTCCCGCGCGGTGCGGGCCATCTCCTCGACCGGGCTGCCCCCGTCGGACCAGTCGGAGTGGGTGTGGCAATCGCCGCGCAGCTCGGCCCGCAGCGCGGACCCTTCCTGCTGCTCGGGGGCGTCGGCGCGCAACTTCGCCAGGTAGTCCGGGGTTTCGCCGCGCACCGCCTGCTCGATCACCTGGGCCGTGGTCTTGCCGATCCCGGCGAGCTCGGTCAACCGGCCGGATCCGGCGCGCGCGACCACGTCGTCGTGCGCCGCGACGACGTCGGCGGCCCGGCGGAACGCGCGGACCCGGTAGGTCGGCTCGTCCGCCCGTTCCAGCCAGAATGCGATCTCCCGCAGCGCGGCACCGGCGTCCATCTCCCGTTGGTAGCCGGTCCTCGCCCGGATCGCACTCCGGCGGGAGGATGCGGACGGAGCACGCGGAGGCGAGGAGGCACGGTGGACGCGCGGCAACTGGAGTACTTCGTCACGATCGTCGACGAGGGCGGGTTCCACCGGGCCGCCGAACGCCTGCACGTCGCGCAGCCCTCGCTGTCGCAGGCGGTGCGCACGCTGGAGCGGGACGTGGGGGTCGCGCTGTTCCACCGGCTGGGCAGGCGCGCGGTGCTCACCGAAGCGGGCCGGGCGATGCTCGAACCCGCCCGGCAGGTGCTGCGGGACCTCGACACCACGCGCGCCACCGTCGAATCGGTGAAGGGCCTGCACACCGGGCGGGTTCAGGTGGCGGTGCTGCCCTCGCAGTCGGTGGAACCGCTGACCGCGATGATCGGGCGGTTCCACGAGGTCAACCCCGGTGTGCTCGTGGCGGTGCAGCCCGCGTTCACCGCGCCGGAGGCCGCGGACATGGTGCGTGGCGGGCGCAGCGAACTGGGGCTCATCGGCGCGGCCGAGGACTTCGCGCTGCCCGGACTGCGCGCACACCTGGTGGAACGGCAGCGGTTCGTCGTGGTCACCGGCCCCGACGGGCCGTGGGAACCGGCTCGCGCGACGGTGGGGCGCGCGGAGCTGGCCGGACAGCGGGTGATCACCTCACCGCAGGGCAACCGGATGCGCCACGTCGTCGACGAGATCATCGCGCAGGGCGTGGACCTGCGGATCGTGGTGGAGACCGCGCACCGGGAAGCGATCCTGCCGCTGGTGCTGCGCGGCGCGGGCCTGGCGGTGCTGACCGAGGGCTGGGCGGAGTTCGCGCGCGGCAGCGGAGCTCGGGTGTTCGACCTGGACCCGGCGGCCGAGCTGCGGATCTCGCTGATCCACCGGCCCGCTCCGCTGAGCCCCGCCGCGCAGCGCTTCCTCGACTCGGCGCTGCGACGATAAGCAACGCCTATCAGCCGGATGCGAACCCGGTCTTGGACGCCACCCGGACGATCGGCGTTGGATGGCGGCATGTCCAGCTACGAGATCGCGGTCCTGCCCGGCGACGGCATCGGCGGCGAGGTGATGCCGGAGGCGCTGCGGGTGCTCGACGCGGTGGCCGGCGAGTACGGCACCTCGTTCACCTTCCGGCACTTCGACTGGAGCTGCGAGACCTACCGGGAGACCGGCCGGATGATGCCGGAGGACGGCCTCGACCGGCTGCGCGACCACGATTCGATCCTGCTCGGCGCCGTCGGCTACCCCGGCGTGCCCGATCACGTGTCGCTGTGGGGGCTGCTGCTGCCGATCCGCCGCGAGTTCGACCAGTACGTGAACCTGCGCCCGGTGCGGCTGCTGCCCGGAGTGACGCCGCCGGTGCGGGACAAGCAGCCCGGCGACATCGACTTCTGGGTGGTGCGGGAGAACACCGAAGGCGAGTACTCCCGGCTCGGCGGGCGCCAGGGCGAGGGCACTCCGGCGGAGATGGTGCTGCAGACGGCGGTGTTCACCCGGCACGGCACCGACCGGATCCTGCGCTACGCGTTCGAGTTCGCCGAGCGCATCGGCAAACCGCACGTCACCTCGGGGACGAAGTCCAACGGCATCTACCACTCGATGCCCTACTGGGACGAGCGGTTCCGGGCCATCGCCGCGGAACATCCGGACGTCGCGGTCGACCAGGACCACATCGACATCCTGTGCGCGCGGTTCGTCATGTCGCCGGAGCGGTTCGACGTGGTGGTGGCCAGCAACCTGTTCGGCGACATCCTCTCCGACCTGGGGCCGGGCGTGACCGGGACGATCGGCGTGGCCCCGTCGGGCAACATCAACCCGGAGCGGCGCTTCCCGTCCACCTTCGAGCCGGTGCACGGCTCGGCGCCGGACATCGCCGGGCGCGGCATCGCGAACCCGATCGGGCAGATCTGGTCGGCGGCGATGATGCTCGACCACCTCGGCGAGCAGGAGGCAGGCGCACACGTGGTCCGCGCGATCGAATCGGTGCTGGCCGCCGGTGCCGTGCGCACCCCGGACCTCGGCGGCACCGCGAGCACCGAGGACCTCGGCAAGGCCATCGCCGCCGAGATCACCGGCTGAGCCGCCCACCGACTCCGACCGAAGTGAGCGGCCCGTCCGTCCAATCCCGATGGACGAACGGGCCGCTCACTCACTCCCACCCCACACCGAGCCCGCCCGCACGAGCGCCGCAGACGGCTTCCGGATCGCAGTGAACGGCCCGTTCGTCCAATGCCGTTGGACGAACGGGCCGTTCACTCGGGTTCGGTGGGTCAGCGGAGCTTCGCGGTCGCCCAGGTGTCGAGTTCGGCTCGGGCTTCGGCGAGGAGGTCGGGGGCCGGGGCCTCGGGGCCGTTGGCGACGAGGGCGTAGTGCACGGTGCCCGGCGCGTCGGGCGCGGTGATCAGCAGGCGGTCGTCGTGGCGCTGCGCGGCGTCGCCGAGGTCGGAGAGCACCGTGGTGCGCTGCGCCCCGAAGCTCTCCGGCAGGTGCAGTTCAGTCGGCGCGGTGCCCGGTCCGTCGCGCCACACGAGCACGCCGAACTGCCCGTCGCCGACGACTTCGCGCACCGCGGGCATGTCCTCCGGGATGCGGTTCCACGTCAGGGTCTGCTCACCGTCGCGGGAGCGGTCCTCGTAGGTGAAAGCGACCGTCGTGCCGTCGACCGCTCGCGGGTACAGCCGGTCGAGGACCCGCGGGTCGGCGCGCAGGCCGAGGGTGCCGGTGTCGTCGCGGCCGACCGCGGAGAAGTCCTCCCCGTTCCACCCGTCGGCCTCGGTCTGGATCTTGTCGGGGTTCCCGTTCATCGCCTCGTGGTGGCGGTCGTAGTAGATGTCCCACTGCCATTGCGTGCCGGACAGCACCGACCCGGATTCGGCGGGCGCTCTCCACCAGTCGGCGCCGGACAGCCGCGAGTCCATGCCCTGGTAGATGCCCTTCATCACGGTCGGGAACTTGTCGGCGGTGCTACCGCCCAGCGGGTGGCCGAACTCCGAGACGAATCCGGTGGTGCCGAGGTCGGCGGCGCGGTCGCGGATCTCGGCGAAGTCCGCGGTGTTCTCGCCGTCCTCCGCCTTGCCGTACAGCCCGGATTGGGCGAGCGCGTGGTAAAAGTGCGAGTTGAACACGTAGCGGGTGCCGAGGCCGTCGAGCTCCTCGAAGCCGCCCGGTTCCTTCACGAAGGACACGTTGTTGTTCCAGAACACGGTGGGTTCCACGTAGGCGGGTTTGTCCTTCCACCCGGTGCGGTCCATGACGGCGCGGAACCGTTCGAAGAACGGCCACAGCACGTCGCGTTCCCAGGCCGCGGCGTCCTGGCCCTCGTCGAGGTTCCCGGCGTGCGGCTCGTTCATCGGGTCGAAGCCGAGGATCCGCTGGAACTGGGCTTCGGTGAGGTGCGCGGCGAGGTGGTCGAGGGTGGCTTCGGCCTGCGCGAGGAACGCGTCCTGCACGCCGACCTCACCGACCGGGGTGGGGATGCGGCGGTTCGTCCAGAAGTCGGCCTTGGCCTGCTTCACCGCCTGGTTGTTCATCATGTTCTGCCCCCAGTGGAAGCAGATTCCGCAGCTCTCCGCCGGGTAGTCGCCGCCGTCGACGACCCACTTCGGGGCGCCGTCGCCGGTGTACCAGCTGTCGGGGCGGAACAGGTGCCGGGAGTAGAGGTCCTGGTGGTAGTCGGGCAGCACCCAGAAGCCTTCGTCGGCGAACGCGGCGATCTGCTCGGTGACCTGGCGCAGGTACTGCTCGTCGATGCGGTCGGGAGCCGGTTGCACTCGTTCCCAGGACAGCAGGAACCGCACCGAGTTCGCTCCGGTCTGCTCGCGCAGCGCCACGGCGGATTCCCGGGCGTCGGCGGCGTCGGCGAACGGCAGGTTGCCGTTCTCGGCGAGCTTGACCTCGCCGGAGACGTTGTAGCCGCGCAGCACCACTTCCCGGCCGTGACCGTCCCGATAGGACACTCCCGATTCGGAGGGCACGAGGGTGAGCGTGCGGCTCGCGGCGTCGTCGGCGGGCCGCTGCGGTGCGGCCCCCGCGACGGGCGCGAGCGGGAACGCCATGAGGGACAGCGCGCAGGCGGCGCCGAGCAAGCGGATCATGCGCCACAAGCTACGAAGCCTGGACAGACCGGACAACAGCTGATCGTGAACAGTGTTCACGTTTCACTCGTTCGGCCCAGCACTGGCCCGATCACGCCGACGAATCCAGTTAGCCACTTGCCTAAATGTATTAGGCACCTGCATAATGGTCGACATGGCACGCGCAGGACTGACCACGGAGCGCCTCACCCGCGCCGGGGCCGAACTCGCCGACGAGGTCGGGTTCGATCAGGTCACGGTCTCGGAACTCGCCCGACGCTTCGACGTCAAGGTCGCGAGCCTGTACTCGCACGTCAAGAGTTCCCAGGACCTCAAGACCAACATCGCGCTGCTAGCACTGGAGGAGCTCGCAGACCGGGTCGCGGCCGCCCTCGCGGGGCGCGCGGGCAAGGACGCGCTGGCCGCGTTCGCCGACGCCTACCGCGACTACGCCCGCGAGCACCCCGGCCGCTACGCCGCCGCCCGGCTCCCGCTCGACCACGAGACGGCCGCCGCCAGCGCCGGAGTCCGGCACGCGCAGATGACGCGGGCGATCCTGCGCGGCTACGACCTCGACGGCGACGACCAGACGCACGCGGTCCGGCTGCTGGGCAGCGTCTTCCACGGCTACGTGAGCCTGGAGTCCAGCGGCGGGTTCAGCCACAGCGCCCCCGCCTCCGAGGAGACCTGGACCCGGATCGTCGACGCCCTCGACGCCCTCCTGCGCAACTGGCCCGCGGCCTGAGAACACCAACGAAGAACCGAGAAATGCGGATCGAGATCATGAGCGACGAACAGAGCTGGACCACCACTCCCATCACCGCCGAGCTGCTGCGCGGCGCGATCGAGCTGCAGCGCACCGAGCGCGGACTGGCACCGCTGCGCCTGCCCGCGCGGGCCCGCGCGCAGTGCCCCGACGAGCGACTGCTGGTGGCGCAGGCGGAACCGTCGGGCGTGCGCCTCGTGCTGCGCACCCGCGCCACCGCCGTCGAGCTGGAGACCTTGCCGACCAAGAAGGAGTTCCCCGGCTTGCCGCCGCGCCCGGACGGCACGTACGACCTGCTCGTCGACGGCCGGCTGACCGACCGCACCACCGTCGCCGGCGGCAACGTGATGACCGCCGAGGTGACCACCGGATCCGGCGAGGTCCGTCCCGGACCGACCGGCACCGCCCGGTTCTCCGGCCTGCCCGAGCGGGACAAGGTCGTCGAGATCTGGTTGCCGCACAACGAGATCACCGAACTGGTCGCGCTGCGCACCGATGCTCCCGTCGAGCCCGTCGCGAGCGAACGCCCGGTGTGGCTGCACCACGGCAGCTCGATCAGCCACGGCTCCAACGCCGCGAGCCCCAGCACCATCTGGCCCGCGCTGGCCGCCGCCCGCGGCGACGTGGAGCTGATCAACCTGGGCTTCGGCGGCAACGCCCTGCTCGACCCGTTCGTCGCCCGCACGCTGCGCGACACCACCGCCGACGTGATCAGCGTGAAGCTCGGCATCAACGTGGTCAACGCGGACCTGATGCGGCTGCGCGCCTTCACGCCCGCCGTGCACGGCTTCCTCGACACCATCCGGGAAGGCCACCCGTCGACGCCGCTGCTGGTGGTCTCCGCGATCCACTGCCCCATCCACGAGGACACCCCCGGGCCGGGTTCGGTCGACCTCGACGCCCTGCGCACCGGGGAGCTCCGCTTCACCGCCACGGGCGATCCGGCCGAGGTCGCGAGCGGGAAGCTGACGCTGCGCGTCATCCGCGACGAGCTGGCGCGCGTCGTGCGGCAGCGGGCGGCCGACGACGCGAACCTGCACTACCTCGACGGATGCGAGCTCTACGGGGAGGACGACTCGGCGGAGCTGCCGCTGCCCGACGCCTTGCACCCGGACGCCGCCGCGCACGAGCGCATCGGCCACCGGTTCGCGGACCTGGCCTTCGGCGCCGGAGGTCCGCTCGCGAAGGCCTGAGGGACCGGCGCGGTTCTCCTTCCGCAGAGCCGTTTCCTCACGCGGCACCGTCCGGCACGGCGCGAGCGCGTGCGGCCGTGACGGCACCGAACGCGAACGCGGCTCCGGCGGTGAGCGCCGTCAGCACCGCCGGCCCGACGCCCGCGTCCACCGGAGCGAGCACGCCGACCAGCACCGCCTTCGCACCGGTGCAGGCCAGCAGGGCGGCGGGCACGCTCGCGGGCATCCGGTGCAGCGCTCGGTCCACGAGGCCGAACGCGGCCCGCGCGCCCAGCAGCGCGGGCACGGCCGCGCAGCACAGCACCGCGGCGTGCTCCGGCGAGCCGCGGCCCGCGCTCAGCGCGAACACGGCACCGGCGACGCCCGCTCCGGCCAGCACCAGCCACGGAGCGGGCGCCGCGGGTGCGCTCGGCTCCGGGTGCTCCGATCGGCGGAACCACCACCAGCCCGCGCCGAGCACGGCGGCCCCGAACACCGCGACCGGCCAGCGCGCGCCTCCGGTCGAGAACGAGAGCACCGCGCGCAGCACCAGCGCGCACCCGACGGCGAGCAGCACGACGTGCCACTTCAGCGCCTCCGCGACCGCCACGGAGCCGACCGCGAGCACCACCACCAGGTCGAGGCAGCGCGACCACGAGGCCGCCCATTCGACGAAGAACTCGGCACCGGCGCCGCCGTGCGCGAACGCGGTGCCCAGCACGGCGGTGACGGCGATCTGCCCGAGCCACCACGCCACCGGAGCGCGGGCGTCCGGGCGCCTGCGAGCCCGGATGAAGTCCCAGCCGAGCACGACGGCCGCGACTCCGATCGTCACCGCCCACCACGGAAACCACGCATCCATGAGCGCCTCCGGCCGCGGTCGAGATCGTCGCCCGCATCGATCTCCGGTTGTATGCCCGCCGCCGAGCCCGAGTCCACCCCTCGACCGCCGAGCCAGTCGAACGGCCTAAATCATCCACAATGGACAAATGGTCTTCGGCGCGGACCGGACCGCGAGCGGACGCGGAACGCCCACCGAACGCGGCGAATACTGTATTCTCCGAACAATCTCCTCTGAACAGCAGGAATTCGTCGTTTCGACCGCCGCGGAGCCGCTCATGCCGCCGTCCTCCTCCCCCGCACCGGCCGGACGTCAGGTCGCCCGGCCGGTGCCGCTGCGGGAAAGCGTGCACGAGGCGATCGTCGAGATGATCGTCACCGGCGAGCTGGAACCCGGCAAGCACCTGGTCGAGAAGGAGCTGGCGGAGCTGCTGGGCGTGTCCCGCCAGCCGGTGCGCGAAGCGCTGCAGTGGCTCCAGAAGGAGGAGTGGGTCGACCTGCGACCGGGCTACGGCGCGTTCGTGCACACCCCCACCGATGAGGAAGCCGACCAGCTGCTGAGCGTGCGCACCCTGTTGGAGGCGGAGTCGGCACGGCTGGCCGCGGCGCACCGCACCGAAGAAGGCGTGTCCGAGCTGCGCGAGATCCACGCGGAGGGCGTGCGCGCGCTGGACGCAGACGACATCGAGGCTGTGGTGCGGGCGAACGCCGCACTGCACGCCCGGATCACCGCGCTGTCCGGCAACCGCGTGCTGGGCGAGCTCGCCGACCAGGTGCACCGCCGGGTCCGCTGGTACCACACGCCGGTGGCGCGCTCGCGCGGCAAGAAGTCCTGGGACGAGCACGCCGCGCTCATCGACGCCATCGAACGCGGCGACGGCGACCGCGCCGCCCGCCTGATGCGCGAGCACACCGAGCACACCCGCCTCACCTACCTGGGCCGCGCTGAGACTCCGCCGAAACCCACCCGCAAGCGCAAACCGAAGCCCTGACCCGGCGACGACCAAACCGGGGCCCGGCGCGCACATTTCGCCGCTGCACCACAACAACTTCGTCGCACGCAGAAACCAACAGCTCCCACGCGCCGCTCAAGCCGCACCAGTCCTGTCAGCGGCGAAGCCGCTGAGCAGCGACCAGCCTGAGCAAAACGACCACCCGCGGGTTCTCAGTGGCTTCCTCGCGAGGACAGCTTTTTCCCTCGTGGCGGAGCCACTCGGGAAAAAGATCCCGCAGCGCCAGGGAGCGCAGCAGGTCGTCGAGCGCGCTGCGGGCTTCGG